>NZ_JBHLWI010000069.1:0-2471 GCF_042432905.1 Fontibacter flavus | reverse complement strand
TTAGTCGACCAGTATTATACGTGTCAAGGAAAAAATCTAATCAAAAATCCCCAATCATGACTTTAGATTTTCAAAATCAAAAAATTGCAGCATAAAAAAGGCTGCCCTTTTCGGACAGCCCCCTTCTCTTAACTTAACAGCATGAGATGAAACAATCACTGGTACAAATTGCCCTAGTCGTGGATGACTATGACAAAGCTATCCAATATTACACCAAGAAACTGCAATTTACATTAATCGAGGACACACCACTCTCTGAGACCAAAAGATGGGTAGTGGTACGTCCGAATGGAGGAAACGGTGCCTCTCTACTACTGGCGAAAGCAGCAAATGAAAACCAAAAAAGAAGCATAGGCAATCAGACTGGAGGCCGTGTTTTCCTTTTTTTACACACAGATGATTTTGACAGGGATTACGAAAACCTGCTTCGACAGGAAATTAAAATCATCAATGGACCAAGAGAGGAAGAATATGGGAAAGTGGTGGTATTTGAAGACCTCTATGGCAATCTTTGGGACTTGATACAACCTTACAAAACAAATTAAAGCCGTATTTAAAGCAAAGAAAAAAGGGATATGACTCTTCACCTACCTACATCTCCATCAATCTGGTCTGGAAGAAATTCGGAAACCTTGTCTTATTTTTATCAGGCTATGAATTGCCTGACGACTCTTGACCCGCACACTAATCCTGATGGCAAGTATGTGGCAATCTTAGGATATGTTGGAGATGAAGGGGTAAAAAGAAACTTAGGCAGACCCGGAGCAACAAAAGGTCCTGAAATGATTCGCCGATTGATGGCTTCTATGGCATATCATCTGCCTGCCAATTATCATCTCTTGGACCTAGGAGATATTCAAACATTGGATGGTGACATGGAAGCAAGCCATGAATTGATAACTCAAACAGTCCGGTCGTTGTTATCAAAGCGTATTTTCCCTGTTTTAATAGGTGGTGGCCATGATCTGGCCTATGCTCATGGCAAAGGAGTTTTTGAACATGTGCATCAAAAAAGTGAAAAACTGGGAATCATCAACCTAGATGCCCACTTCGATCTCCGGGTTAAATCAGCAGGTAAAGGCCATTCAGGCTCTCCCTTTTTGCAACTTGGAGAAGAATTTCCCAATGACTTTCATTATTTGTGTTTGGGGATACAAAGGGCTGCTAACCCTCCCCTATTGTTTGAAACAGCCAAAAGATTAAAGGCTGAATGGATGGAAATTGAAGACTTCACTTTAGACAATTGGCAGGAAATCACCATACTTTTAGATGAATTTTGTTCAAAGGTGAATAAAATCTACCTCAGCATAGATCTTGATGGCTTCAGTTCAGCATACGCTCCTGGAGTGAGTGCTCCTTCACCATCGGGATTTTCACCTGAACTTGCATTTAAAGTTTTGGACTGGATAGCCAAAACAGGTAAATTGATCAGTATGGATGTGGTGGAACTTAATCCAAAATACGACCAAGACAATTCTACAGCGAGGCTGGCGGCTAGGTGTGTGGAATTTGTCTTGAGAAAATTGAGTTAAAGCAGAAAATTAATCTTTGTTTTTTTTTGACAGTAATCACCTGAAAACCTGACACCTATCATTATTTTTCTTGTATTTTTTTTCGAACTTTATTATCTCAAAAAACATATCTTTTAACCCTCAAAACCTAGATTACCATGAGCACTCTAGCAAAAAGAAACGGCGGTTTGTGGCCAAAAATGGTACAGGACTTTTTCGGCGCAGAAAGTCCCTTTGATTGGGACGAAAAGTTCTGGTTTCCAGAAAAAGGCGTGGAAGTTCCTTCCGCGAATGTCATTGAAAATGACAAAGAATTTAAGTTGGAATTGTCGGCTCCAGGATTTGACAAAAAAGATTTCAAGGTGGAAGTTGACAATGGTATCATGTGCATCAGCGCAGAAAAAGAGCATAAATCAGAGGAAGAAAAAGAAAATTACCGCAAGAAAGAATTTTCTTATTCAAGCATCAGAAGGTCTTTTACACTGCCTGAAAATGTACAAGATGAGAACATTGATGCCAAATATGACAATGGTATCCTGAAGATTGTAATTCCAAAAAAAGCAATCGAAGCAGGTAAGAGCAAAAAAGCAATCAATGTAGGTTGATATTTTTTTCATAGGTAAGGCCTTGGTTCCTTGGGATCAAGGCCTTTTCTTTTCATTCCCAAACTGACTTTTAAGAATAAACTTGTAGACGATTTTTTGAACAAATTTGGTTCAATCCAAATAATTAGCTGCCTTGAAAAAAAATCCTTCAAATATTTCATTTAATTTGAATAAAAATTAAGCATAAGCAACTTTGCTAATAAAATGGATAAAATCAACCTACTTAGGAAGAGACTGTTCATTTAAGTGTGTCTGCTAACTTTACACAATATGAACAAGAAAAAGACAATTGATGACTTATTAAATGATCCTAAGATGAGTGAACGTTTGAAAGAACGTCTTTACAGTAAGAAAG
>NZ_JBHLWI010000068.1:0-13112 GCF_042432905.1 Fontibacter flavus | reverse complement strand
ATCTCTCATTAGCCCTGCTGGTTCAGAGCATTCCGACTACAGTCGGAAGGGTCGGGGGCCTGTCTAACTACAGGTAGATTCGAATCCCTCAACTCCCACTAAGCCTCCAAATCGGAGGTTTTTTTTTATTCCCATGGTTTCCTAACATATGGCTAGAACAAAAAAAAAGGGGGACATTTATGCCCCTCCCTTTTAGCTAATTTCAGAACTCTATTTTTTTATCGATTATTTAAATATCAAACTTTATCCCCTGAGCCAAAGGCAAAGCCGTACTATAGTTGATCGTATTGGTCTGACGTCTCATGTAAGCCTTCCATGAATCTGATCCGGATTCACGCCCTCCTCCAGTTTCTTTCTCACCACCAAAGGCTCCACCAATTTCCGCTCCGGAGGTACCAATATTCACATTGGCAATACCACAATCGGAACCCGCAGCTGACAAGAATGCTTCCGCCTCTCTCATATTCAATGTCATAATTGCTGATGACAATCCCTGTGGCACACCATTGTGCATTGCTATCGCTTCTTCCAACGTATTATACTTCATGATATACAAGATCGGAGCAAAAGTCTCTTCTTGTACCATTTCGAAATGATTTTCTGCTTCAATAATACAAGGCCTAACATAACAACCTGATTCATATCCTTCTCCTGACAACACACCACCTTCTACGACCACCTTCCCTCCTTCTGCTTTCACTTTTTCAATGGCTTGCAAGTACATCTCCACAGCTGTTTTATCAATCAATGGACCAACATGATTTTTTTCATCCAGAGGATTCCCAATGACCAATTTCCCATAAGCTGATGCCAGTCTTTCTTTAACAGTTTCGTAGACAGACTCATGAATGATCAATCTTCTCGTAGAAGTACAACGTTGTCCAGCTGTACCCACCGCCCCAAACAAGGCCCCTCTTATGGCAATCTCCAAGTCAGCATTTTCAGAGATGATAATTGCATTGTTACCTCCAAGCTCCAATAATGACCTACCCAACCTAGCAGCTACAGCCTGTCCAACGATTTTACCCATTCGGGTAGAACCTGTAGCTGAAATCAAAGGAACCCGCTTATCGGTTGTCATCAATTCACCGACCTTATAGTCTCCAACAATCAATGAAGAAACTCCTTCTGGTAATCCATTTTCTTTGAAAATTTTTGCCACAATATGCTGACATGCCACTCCTGAAAGCGGGGCTTTTTCTGAAGGTTTCCAAATACACACATCCCCGCAAACCCAAGCTATCATGGCATTCCAAGACCAAACAGCAACAGGAAAATTAAAAGCGGAAATGACCCCTACCACACCAAGCGGATGCCATTGTTCATACATCCTATGCCCAGGTCTTTCGGAATGCATGGTCAAACCATAAAGCTGCCTAGATAAACCTACTGCAAAATCACAGATATCAATCATCTCCTGAACCTCACCCAAACCTTCCTGATAGGATTTACCCATTTCATAAGATACTAATTTACCCAAATCTGCCTTCACGTCACGCAAAGCATTCCCAATCTGCCTGACGATTTCCCCTCTTTGGGGAGCTGGCATATTCCGCCAAACTTTAAACGCATCCTGCGCCTGTGCAATTACTTTTTCATAGCTTTCCTCATCTGTCACCTGCACTTTTCCAATCAAGGCTCCATCCGCTGGAGAAAATGAACTGATAAATTCCTTTCCACTGTTAATCCATCGATTCCCAGTTGAAGTTCCGAGATTTTCAGATTGGACTCCCAATCTTTCGAGGGCTTTTTGTACGCCAAATGATTCCGACATGTTATTTTGGTTTTTACTTTTTCTTCAATTCTAATCCTGTAAATCTAAGAAAAATCCTTCTTTGAGCCTTTACTTTTTCTTCTTTTGCTTAGACTTAAAGGGAAAATATCTGGCAGGGTCTACATATTCTAAAAAAGGCTTCAATTTTGGCCCTGCTTCAAATCTATACACAAAATTAAAACGATAATTCCCCGTAATAAAAGCATTTGTATAATCCTCCAAAGAAGACAAATGCACATAATTCCTCAAATAGTTTGCATTAATAGACCATACTGGGCCATTATACCCTAGAAACACCCGGCCAAATACATTGGGCAACATACCCCAGTTCCGTTCTCTCCCATTGATATTATTTACATAAGTTGGCCCAAATGCCAAATTCGCAGACACTACTCCGGTTACGAAAAACCGCTTCCAAAAAACAAGCGTATGGGCATACCCTGCATTTGGTCCAATCTGAAGAAAACCTAGCCGACTGAAATTCCTTTGTTCGGAATCGACTATTTCAACAGGTAAAATTGAACCTTCATTCTCAACCCAACCGCCGTATGCCTCAAAACCCAGCAAAAAACTTCCCGCTGACTTCTTTTGCCAAGCACTTTGCAAAAACGCTGCTTTTAAAGAAAGCTTATCACCATTGAATAAATGCTGTACATTAAAACCAAACTTTCTAACTTCCATGTTTGGGTAAAGTTGAAAGCCTACTTCTTTTTCCCCATCAATCCACTGCTCCATATAGTAACCTTTGTAGATTTGACCGAACCAATCAATCACCCAATTTTTCGGATACATATGGGCCTGTAAATCTAAATACTTGGTCTCACCAGTACCTCTGTCTGGATTTAAAAAACCAAAACCGTAGGCCAAATTCAAAGTAAAGTTATTATAAGTGGCCCCAAGCCCAAGGTTTACAGTTGAATTAGGCTCAAAACGCCACCTAAAGTCATTAACCTTATCCGACACAGTCAGTGCAGTATACTTTCTGGAAGCATAAAGCCTGGTTGTTATCATTTTGTCAAAGGAAGTATAGTAGGTTGTGTCCTGAGCATTTAACAAAATGTTTGGAAAAAAAAAGAGAAATAGCATAACAAAAGATACCTGACACCTTTTAGACAAACGCCACTTTATCATATAAGAAAATACAATTGACATGAATTACCGTGAAACCCAACACAACATAATAAAAAAATCCGCTTTCGCGGACTTTTAGATTTTAAAATGAAGGTCAGAAAAAGTAATTCTCGAAATAACCTTCATTTTGAAACTCATAGCTTAAAATGCTCAGTAGAAAAAGTTGCTTAATCACCCATGACAAATATAAACAACTTTCTAGATCCAATGCAATAAATCAACTTGGTTTTTTTCGGTTTTTTAACAAAAAATTTATACCTGATATTATCCCTGTTGTTTTGGCTGATGGAAAACCACAAGAACAGCCACATTTAGCGACTTTACAAACCAAAATAAATTCACTAGAATTTAAATTTGAGTTTCCATTTTAATCAATTTCATACATAGTTAAAAGCTTTTTAAATATTTAAAAAACTATTTTATGAGTTACCAAAACTTCACAGTTTCTCAGCTACCCCTTAACAATTTCATGAGAAAAAAATCAGGTTATTCTGGTCAGTGAAAAATAAAGTAGTTAATTTTTTCTTTGAATAATTTAATTTACACAAATAGAAACACAAGAAGATTTGAGAATAGAAAATCGGATAGATAAGTTTCCTAAAGCCAACACTTATAACATCGCCTAATTATTATGAATTGATTTTTCTACCCAATAGCAACCTTAAAACATTAAGCTTTCTCAGGCCTATCCAATTTATTCGCCACTTTCACAAAAAAACCTGTAAAAGAAACTAAAGCCGATATCAAAAAGAAAATCAAACTGAAAGCGACCGCCGTATTCTTATCAATTCCGATAAATTCATGACTAAAAATAAATACAAGTTCTCTAACACCCACTCCTCCTATTGTCAAAGGTAAAACCGCAGCGATAGAAGAAAGGAGAAATACAAACTGATACTCCAATATATTGACATCCACCCCTATCGCAATCAAGATAAAATATGCACTCACTATCTGTAATAATTGACCGGCCAATGAATAAAGATTTGACCCGATAAAAGAATCTAAAAAGGACTTGAAAAATAGCAAATAAATGAGATAAAAAGCCGGAAATACGAGGATTGCCAAGGCGACGGACACATAATCCCAAGCAAAGCCCTGAAGAATTTCTTCTTCCACATCAATGAACAAAAAGAACAATAACAACAAAAAAACAATTGATACCAGTCCCCCAAGTCTATCCAACAAAACTGATTGCAGTAGTTTTTTTACAGATACCTTATATCTCTTATTCAGTAAGTACACTTTATACCCATCTCCACCTATCCCTCCAGGTAAAAAAAGGTTGTAATACATCCCCTTCATGTAAAGGAAAAGGTTTTCCTTTTCAGATATATACAACCCTATGTTTCTGAAATAAATATTCAACCTAAGCGATGTGGCAATTTTACTAAGAACAAAAAATGCAACTGCCAATAAAAGACAAAACCAATCAGCTGATTTCACGATTTGCCAAAGTTCCTGGGCATCGATTTTCCTGAAAACCAAAAAAACAGCCAGCCCTGAGAGGGCCAGCTTGATAAAAGTTTTGACTATTTTATTCTTTAACAGCACCCTGATAGACGGATTTTATTTTATAGGTTTTCTTTTCCTGGGATTCAAAATAAGTCCTGATAATGATTTCAGCGATAATCCCAGTAGTAATTAACTGAATCCCCCCCAAGAGAAAAATAAATCCTAATAGCAGAATAGGTCTTCCCCAGATATCCTCACCAAAAATTTTAAGAACTAAAAGATAAAGATTTATCAATACACCGACACCAAAAGACAACAAGCCTAAAGTTCCGAAGATATGTATAGGCCTTTGAAAATACTTTTGAAAGAAAAGCATGAGAATCAAATCTGCCATTACCTTAAAAGTCCTGCTCAACCCATATTTAGAGGTACCATGAATCCTAGGATGATGCTTCACATCCACTTCAGTCATGCTGGCACCTTCTAATTTTGCCAATACAGGTATGAACCTGTGTAATTCACCATATAACCCCATGTTTTGGGCAATTTCCGCCTTATATACCCTCAAACTACAGCCATAATCATTTAGGTATACTTTTGTTGAGTGCCTGATAATGTAATTCGCAATTTTGCTGGGGAATTTCCTTAAGACAAAACCATCTTTCCTATTAGCCCTCTTTCCTGCCACCACATCCCATTCTTCATCCATTGCTTTTTTCAACATCCCGGGGATATCGGTGGGGTCATTTTGTAAATCACCATCCATAGTCGCAATATATATCCCCTGCGCCATATCAATTCCAGCAGCCAAGGCTGTGGTCTGACCGTAATTTTTATTAAAAATGATCAGTTTGGTCCTGTCATTGGCATATTTTTTCACTTCAGCTACCGTGTTGTCAGTCGCTCCATCTTCTACCAAAAGCACCTCATAATCAATTTCTTTCAAAGCCTCATAAGTGGCTTCCAGTAGAGGCTTGATGTTCTCCTCTTCATTGTATACCGTAATGACAACGGACAACAGTGGTTTTTTCATAAGAATAAAATTTGGCTAAAATTACATTATTAATTTAGACACAGCAAATAAAGAAAGCAAATCGATCCAAAATGCGTTTTTAATTCGGAAGTCTAAACTAAAAGAAGCCTCATACCAAATGAAACTATTATCTTTGCCTGTAAATTTCGGCTATGAAAACAGAAAGTAAATTCTCTATATGGTTAACCATCTTGGCTTTTATCCTTTTGGTTGGGCCATTTGCTCTAAGTTTTCATATGCATTATCCGGATGAAATGTATTATTCCGATGCAGCCGTAAAAATGCTCCAAAACGGAGATATTCAGACCCCTTACCTCGGCAGTGAGGAAACACGATTCAAAAAACCCATTTTAACTTATTGGTTTGTCTTGGCCGGTTTTAAGATTTTTGGGGTGACACCATTTGCTTCCAGAATCTTTTTCCTCCTCGCAGGAGCATTGACGATAGGATTTGTTTTCTGGGCATCAAGGGTGTTTTTTAATGACCGCAAAATTTCGAATCTTGCAGCATTGATCATGGCCTCACACCCTGTGCTAATCTTAAGTTCAACTAGGTCTATCCCTGACGTTTTGTTGGGCTTTTTTATGGCAATGAGTACTGTGGGGTTCATCGGTTTCCTGAAATACGGAAACAGCGCCCCAAAGAAATTTCATTGGTTATTGTTCCTGGGATTAGCCCTCGCTTTTGAGGTGAAGGGACTCCCTGCTGCCGCTTTGGGAGGCTTAGGTATACTTTACCTTCTATTAAATCCCTGGCAGAGAATTCACATCAAGAAACTGGTCCATTTCCCTTCAGTACTTACGGCAATTGTAATCGCATCGTATTGGTTTGTAGCCATGTATTGGATCCATGGTGCTACCTACCTCGAGTCATTTGTAGAAGATCAAGTAGGAATGAGAGTGGCTTCCCGTTTTCTGTTAATTGGAAAAAACTTACTGATAGCCGCCTTACTTATAATCGTTCTTTTTGTGCCCTGGTTTATTTTTGGCTTCAAGAACACTAAGTCAAATACAAAAAAACTTTTTCATGAACAACCTGCATTTACCGGTTTTGTGATACTCTGGGTTATCGCCATCCTTTTAATGTCTGCTGCAGTATCAAAATTTTACGAAAGATATTTACTTCCTGTCATCCCAATGACCACCATTTGGGTAGCTTGGCTATTGATCCGGGCAGCTATTCTCGAAAGAATAAAACTTTTAAAAAGCTCCCTGATTTTCTTTCTTGGTCTTAATATCATAGTATTTTTGGCTGGAATTTTCTTCAATTACTTCCTTCCCTCAACCTTTTGGGTTTGGTTACAGATTGCAATATTTGGATCCGGAATTGTTTATCTTTTCAAAACTTCACAAAACAATGAAAAATTGACGCATTCAATTGCATTAAGCGTCTTATTATTGTTTTTCGGAATCAGTATTTCAACTTTCCAGATCTCTCTTCCGGATGCAGGCCAGCATATAAAAACATATGCTAGAGACAAGGACATCCCCAAAGGAAGCAAAATCGCCTTTTTAGGACACTTACACACTGGAAGTAAAATCCGAATTGGATTAGGACCTGATTACTTCATGACTGATTTGAATGAGGGCAATTTTGATGAAAGGTTTTCAGACTATGACTTTATCATTATCGAAGACAAGCATCTTTCAAGAATCCCCAAAGAAAACTACCAGATTGAATTAGCCGCCCTAAACTGGGACGCAAAACACATCGGTAAAATGGCGCTTAGCTTATTACATGGCAATTCGGAAGAAGTTAAATCAGAAACAGGAAAGAAATTTTATTGGGTAAAACCAATCTAATCAATTTGATCAAAACTGGTTGGTCTCCACTTCCTTAATATGATTCAGGTTTCTGAAAAATGCTACTTGATAGATTTTAATGGTATCTCCTCTATATACAGTGTAGAATTCTTCCAAGTGCAGTAATTCATCAAAGCCCAAAGACACTGATGGTTGCACTTCTTTCTCTCTGGTCATGTAAATTCCTGCAAACCCTTTCCCTTCAAACTGATCAATCCCAGGCCAAAGATCAAATTGATTTTTCCTTCTGCCCATGTTGATAGTGTAGGTTTGAGGATTTCCCTGTACATAGAAAGCCATCTCAGAAGCCAGGTGATAGTTATCGGAAAAGATAAATGAATTCCCAAGATCAAGACTGTCTCTTAGGAAAGTGATCCTTTCTCCCAACTCCCTATATCCTGCCAAGCGCCCCATAGGATCGGCCTTTGGTTTTAGTATTTTTTTGAGGCCAATATGATCAAAAGGCTGAGGAAAAAACATCACTAAAAAAAGAAATGCCGTAATTCCAGTGCCGATTTTTAGATACTTCAGCCAATTCTGCCCTTCATTCATCACTACCTTGGCCATTCCGACCGGCAGCAAAAGCATACCCATTGCCGGCCAATTGACATAGACACTCTTTTGCGTAGAGATCATCAAAAACAAAAACCAAACTGCCAAAGAAGGTAAAATCAGGAAAAGCAATTTGTTGTCCTTGGTCTTTTTTAAAGCGATCAAAAGCAAAACCAATAAAGGAATGTAGAAAGGCGACATAATCCCTAATTGCCCTCCAATATACTCTCCTACATAGGCGAAGGATTTCCCCAAACTCAAACTGTTCCCTGCTCCACTGACACCTCCCAAAGTCCCCACATGCTTAAAGGTCACAAAGTCATTGTGCATGTTCCACAATACCAATGGAATAAAACCGATGAATGAAACCAGTGAAAATACCCAAAAACCAGCCCGCAAAATCTGCTTGGGCTGCGTGAGTAGCATATAAAGAAAAACTATTGGGATGACCAAGATCATGATGTTTTTGGACATGATTCCTATAGCTGTAGATAGACCGGCCAATATCCACCAGGTAAGTTTTCCTGTTTCCAGACTTTTCCAAACCCAAAAAAAAGACAAAACCCAAAAAAAGTAAAGAGAGGAATCCGTGGTATGAAATATCGAACCTAAGTGAAAAAAGGGCATAAAAGTCAGGATGACCACTGTCCAAAAAGAAATCTTAGCGCTTTTGAAAAGTTCAAAAGAAAATAAATACAGCACCCAAGAAGTAAGCGCACTGAATAACACCGCGTTGAATTTGATGGCAAATTCTGTGTTACCAAACATCAGCGTACTCAAAAAATTATAAACCGCTATCATCAAAGGTTTGGAATAATAATTCCAGTCCAAATGCTTGGACCATAGCCAATATTGCGCTTCTTCAGTAAAAAGACTATGATTGGAAAAATAAAAATAAACCAGTTTGAATACAGCTACTATGCTGATAAAAACCAAAGCGAACAGCTTTTCACTTTTCGGAAATTTTTCCATTTTTCTGCTAATTATAAAACAAGAAGAGGTTTCCTTATTTCAGGAAACCTCCAAATTAATATGAATTCCAATAAGATATGAGGATTATCAGTGACTTACTTCAATTTAGCCAATGCAGCTTTCATCCTTTTTAGCGCCTCTTTCAATTCTTCTTCAGATGCCGCATAAGACAACCTTACACAATTTGGAGCACCAAAAGCTTCTCCTGTCACCAAGGAAACATTGGCATTTTCAAGCAGGTAAAGACAAAGGTCGTCAGCGTTATTTACTGTCATTCCTTCTGCATGCTTACCAAAGAAAGAAGTCACATCTGGGAAGAAATAGAAAGCACCCTCAGGCACATGGGTTTTGATACCCGGAATATCTCTCAAAAGACCTAAAACCAAATCTCTTCTTTTGAGATAGGCTTTTTCCATTTCTTTGGATGGTGCCTGATCACCTGAAATAGCAGCCAATGCTGCTCTTTGGGCGATACCGGTTCCACCGGAAGTAAACTGGCCTTGCATTTTCTCACATGCCTTTGCCATAAATACAGGAGCACAGATATAACCAACCCTCCATCCTGTCATGGCATATCCTTTTGAAAATCCATTGACAGTAATCGTTCTTTCAAACATTCCCGGTAAAGCTGCTATACTGGCGTGTTGGCCGGTAAAATTGATCAGTTCATAAATCTCATCAGCCACCACCATTAAGTTATCTCTCTTTTTCACCACTTCAGCGATGGCTTCCAGTTCCTCTTTACTGAAGACCGAACCTGTTGGATTGCATGGCGAGGAGTAAATAACAGCTTTTGTCTTGTCTGTAAGGGCAGCTTCCAATTGGGCTGCTGTTGCCTTGAAGTTATTCTCAAGCGTACCTTCTATCAACACCGGTACACCTCCGGCAAGTTTGATGATTTCTGCATAAGAAACCCAATATGGAGAAAAAATCACCACCTCATCACCCTCATTGAGCAAGCACATAAAAACATTGGCAATGCTGTGCTTTGCACCAGTTGATACCACTATATTTTCAGCTTTGGCCTCAAGGATATGGTTTTCTTCTCTAAGTTTCTTTGCAATTGCTTCTCTCAGATCCTGATAACCGGCAACAGGTGAATAGGAAAAATATTTTCCCTCATCTATAGCCGACTTTGCAGCTTCTTGAATATGTTTTGGTGTTTTGAAGTCCGGCTCTCCTAAGCTCAAACTGATGATATCAATGCCTTGGGCTTTGAGTTCCCTGGATTTTTTCGCCATAGCCAAAGTGGCTGACTCTTCCATTTGGTTGATACGATCGGATAGAATTGATGTCATTTTATGGTAGGTTTAATAAATTCAGCCAAAATTACAGATTACAATGATTAATTCTAAGCTAAAGTTTGGAATTGATTTTGTATTTGTAACTTTAAATCAAAATAATTCCAAAATTCCTTGCGTTTATTGGTCATGTTCAGAAAAATAGTCATCATTCTGCTTTTGGTACAAATAAGCCATGCTGCCCTTGCACAAAAACGTAAAAAGGAAAAAGCTGAAGACCCTGACTCTACAGGAGTTGTAATGGACAGATTTATGCCGTCTACCCTTCCAATATTACTTTTTGATGACACCGAGAAAAAGGAAAAGCAAAAAAAAGAGAAGAAAAAAATTAAGAAGAATATCTTTTTTGGCGAAAGAACCAAAAAAGGTAGAATAAAACAGAGTTTTAGGGATCAGACCCAAACCCAACAGTTCCATTATACTTATACCAATAAAACAGTGGATCCTTACATAAGGGATATTTATTGGTTTGACAAAAAGGACAATGTCATCAGAACAAAAGATTTTGATCCTTCAAGAGGCTATCTTCTGCATGGCCCTTATTCAAGGTCCATGGAAGAAACGGTTCTGGAAGAGGGGAATTTTTATTTTGGGACCAAACATGGTATTTGGTTGAGTTTTGACAACAGAAGCGTCCTTTTGGACAAATTGCATTATTCTGAAGGATGGCCTAAAGATTCCAGGGTCTCCTATTATAATAAAGCAAACAATCAGATCGAACAACTAACCCCTATTGAATACGAGCTAAAAGAAGGCAACTTTTATCATTTTTATGAAGATGGACAAATTGCAGTCAGTGGTGAATATCATTACGGGGAAAAGGTTGGGCTGTGGACGGAGTACTGGAACAACAAAAGCAAAGTAATCCGAAAAAGAGAAGTACAATATCAGGAAACCCCCTTCACTAAGAATTTCCGGCCTTATATCAGGGCTGAATGGGACAAAGACGGTAACCTGATTTACAGAAACGAAATCCGCGCAGGAAACTAACCAAGATCAATACCCCACCTTTTTTGTAGGGATTTAATTTATTTTAAAATATCCTTCTTATATTTGTCATACTAATTATTTGTATGACACAGGAACAATTTAGTAAATATTCCTTTTTATTAGACCGGACGGCAAGAAGGGTCAAACAATATGCACAGAGAAAATTCAAACTAGGTGATTTTGACCTAACTGTGGACCAATGGATTGTCATGAAGAATCTTTCTGAGAATGAATTGCTCAGCCAATCCGAATTGGCACAAATGGTATTCAAGGATCAGCCTACATTGACCAGGATTATAGACATTCTTTCAAAAAAAGGATATGTGGAAAGGATTCCCCATCCACAAGACCGAAGAAGTTTTCAAATAATCCTTACTGAATCCGGAAATACCAAAGTGAAAGAACTTAAGCCTAAAATCTCTGCCATAAGGGAAAAGGCTTGGGAAAATCTCAATGACAAGGATTTTGAAGAATTTAAAAGAATTCTCAATACGATTTACAACAATCTGGAGTAGTTTTGGATCGGAATAGAAAAAATACTTGTTATACTAATTATATTTGCACGAACAATCATCTCGGAAATTGGTTTAACCGATAAATAAAAAACACATCATGATTACTACCGACATTTGTATCATTGGAGCTGGGCCAGTAGGCTTGTTTGCTGTTTTTGAAGCAGGTCTATTAAAAATGCGTTGCCACCTTATCGACTATTTGCCGCAGGTAGGTGGACAGCTCTCTGAAATCTACCCTCAAAAACCCATCTATGATATCCCAGGATATCCAGAAGTTAAGGCTCAAGAACTGGTAGATAATCTGATGGAGCAGATCAAACCATTCAAGCCAACATTTACCTTAGGCGAAAGAGTGGATCATTTGGCCAAACAAGAGGATGGATCTTTTGTCATCACTACCAATGACAACACAAGAGTACATGCTCAGGTCATCATTATTGCTGGTGGACTCGGTGTATTTGAACCAAGAAAACCGGTTTTGGAAAATCTTGAAAAATTTGAAGGAAAGGGTGTGACTTACATGGTCAAAAATCCTGAAACTTTCAGAAACAAGAAGGTGGTTTTAGCTGGCGGCGGAGACTCTGCTTTAGATTGGACCATATACTTGGCCAATGTGGCTGAAAGAGTGACTTTGGTACACCGAAATGAAACTTTCAGAGGCGCTCCAGATTCTGCCGCAAAAGTTTTCGACTTGGCCAATAATGGGAAAATTGACCTAATTCTTTCTGCCAATCTTAAAGAGCTTGAAGGAGATGATTGGCTTTCCAGTGTAAAATTGGAAGGTAAAAACAAGGAAGAAATCAGTATTGATGCTGATTATTTAATCCCTCTTTTCGGATTGAGTCCAAAATTAGGACCAATAGCAGACTGGGGATTGAACATAGATAAAAATGCCATTGAAGTAGATACAAGAGATTACTCTACTGGAGTGGAGCGTATTTATGCTATTGGGGATATAAACACCTACCCTGGCAAATTGAAACTGATACTTTGTGGATT
The DNA here is from genome assembly GCF_042432905.1 of Fontibacter flavus. Classification (NCBI taxonomy): domain Bacteria; kingdom Pseudomonadati; phylum Bacteroidota; class Cytophagia; order Cytophagales; family Cyclobacteriaceae; genus Fontibacter; species Fontibacter flavus. The sequence goes on along the minus strand of NZ_JBHLWI010000068.1, from coordinate 588 downwards.
CCATGAAGCCGCTATCATGATGCATTCCGCATTCAAATACGTCTATCCAGATCAAAAATTGAGTTTTAAATACACCACAGTTAATGGTGTAAATTCATTTTAAGGTTAATTTTGCACCATGGTAACATTTACAGTAGAAGATCACGACGGCAACCGTCAGACGGTTGAAGCGCCTGATGATATGGGCTTAAGCTTAATGGAAGTATTGAAAGCTTCCGAATACCCTGTTCTGGCAACTTGCGGTGGCATGGCACTTTGTGCTACTTGCCATGTGGAAATTGTCGAAGGTGAAAATGAGCTCTGCCATGCTACAGATGTAGAATTGGATCAGCTGGAAAATCTTCCAGCGTATTTCCCAACAAGTCGTCTTGCCTGCCAAATACGAATCAGTCCATTGCTTGAAGGGGCTGTGGTCAAATTAAGAGGAGAAGACAATTAAATTTGTTCATAAAAATAAATCCTAAAGGGGCTGTCCGAAAAGGGCAGCCTTTTTTATGCTGCAATTTTTTGATTTTGAAAATCTAAAGTCATGATTGGGGATTTTTGATTAGATTTTTTCCTTGACACGTATAATACTGGTCGACTAAT
>NZ_JBHLWI010000067.1:0-1091 GCF_042432905.1 Fontibacter flavus | reverse complement strand
ATAGGGCCGGAAAAAGATTATATTGTAGCGGACAACTGAACGGACACATAACAAGCGAATTGCCGTCAGGCCCCCAGGAGAGCAAACTACGGAAAGGGCCCGACGGCAATTCTCCTACCGTTACCAGCAATGTTGACCGACTACCTAACACGACTAAAATGAGAGTATTGTTAAACATCTTTTTGATTATTCTTATCCTGCTTGTTACTGCAACTCTCCTATTTTGGTTAATGATGATAGCAAGTGGTCATAATATCCCTGCTAACACGAACATTAAAATCGCATTAACACTTTTAGTTTTAGCAGTCTTAATTGGTGTCTTAATCTACTTTAAGCGGACAGTTCATCGTAGACTTTTAAAATCAAGGACTTACAACGATTAACTATACTGACAATGTTTGATGAACTAAGTAAATACAACCACAACGACCACTTCTTTTTCTCACCGTCTGACAACTTAGGAGAAGTTTGTAACGCACCTACAGACAAGAGTGGACTTTACATCATTTACGCATTAAAGAGCGGACGGATTGAACTCATCTACATCGGGCGTTCAGGAGAAATAAAATCGGATGGCTCACTATTTATCCGCAGGGCATGACTTGGCGGACTTAAAGACCGACTTGTAAACGGTAAACAATTTGGCTCACCAAGACGTAACTCTTGGAAAACACAAATGCTTGCAGAAAAAATTGAGGCTATAGATGTTTATTGGTATGTAACTCATAACGACAAATTTGTTGACTGCCCTAGAGTTTTAGAAAACAAATTATTGCAAAAACATTTCGACATTTACGGACGACTTCCAAAGTGGAACAATGAATTTTAAAGGACAACATATGGCGGATGACAGAAACACTGCTGGTAACACACGTTTGGCGCAATGGGGGCTGACTCTGTTCAATGAAAGTTTGTGCTTCGATTGTAAATTTGTGCTAGTTGACAATTTAGTTTTCCAAAATCCCCCACTGCGCCAAGGTGTGCTGTGAATGGCCAACAATCGTAGGTTGGCCAATGCTGTATAAAAGATGATGGTAGGTCCATCAGTATCGGCTTTCAAGAGCAGGTACTAAACCGCCCCTCGGTGCTTG
>NZ_JBHLWI010000066.1:0-14561 GCF_042432905.1 Fontibacter flavus | reverse complement strand
GACAATTGCCAGTCTGATTTTTAAAAACTACCTTAGACATTGTTGTATTTTGTTCAACTCTAAAATAATAATTTTAGAGAAGATCAACAATAAAAAAAGGGTGTCTCGACTTTTCGGACACCCCCGGGTTAGGGCCACCAGGGAGGACAAGTTATTCATGGATATTGGTTCGAAAACAATGCTCTACCTTATCTTAATTTCCTTATTGACAAGATTGAGGGAAATTATTCAATTTAATTACTCTTGAGCAGGGTCTTTTCTTTAAGATGAAATGTGGTCATACTTTGATTTTATTGTTCCAAAATCCATATAAAAAAAGATCCATCAAACTGAAGCTTGATGGATCAGATATTATGAAATCAAAGAAGATCAATTACCATTGTTTAAAAAGTAAACCAACCTTCTAACATCATTCTTTTCTCTGAGATCGAGGTTATAACTTTTTGTCAGCTCATTCACTTTAGCATATTCCTCTCCAAAAATTTCTATGAGCTGTTTCTTTTTGGTTTTCCATAAATAAGCTTCTCCATTTTTGAAAAGGTAAAGATCTTCAGCGCCCTGAAAGCTTTTCGCCCTTTGAGAACCGTAGGTAGCTCCGGGATCATCTATCATTTTCTTGTATTTATGGCTCACCAAAGTATATTCCCCATCTACAATCACCTGCACGAACCTATTGGCACCTACATTAGGTATTTTATAGCCGGATACAAATACCTGAGGGGTACTGTTAGCATTTAAAATAAACCCGGTTATTTTACCTGGAGAATATGCCATCAACTCCCTGTCCACACTGTTGACCAAAGTGTGATTAAAAGCATTAAAAGCAATCATCAAATTATCCGCAGTATCCCTTTCGGAAAAAATGATTTTACCGTAATCAAACTCGGTCCAATAAGGCGAACCCTTTACTTCCGGATAAGGATTGGCCAATACAGGATTCCCTGTAGCCTGATCCCTCAACATCTGTAACTGAGCAAAAGCGGTACCTGTAATCCCTACAAATACCATGACAACTAGTAAACGTAAACTAAACTTTTTCATATCCAAATCTAAAAAAAAGACCGGAATTAACCGGTCTTTTTAACATTTTTTATTAGAATAATCATCCTGCTGCAGGAGGATTTGGTCTTGTAATTCTAAGTTGAACTCTCTTGTAGTTTTCGCTTGGCTGAATGGTAGCATTACCTTCCAACTCCAACAACAAATCAACAGAACCACCAATCGCACCGGTATTCACAACAGCCACTGACAAAGTTCCAAAGCTGGAATTGGCAGGGATAGTCAAGGTACCAGATACATTGTAATCAGTACCTGCCACAGCAGTGGTACCTTCAGGTACCACACGGTAAGTAATGGTTTCGTCGCTTGCTCTTTGTCTAGCCACTAAGTTCACCTGAAGATTTACGGTGCCAACAGTGTTGGCTACAGTAAGTCTAGGGTAATTCTGACCGGCTACTGGAGCTGTTGTTACAGCATTCTGAAATTCCACTTCAGCGCCTTCCCAGATAGGATAGTTTTGCTCGATACAAGAACCGAGGACAAAAACCATCACTAGTGAAAATATAGATAGTATCTTTTTCATAGTCATATTCAATTTTAGTATCCTCTGTTTTGATTTAAGTTAACATTACCATCAACTTCTCTTTGAGGAATTGGAGGAAGTACCTTGAAATCCTCGAATGGCAAGCCATTGTTAGCACCAATGTAAGTTTTCACGATATCTCTTCCATATCTCTTCATGTCGAAGAAACGCTGACCTTCAAATGCAAACTCTTTGAATCTTTCCACAAGGATTTCGTCCAAAAGTGCGGCGCCAGCCAAATCAACAGCCGGTAAGCCTCTCAAAGCTTTGAAAGCATTCAGTTCCGCTAATGCATCAGCAGTGTTTCCTAATTGAAAATTAGCTTCAGCCCTGTTCAAGTGCATTTCTGATTTTCTCAACACAGGAAGGTTATCACCAAAAGCAAAACCGTTTTTAGAGATGAATTTGATACATTCGATCTGACGACCAGCATTTCTAACGGTGTTACCTGTGGTGTACAAGAAACCTCTTACATCATCGTTTCTGGTAACATCCCAGTTATTATTGTTGGAAGCTGGCTCACCAATTTGCACTTGGGTCAATCCGAAGAAATTTCTTACAGTAGGTCCTGGAATGAAATCACCCCAACCACCTTGAGCATTCTTGTTATCCAAGTTCAAAAGGGCAGTATAAGTAGACTGAAGGGATACGTTCACACCCAAAGCTTCAGCTGCCAATTGCAGTCTCACTTCAAACATTGACTCAGGGTGAACGGATGCTCTCCAACCTGCTACATAATCTTCACCACCCAATACAGTACCTGCACTGGAAGCCAAGGCTGCAGTAGAAGCCGATACAGCAGTAGCCCAATCACCTCTATACAAAGCCACTCTGGAAAGAAGGCCTTGAGCAGCACCGGCAGAAGCGTACTGAGTACCAGCTCTACCAGAAGAAGTCAACAAGGTGATCGCATCGTTCAAATCATTGTAGATTTGAGTGTAGTTTTCCTGAATAGTAGATCTTGGAGAATTTCTGGTGAAAGCAATATCAGATGTGATAGAACCTTCCAGAGGCATAGGCACACCACCTTCATCTGTTACACCTGGGGTATAAACTGCTGTAGGGATGTAGGAATATACCCTTACCAAATCAAAGTAGTAAAGCGCTCTCAAGAATTTTGCCTCGCCTTCCCATCTCGCCAGTTGTGCATTGGATGCTCCTTGTACCCCAGCACTCACTTGATCCAAGATCAAGTTCGCTTCGTTAATGGCAAAGTAAGAATTCTGCCAAAAATCAGCAGTGAAATGCGCATTTGGCTGATTGTTATTCTCCTGGATCAAACGACCAGAATTGGAAGTCGTAAGTCCTACATCTGCCAAAGCATCACCTACTGCAAATAAGTCACGGCCATAATTGGATTGCGCTCTTAACCTTGCATACACAGAGTTCAAAGCAGCTTCCAAACCATCTGGGGTATTCAATGCCCCATTGGCGTCAATTGACTGTCTTGGATCTACATCCAAGTTACAGGAAGTAGCAAGTACACCAATTCCAAGAAGCAGGGCAATTGCGTAGTTATATATAAATTTCATTTTTTTCATTGTTTTCAATTTTAGAATCCTAACTGAACACCAATTTGATAACTCTTGGTAATTGGAACCTGACCAGTACCAGCACCTACGAATTCTGGGTCATATCCAGGATAGTCCGTGTATGTCCAAAGGTTCATTCCTTGTGCATAGATTCTCGCTCTTGTCAGACCAAGATTTCTCACCAAGGTAGGATTAAAGGTATAACCAACGCTTAATTGAGCCAAACGGATAAAGTCAGCTTTTAACAACCCGGCAGTACCGAATTGTCTACTTTGGCTTCTCACCTCATTACCACCGTTCAATGCCAAGTTTCTTGGAATATCGGTCATCTGTCCTGGCTCTCTCCAAGACCTGTCATTTACCTCTCTCAAGGCATTCAATGTCAAACGGGTACCATTCTCTCTCAAGAAACCATATTGGCCATCAGATACAATTGCACCATATTCATAGGTAAAGAAGGCCGTCAATTCAAAGCCTTTGTATCTGAAGGTATTGTTCAAACCACCATAGTAAGGAGCAAGGTTGGAACCAAAATAGATCCTGTCAGCAGCCAATGGCAAGTAAGTTCTGTTTCTATTGATGTCATACCACATTGGACGTCCTGTAGCAGGGTTCACACCGGCATACTCAGCAGCAAACCAAGAACCTGGAGCCTGAGCACCTGGGAATGGCGGGTTACCTACTGACTGACCAACTGCCAATCCTGGGTTAGCAGGAAGAGCATCCAATCCATCATACAAAGAAACGATTTCGTTTTTGATATAAGTAAAGTTGAAAGATGTTCTCCATGAGAATCCACCTCTGTCCACATTTACAGTGTTGATTTCAAATTCCACACCTCTGTTCATCAATTCACCAACGTTGTTGGCAATAGAGCCGAAACCATTGGTCCAAAGGATAGGCTGGTTCAACAACAAGTCTTTCGTCCTTCTATCGAACAAATCAACACTACCTGTCACTCTGTTTCCAAAGAAACCATAATCCAAACCTAAGTTGATGGTTTCGTTGGTTTCCCAACCTAGATCAAGGTTAGCCAAACCTGAAGGTCTGATACCTGCTGCGTTAGCATAGTTACCACCACCTGAGTACAAACCTCTAGCAGCGAAGTTGCCAATCTGATCGTTACCGGTTCTACCCCAAGAAGCTCTCAGTTTCAAATCTGTGATCAATTCAGAATCCTTCAAGAAGTCCTCCATTGCGATATTCCAACCTGCTCTTACAGAAGGGAACAAACCATATTGCGTATTGGCACCGAATCTGGAAGAACCGTCATAACGGGCAGTAGCAGTAAATAGGTATTTTTCTTTGTAGTTGTAGTTGGCATTCACGAATGCACCTTGTCTTCTGTAACCGGTCCAGAAACCACCTACGAATACTGGCTCAGCACCTGAATCTACATATCTGAATTGGAAAGTAGGGAAACCAATAGATTCACCGTTCAAACCTTCTCTTGTTTCTGACACAAATTCAAAACCAACCAACGCAGACACATTGTGTACGTTGTTGAAAGTTTTGTTCCAGTTCAAGGTGTGGGTATTGATAAATCTGGTTCTCCAATCGTTTGCAGAAGTAGCTCTACCTCTTACACCAGCTCCATCAGGAGTACGTGGATCTCTATATCTTTGCTCCTGAAGGATACTGTAATCCAAACCGAACAAAGCTCTATAGGTCAAATTGTCCAATATTTTGTAAGTAGCAACTGCATTACCTACCAAAGAATTTCTTCTCGTAGTACCTGAGTTGAATTCATTTACCAAAACTATGTTCTGACCCAAAACACCACCGATAGCAGTATTGAAAGAACCGTCCTCATTTCTGATAGGATTGTGAGGCAATACTGCCGAAGCAGAGAAAGCCGGATTACCCAAAAACGCTCCGTCAATGGCAAAAGGTACATTTTGACCTGTAGTTGCCAAATTAAGGTTAGTTTCTAGAGTCAATCTATCATTAGCTTTATGAGTAAGCGCTGCTCTAAAAGTACCTCTTTCAAAGTCAACAGGCTTAAAAGATGATTCCTGATAGTTGTAAGAACCAGAAAGGAAGAACTGAGTCTTGTCATCACCACCGGAAACGTTCAACTCATAGTTCTGCAATCTACCTCTACCCATTACTTCTCTTTGCCAATCATAAGAAGGCAATCCAAGTCCGATAGCGTCCAATTCAGCTGCAGAAAGAGACTGCCAGTTTGCAGGAAGTCTAGCCATGTTGTTCAGTGCATTTGCCTGTGGCAAAGTATTTCCTGAATTGATGTAAGCATCTCTTCTCATTTCGTACCACTCTGGACCGTTCAACACATCCAAGTATTTCATTGGTTGCGTCTCACCAGTGAAGGCATTGAATTCAAATCTAGCCTTACCCTGCTTACCTTTTTTGGTAGTAATGATCACAACACCATTAGCCGCTTGGGAACCGTAGATAGCAGCAGATGCTGCATCTTTCAAGATTTCCATGGACTCGATGTCGTTAGGGTTAAGGAAGGCCAATGGGTTAGATTGGGTAAAAGAAGAGTTGGCAGTATTGTTCAACTGCACACCATCTACGATAAACAAAGGCTCGTTACCAGCAGTAATGGAACCTACACCACGGATACGGATATTCACACCACCACCTGGAAGACCATTGGCAGAACGTACCTGAACACCTGAAGCCCTACCCTGCAATGCTCTATCGAAAGATTGCATAGGAAGGTTTTCGATCAATTCACCCCTTACGGAAGTAACCGCACCGGTCACTTCTCTTTTAGGCTGGGTTCCGTAACCTGTTACGATTACTTCTTCCAAGCTTCTGGTATCGGGTTGCAATACCACATTGACCTGTGAGCGGTTGCCAATATTGACTTCCTGCGTCACAGAGCCCACGAAACTGAAAACAAGTGTATTGTTTTCTTGTGGGACATTGAGTGAATACCTACCGTCCAAGTCGGTAGCGGTACCAATTGTGGTACCTTTCACTATGACTGATGCACCTGGAATAGGCAGACCATCCTCACCGGAGGTCACCGTTCCAGTTACTACGCGTCCTTGCGCAAATGCCGAAGCAGTTGCAAAAAGAAGCGCAAGTCCTAGAAGTAAAACTTTCCTCATAATTGATTTTTTTGGTTTAACGATAGCTCAATTTTATCCAATAACTTCAGATAATGCAAAATCGTTTAAGAAATTTACATATGAATGTAGGTGTATTTAATTCTATGAAATTCTGTTTTTATAAATTTAGCAAAATATTAAGCAGTTAAATGGGTATTTTTAAAGATTCAATAAAAAAATCACGTTTGAAATTCATGATTAATCAAAATATAATTTTTTTTTAACAATAGTTAACAAAAATTTCAATAGAAAAAATTAGGTTTCATATTAAAGAAAAAGGCTATTTATGAAATTTAAACATGAATAAATATAATATATTTAATAGCTATATGAACTGATACAACAATTATATGATTATGTTTATCAAATTGCGCTCAAGATTTAAAAAACATATAACAGTACAAAAATCAAGCTTTTATCTTTTTTCCAGTATTTTAAAAATGAATTTAGAATATATATTACTTTTTAAATACACAATAGTGCATTTTTAAAAAATATTGTATGCAGGCCATTTCATTTAGGTATGTGCATATAAAAGCCCTCCCAAAAAAATTTGGGAGGGCTTTATGATTTACACAAAACCGGAGATTAATAACCTGGGTTTTGTGGTAGTGGTGATGTATTATTGGTCAAGATCTCTTCCAATGGAATAGGCCAAATGAAAGTATTCTCTGAATAAGGCAAAGAGTGGTCAGTAGGAACAGTTCTCGTCAAATCCTCATAGAATGCAACACTGGTGATAGATCTGGAAGTAGCTTTCAAAGGGATACCTGCCATTCTGCCTTCACCTGATAATCTATGGATATTCGGGAACCTTCTACCTTCTGCCAAGAATTCAATTCTTGTTTCCTTGATGATCGCATCGATGATGGCATCAGCATTTGGAAGGTCTGCAGCGGTGAAAGAAGGCACATCATCAGGAAGTGCTCTGTCACGAACAGAGTTCAACAAGGTGATCGCAGCAGCAGAGTTACCCAATCTTGCCTGCGCTTCAGCAGCAGCCAAAACAACTTCAGCAAATCTGATGATGGTAGTAGGGTCAGAGAAAGTTACATTATCAATGTATTTGTTTGTAAACATTCCCAAAGGACCACGGCTAACCATTCCATCAGCTTCCCCTTCGATGCTTCTTCTCAAATCACGTGGATGCCAGAAATCTGCTCTCCAGATCAATGGACTGATTTTCACCAAACCTCTAGCACCTTTGTTAGGGTTACCATACATGTTTGGAAGTGCACCGTTTACACCAGCATTAGAAGCCTGAGTGTTCTCAAAAGAGAAGATATTGTCAGAACTGTTACCACCTCTAAATGGAGTCAAAGGATTTTCAGTTACTGCAAAGCTAGAAGACAGTTTGTTGTATTCAGCAACCACACCGGCCCAATCTTCTTTATGCAATTTTACTCTTGCTTTCAATGCAATAGCAGCAGCTTTTCTAGCTCTGAAAGCATTACCTGCTTCAGGAAGCAGGCCCTCTGCTTCATCCAAATCAGCCAAAAGCTGATCATATACACTCTGTACAGTTCCTCTACCTACAGCTTCTCCTGGCTCAACTTTAGACACATCGTTGATGGCAAAAGTTCTGTAAGGAATACCCATGGAGTTAGGATCATCAGAATATGGCCTAGAGAAATACACTACCAACTCATGATGAGCCAAAGCTCTCAAGAAAAGCGCTTCTCCTCTATAACGGTCTCTCAATTCAGAAGTCAGAGCACCGTTGCTCACAGCTTGATCAAGGTTTTCGATCACAATATTAGCTCTGTTGATCATTCTGTACAAAGAGATCCACTGACCGTTATTATTAGCGGTCTGAGGGTTGTTACCGTTGATATAGGTTACTTCATAGAACAACTGATCATTGTACATGTCTTCACCTCTCATGTCACCTTGCTGTGTAGAAGCAGCACCGAAAGGATAACCTCTTTGAACAGCACCTAGATAGAAACCTCTTTGAGCTGCTTCATAGATACCCAAAACTGCGGCGTTTACTCTATTTGCATCTGCAAATGCCTCTGCATCCGGAATAATATTAGCCGGCTGAAGGTCGGTTACATCACATGACGTAGCACCTAGCATTGCCAAGGCCACGAATGCGGTTTTTATTTTATTTGAAATTATATTTTTCATTTTTCTTCAATTTAAAGGTGTGCGATTAGAATCCAACATTTAGACCTACAGACCATGTTCTGATGATCGGCGCCACATTCCAGTCAACACCGAAGTTCAACTGACCAGAATACTGGTTAGATTCCGGATCGATACCAGAGTACTTCGTGAAAATAAGTGGGTTTTGAACTTGAGCAAAGAATCTAGCCGTTCTGATTGCTCCGTTAAATGCAGTGTTCAAAGTTGCACTTGGAATTCTGTAACCAACAACGATATTCTGTACCCTTACGAAGTCACCTTTCTCGATGAATCTGGAGTTAGAAGCAGATGTCTGCCAAGTGTTGGCATCACGACCGGAGTAAAGTCTAGGCACATCAGTAACTTGACCGCTTTCAGTCCATCTGTTCAAGATTTCAGAATGGTTGTTAGAGAAACCAAGTCCCATCAAACCTCTTTTAGACTCGTTCATGATATAGTTACCACCTGAGTATCTGATGAAGATTTCAGCATCCCAGTTACCGTAGTTGAAGGTATTAGACCAGCCACCAGAGTATCTTGGAAGGGTATTTCCTAGGAAAAACTGTGTTGGAGCAGTACCTGGAGTTGCAGTTTCACCTGGGTTGGCTGGATCAAATGCTCTCCAAGAGGAAGCACCTACCAACTGCACGATGTTATCACCGCTGAAGTACATGGCATTACCATTTGCAGGGTTAACACCAGCCCACTTAAATCCGTACAATTGAGCAATTGGACCACCTACTACAGTTCTGTTATAAGTACCTGTCAAAGGCTGCACCAAGTTGGTCACTTCGTTTTTCAACCATGTAAAGTTGAAGTCAGTACTCCAAGTGAATTTTCCTTTAGAAAGGACCTGGCTCATCGCTCTGAATTCCACACCTTGGTTGACCATAGCTCCAACGTTCTGGCTAATCGTGTTACCTGGGATACCCAAAGAAGGCGCAGTTGGCGCATTCAATACCATTCCGTCTACGTTGTTTTTGAAGTAATCAGCTGATAAGGTTACAGAACCGATGGTCATGTCCATACCTACGTTAAACTTCTTGGAAGTTTCCCACTGCAAACCAACGTTCGCCACGTTAGAATAACCGATACCTGCACCGGCAGCTGCCAATACTGGACCAAAACCGCCTGCATAAGGGAATGCACCACCAGGCAAGCTTACGTTACCTACTTCAGCATAAGAAACTCTTGCTTTGAAATCAGAGATCAAGTTGCTGTTGAAGAACGCTTCGTCAGAGATCCTCCAACCGATAGAGCCACCTGGGAAGGTACCTCTTCTGTTTTCAGGAGCCAATTGAGAAATACCGTCATTTCTTACAGCAAATGACAAAAGATATTTTCCTCTGAAGCTATAGTTCACTCTTGCAAAATAAGAATCAAAACCATTTTCAGAGAAACCACCTCCAGAGAACTGGTTGTTGTAAGAACCTGAGATCAGGTTTCTGAATCTGAAGAACTCATCAGAGAAGTCGGTACCTTGAGCAAAGAAATTGTAGAAATTAGTGTACTGATATTCTACACCTACAGTTGCATTAAGGTTATGATCCTCAGCAATAACTGTCTGATAATTCAAAGTATTTTGCCAGTTCCAACGGAAAACTGGGTTGAAAGCTTGGTATACGTTACCATTTGAACTTCTACCATCACCGTGTCTTGGATCCAAAGTCTGAAAGTCATCTGCCATGGTCAAGTCAATACCTACTTGAGTTCTAGCAGTCAAACCCTGAACGATATCCACTTCAGCATAAGCATTACCCAAAACTCTATGATTTCTACCTCTGTAGAAGTTGTTTTCCAATACATAAGCGATGTTTGGAATGTTGTTATCCGGACCTGCAAGGTTGGCACCAAAACCGGTAGTCGCACCATTTGCAGTGATATTATAGCCACCGAAAGCAGTGTTGTTAGGATCAAAAATCGGAACGTTAGGTAATGCTCTTGTAGCATTGTAGATCGCACCTGAAAGTGAGTTTGCTCCGTTGTTCAAACCGGTAATTTCTGTATAAGTGTAAGAAAGGCTTTTTCCAATTCTTACTTTTTTAGAAATAGAGTGGTCTATATTAGATCTGAAAGCATATCTCTTCAAATCGTTGTTTTTCACAACAGACTGCTGATCGGTGAAACCTGCAGAGAAGAAATATTTGGTGTTTTCAGAACCACCGGAGATTGATAAGTTGTGCTGCTGAGTAGTACCTCTTCTCAATACAGCATCCTGCCAGTTGGTATTTACACCTTGATTAGCCAATGGAGACTGACCAGCGTTAGTTCTCTTTTCGTTGGCGATTTCCACGAACTGATCACCGGTCAACAAACTAAACTGATCGACAGCTTCGTTGAAACCAGTACTCACGTTGTAGTTAACCTGAGCTTTACCTGCTTTACCTCTTTTGGTAGTGATCAAGATCACACCGTTAGCAGCTCTGGAACCGAAGATCGCAGTAGCAGAACCATCTTTCAATACTTCATAAGACTCGATGTCAGCTGGGTTGATGTTTGCCAATGGGTTGGAAGCAACAACTGCAGAACGATCAGAATCAACGATAGGCACGCCGTCAATTACGATCAATGGATCAGCACCACCGGAAAGGGAGTTTACACCCCTGATTCTAATAATCGGTCTAGAACCTAAGATACCGTTAGGAACAGTTACAGACACACCTGGTGCTCTACCTGCCAATTGGGTATCGAATGAAGGCGCAACAAGGTTTTCAATAGCGGTGTTGTTGATAGAAGCTACTGAACCAGTAATATCTCTTCTTTCCTGTGTACCGTAACCTGTTACCACAACCTCACCCAAAGTCTTGACATCCGCTCGCATCTCTACATTCAGGACGCTGTTGTTACCAATAGCAACTTCCTGAGTAAAAAACCCTACAAATGAAAAAACTAAAGTGCTTCCTCCTTCCGGTACGGAAAGAGAATAGTTACCATCGAAATCGGTTACTGTACCGACCGTGGTACCTTTTACTAGGACATTGACCCCAGGTATGCCATTCGGCTCTTCAGCAGAAGTGACTTTACCAGAGATAGTCCTACTCTGCGCGAACAATGACGCAGCTGTCATTGCTATAAACGCAAGGGTTAGTAAAACTTTCTTCATGTTAATTTGTTTTAAATTAGTTTAACGATTCCCGAATTTTATCAACAAACTTCATATTATCCAAGACGAAACGTATTTTTTACACAATCTGTAATAAGAGTCAATTGCATGAATTATTTGATTTTATGAAAAAAAATTACTTTTTTTCCTACAAAAAATTACATTTCGAAATTTTATATCACAAAAAGATTAGTTAACCAAAAAATGTATAGATTTAAAATAATTTAAGATTTATTAACATTGCTTATTTAGTTTTATGTAAAATAATTTAGTTTTACCCATTTTTGAGATAATCCACCGTAAGTTCGCCTAACTCTTCAAATAGAATCATACAAAAAATTGCTCTACTGAATAGATATTGTAATCCTCCTATTCAGCGCTCTATTTTCAGGGGTATCATTTGGTCTAATCGGTTCTTTATCTCCTTTACCAATCGGTATAAGCCTTTCTTTTTTAATCCCCTTAGACAATAAATATTTCTCTACACTTTCCGCTCTTCTCTGACTCAGGTTTTGATTATAAGTTTCACTTCCTACATTGTCTGTATGACCCAAAATCCTGATTTTAACCTGAGTATTTTTCTGAAGGAATTCATACAACCTAACCAAAGAACTTAGAGACTCCGGCTTTAATTCATCCTTGTCGAAATCGAAAAATATATTCTCGAAAACGAATTCTTCACCTGAGGCTATAGGGACCAATGAAATCTCTAAATTCCTCCTGTTTTTAAGACTGTCCCTTTCAACATTGAATATTTTAGGCAAATAGCCATCTTTTTCTACATATAGACCTGAAAATGACTTGTCAGGATAAAGCATCATGAACTCCCCTGTTTTTCCATCTGACTTAAACTGATACATGGTGCTGTCATTTGACAAACTGACCAATGACAGTTTTGCTTCTATAGGAAGACCGGTTTTGCCATTTAACACCTTACCTTCAGACACCACAAGTTTTTCGCCAAGCGTGATCTCTTCCGGAAATTCAAACCTGTATAAATAAGACCGCTCTACTTTACCTTCTTTGTAAATGCTTTCTGTATAATAGGCATAATCTCTTTGTGCTGTGATAAACAAGGAAAACTGATCCTGATGATCATTAATAGGGTAGCCCATGTTTTCAGGTTTTGTAAACTCCCCTTTTTCGACCCTTGACACAAACAAATCCATTCCGCCAAATCCTCTATGGCCATTGGATGCGAAAAACAGGATTTCATTATTGAAATAGATAAAGGGAGAAACCTCGTCCTTTGGTGTGTTGATCTGATCACCAAGGTTTTTGGCTTCTGACCATGCACCATTGGGAAGCCTCACGGAATACCATATATCATTACCTCCATATCCGCCTCTTCGGTTAGAAGAAAAAAACAAAATACTGCCGTCAGCCGAAAGAGAGGGTTGAGAATCCCATGACCTGGAATTGACATTTTTACCCATATTCTGAGGACGCTGCCATGCCCCATTTACCTTATAGGCTACATACAAATCACAACTGCCAAAAGAATCCGCTGCATCACAGGAAGTAAAAATCAAGATATTACCATCTGCTGAAATGCTACAAGTGCCTTCATTAAAGGCTGTATTGATATTGGCACTGATACTTATAGGGTCAGACCAGTTAAGACCTGATTCATCCAGATAAGTCACATATATATCTTCTTTCTGATATTCTTCCAGACCATCCCTTTTGGTGAAGAGCAGTTTTTTACTGTCTGCAGTCAATACAGGAAAATACTGAAGCTTGAAATCATTAACTGGTTCAGGAAGTTTTTCTTTACTGATAGTCAGACTTTTTTCCAGGTGATTTTTGAGGAAAATTACCTGTTCCTGATTCTGTTGGTAATCATAGGTTTTCCTGAAATTTTCATCCAATATCAAATCAACCTCATCAAATTTCCGGATAGCTTTTTGAAACTCTCCTTGGGCCAGGTAAATATGCATTTTTAACCAGCCTAATTCGGCTTTCACTTTATTACTCGCCTTAGAAGGGCGTTTTTCTCCTCTTTCTACAATGGAAAGCGCATCTTGAGACAATCCTTTTGTAAGAAGGACACGTCCCATTTTGATATAAGATTCTAAAAAATTGGCTTCCCTATTGATTGATGCCTGGTATTTTTCCAGCGCCTCATCGTATTTCCGCTGTTTGACTAGTTCATCACCTTGCTCATGCAGCTTGATCGCTCTGGAATCTATAATGGAATACGTCTGGGCAAAACCAAGTTGCACAAAAAACAACAATACCAGAAAAAGGAATCCTTTTCTCATTTCTTTATGGAATGTCCATAAATTTATGGGTTTGAAGCGAAATTTTCCAATTTGGATGGAATTTTACGTATTCCACTATATCGTTCATAAAGAATTTAGCCTTGCTCCACTCAGGTTGTAAAAGCAGTTTGCAGCCCTCATTGACCAAAGCAGCGTGTTTTTCAGCAAATTCAAAATCGGATTTATGAAAGATAACCACTTTTAATTCATTGGCCACTTCATAAATAGAAGGATGAGGAGCCTTGAATTTTTTGGGTGAAAAGCAAACCCAATCAAAATCGCCTGAAAAAGGATGTGCTCCTGATGTTTCTATGTGGGTCGTAAATCCTTTTGATTTCAGCGAGCTTGTAAGAGGACCGAGATTGTACATTAAAGGTTCCCCACCTGTGATCACTACCATTCTTCCTGGAAACTTCATTGCTTCATCGACAATCTCCTCAACGCCTAATATTGGCCATTTTTCTGCTTCCCAGGAATCTTTCACATCACACCATACACAGCCCACATCACAGCCTCCAAGTCTGATAAAATATGCGGCGGTACCGGTATGTACACCTTCTCCCTGTATTGTATAAAAAGCTTCCATGACAGGAAGCATCCTGCCTTCAGTTACTGCTGTTTTTTTGTCCATCAGAATTTTTGTTGAAGCGGGTGATTGAACCGCTGATTTCTCTTTAAATTTTCGGACTTCAAAGGTATGGCAAAAAGGAACAGTAAACAAAGCCCCCTTTAATTCACCTGATGAAATAAAAAAGGGGCTGTCCGAAAAGGGCAGCCTTTTTTATGCTGCAATTTTTTGATTTTGAAAATCTAAAGTCATGATTGGGGATTTTTGATTAGATTTTTTCCTTGACACGTATAATACTGGTC
>NZ_JBHLWI010000065.1:0-2100 GCF_042432905.1 Fontibacter flavus | reverse complement strand
TTGGAACAGGCAAATCACCATTAGCCCAGGCCTCCGAGTCTAACGCCTCTCCGACCCGGGCTACAGTTATCACGGGCCTTCAGCCCTTTGTTCTCTTCTATTCTCAAGGTTTCTATCCGCACAAGAATTCGTGTCAATCCGCAAGCCTCGCGCATAATTCATTTCCTTGTGATGCATTGTTCAGTACAATTTGCGTAATTCGCGGTTAAAAAATCCTTCTCCCACAGAACCCATCTCCCAAACTTTTCAAAACTCCAACCTTTTTACTTTTACCTTTTACCTTGGCTCTTACTCTTTCCCGAAATCCGCCTTTCAAAATCCGAAATTCTTCATTTTTCACTCATCATTCTACATTCCTTCTCCCCTCTTTTTCCTTTAGCCTTGGCTCTTTATAAGTCTCTCCCGTTATTCCCGAAAAAAGCCAGCCGTTCTATCATCAAGAAATTCGTGGGCGGGGATCATTTTTATGATCAAACCATCCTTTTCAAAGATATCACTTTGGTCTTTAGTAATGATATATCCAGTACTGATTTTCAAGTCATTCATGGCTTCAACTACTCCAGAGAGTTCCCGGTTAAAATTCTCATCATTTACCGTCAGGCAAACTTGAATAGCAACCGTTAATTTGCCTCTTTCCATGGTGACGAAATCACATTCTCCCTTGTTTTTGTAGTAAAAAATCTGATTGTATTTTCTGCGGAGATGGAGGAAGATTAAATTTTCCAAGCGTCTTCCACTATTATCGCTTGTTGTGACTGAAACTTCCGAATAGATGCCCATATCCAAGACATATACTTTCTTGGGATTACGCGCCTGAACCTTCAAGGAGTGATCATATAAAGGAACAAAGTCTAATAAATAAGCATCCTTCAAAAAAGAAAAGTACTCCAGGAAAGTGGTAGCTGATTTGATCTCAAACATTCCCACCAACTTGTTTGCGGAAACCAAATTTCCAATGTTGCTGATCAAGTAAGCAGCCAATTGGCGCAAGGAGCTTACATCTCGGACCGCATGCCTGAGCGCAATGTCTCTCATCAAGATGTCATCCACTAATGTATAAATAACATCAGTGAGACCTGTCTTCACAAATTCAGGAATGCCTCCTGTTTTCAGGTAACTTTCCAATGCAATAACAGAACTTTCCAGATTTTTGTACCGGATATATTCCGAATAAGAAAAGGGAAACAATTCCATGGATAAATGCCTTCCTGTGAGATGGGTACCCAATTCCACACTCAACATGGCTGCATTTGATCCTGTTACAAACACTTTGTACCCTTCCCTCAAAAGTTGGTTGACAAACGTTTCCCAGTTTCTAATAATTTGTATCTCATCAAAAAACAATACTTGAATACCCCTCTTTTCTATTTCTCTGTGAACCCTAACAAAGTCACTTGTTTCAAATGCGGCAAGGCGGATATCATCGAAATTGAGATAAAGCGCATCCTGGTAATCTTTTCGCAGCAATTGCAATAAGAGTGTACTTTTTCCACAGCGCCGAATTCCCGTGATGATGGTTGCAAAAGCGTCTGTAATGGGTATATGCATCAAAGCCTCACGGATAAAACCAATATCCTGTTTTAAGAATGATTCTTTTTGTGAATTTATAACTAATGCAATTTCCTCCTGTCTTATCATTATAAAATCAGTATTTAGTAAGTTTCTTTCATTTTAAATGTAAGATATTTTTCAGTATGATGGAAGATGTTTGTTAATTAAATGTCAAAAAAAGAACCCAATTATTGAAACCAGTTGTCCTGCCCTCTCCAGAAGCCTGACTTTTATAAACAAACAGACCTCTCTCTTTCATACCTCACCCCAACCCCTCTCCTAAAAGTAGAGGGGCTATCCGTTCCAATAGCAGTAATCATTGAACCAGGGGCTCATCCTATCGGCAGCAAAATGACACCAAAAAAGCAATCAGCTATCCATGGATTAATTGATTCTTACTGTCTTGAAGTTATCCTTGTCACGTCGAGATTTTAAAATTTGGCATTTACAGAAAGGCAAAGACATCTTTTTACTACGTCATTCTGAGGCGCAGCCTGCGAAGCCGAAGAATCTCCTAAACTATGGGAGATTCTTCGCTCGTTCCTCGCT
>NZ_JBHLWI010000064.1:0-3629 GCF_042432905.1 Fontibacter flavus | reverse complement strand
TGATGCTTGACATGAAAAGCAAAAAAATGTATGTTTACGGCATAAAAGAATATTTGACAGTTTACCGGGGGTTATTTCTGGTGCTGTTGGGGTCCCGGGGGCGTTTTTGACCGGGTTCCGGTCATACGGGCGGGTGTCCCGTCTGGCGAGATAGAGATTTAAACCGACAGAAAAGATGAGAGGTATTTTTAGGATTTCGATGATTGCGCTGATTGCGGTCCTGGTGTCCGTATCGGCCACAGAGGGGCAGCAGCTGCCCCAGTTCAGCCAGTACATTTTCAACGGTCTTCACATCAACCCGGGATATGCGGGCTATAAGAGTGAGGGCTATGTACAGAGCACCTACAGGAGCCAGTGGGTTAACCTTCCGGGTGCGCCGCGTACCTTTACGGTCACTGCGGACCTGAGTGCGAACGAGGGCATGATGGGATTCGGTGTGTCGCTGATGACCGACCAGATCGGTCCTGCGCGTACGACGGGGGGTCTGTTGACGTATGCGTACAGGCTCCAGGTGGGCGAGGAGTCCTTTCTGAGCCTTGGAGCGAGTGCGGGGGTATCGGAGTACATGATAGACGGGGACCTGTTGCAGTACAATGACGAGGGCGACCAGAACATTCCTGTGGGTAGGGTTTCGTTTTTCACGCCGAACATGAACACTGGTCTTTTCTGGCACAACAGCCGTTTTTATGCGGGCTTCAGTGCTTACAACATGATCGGCAAGGGCGCGCTTGAGCGCAGCGACATAGCGCTTGCGTACCACGACCTGCATTTTTATCTTACCGCGGGCGCACTTTTCCCGCTTACGGAGAAGATACAGTTCAAGCCGAGTTTTCTGGTGAAGGAAGTGAAGGGCTCTCCTACGAGCTATGATCTGAACGGTATGTTCCTGTTCATGGAGCGTGTGTGGCTGGGTGCATCTTACCGTTCGAATGTGAAGATCAACGATGAGGGCCTTTCGGGGAACCTGAACAACAGGACTGCTGTGGCATTTGTTGCGGAGATCTTTGCGACGGACAACCTGAGGATCGGTTATGCGTACGACCACAACCTGAACGTGCTTCAGAATTACAGGCACAATTCACATGAACTGTCGGTAGGTTATTATCTTTCGCCGAGAAGTGTTAAATTGAAAAACCCTAGATGGTTCTGATCATGAAGACTGGATATAAGATATTGTTTTTGGGCCTTTCGGCCGTAATGCTGCTGGTTTTTGATTCGGCGGCACAGAGTTCGCTTCTGAGATATGCGGACAGGCAGTATTCGCTGGGCAACTATGCGGAGGCTGCCGACACGTACACGGAGGCCTACGGCAGACGTGGCCGTTATGAGACGGCGCGGATGGCGGCACAGACCTACAGCATCATGGGCGATTATGCAAAGTCCTTTGAATGGTGGGGTGTTACGGTATCCCATGAGGGATCTGACAGGGATGATTTTGTGAAGTACCTGCGTTCTGCGGTACAGGCGGGCCGAATGGATTCGGTGGGGGATATACTTTCCGGATCGGGCTATACGGAGGCGGACTTTCCGGAGCTTGACTTTGCGGGCATGCGTTCGCTTATGGGGCAGCGTGCGAACGTGAAGCTTGTACCGGTTGCAGGGCTGAACAGTGAGGGGTCCGATATGGGGGTTTCCTTTGACGGGAAGGGCAATGTGCTTTTTTCGAGCGACCGTGGTCCTGTTGGGGACACGCAGCGCCCTGCGGTGCGTCTGGACGCGAAGAACAGCATCTACAGCAGCGAGCGGAGCAACTTCAACGAGCGCCAGTACTACAGGCTCTACAGCCGCGGGGAGGACGGGAGTCTGTCGGTGGTGGTGACGGACCTGGAGGACGTGGTACAGCTGAACGGCCCGAGCGTCCTTGCGGACATGGGGATCGTGTTCTACACGGCCTTTGAGGGCAGGACGAAGGTGAAGGGTATGCGTGAAGTGGAGATCCAGCCGGGTATCTATTACGGCAGGCTTGACGGTGAGGGGAAGATAACGGAGAGCGTGGCCTTCCCTTACAACAGTGACCTTGAATACGGAGTGATGACGCCTTTTGTGGACGGTGAGGCCGGAAGGCTTTACTTTTCCTCGGACATGCCGGGGGGCTACGGGAAGTATGACATATATTATGTGGAGTTCGACGGGGATATGAACTTCGGGGATCCGGTAAACCTTGGCCCTGGGGTGAACACTGCGGAGAGCGACAGCCACCCTTCACGTATCGGTGACAGGTTTTATTTTTCGTCGAGGGGCCACCTTGGCCTGGGGGGCATGGATGTTTTCACGGCGGACTACGTGGGCGGGAACATCAGCGGAGTGAGGAACATGGGTGTTCCCTACAACAGCGAGCGTGATGATTTTGCGTATGCGGTATCGCCTGAGGGCAGACGTTACCTGACCTCTGACAGGCCTGGCGGACAGGGTCTTGATGACATCTATACGATAGAGGACCTTTACAAACACCTCCGTGCATCTGTTGTGGACTGTGACGGGTTGCTGGTCAGGGACGCCTTCGAGGTCGAACTGTCGGAGCTCGGTAAAGATGAGAGGACGGCGACGGTGAGGGAATCTGACGGCAGGGTCGGTGCAGTGCTGGACCCGGTTTCGGATTTTGTGCTGAAGATCAGCAGGGCGGGCCACTTCAGTGTGGTTGACAGCACGCTGAGCACGAAGGGGATGGAGGGCGACACGCTGAGCAGGGAGTACAGACTTGTTGCGGTGCCTTACCGCACGCCGGTATATGTTGACATTGTGTATTATGACCTTGACAGGTCTGAGATCAGGAATGATGCTGCACCGGCACTTGACAAGGTGGCGGAGCTGATGGGCAGGTACGGTTTCATGGACCTGGTTGTATCCTCTCATACGGATTCGAGGGCATCGGATGCGTACAACGAGGCGCTGAGCCAAAGACGTGCGGATGCGGTGAGGGATTACCTTTCTGGTTACGGGATACCGGGCGAGAGGGTGAGACTTGAATGGTCCGGAGAATCCGAGCTTGTGAACGACTGCGGGGACGGCGTGCCGTGCCCTGAGCGTGAGCACCAGATGAACAGGCGCAGTGAACTTGTGCTAGAGGCGTTCCCGGATCCGGATAAGGCGTATGCGCTTCCGGAGGGGATTGAAGACCCCTGTGACCTTGAGGATATGCTCAGGGGCATCCAGGAAGAGGTGAACGGTCTTCCGGTGGTCTACTTTGACTTTGACAGGTCGGATATCAGGCCTGTTCACAGGAAGGAGCTTGAGCGTGTGGGCATCATGATGGGGAGGCTTCAGGACCTGAGGTTATATATCGAGGGGCATACGGACCAGCGTGGCAGTGATGCTTACAACATGGCGCTGTCTGAGCGCAGGGCGAAGTCAGTGATGGACTACCTGGTGAAGCGCGGTGTCGAGGCATCCAGGATGGAGCATGTGTGGTACGGTGAGAGCCGTCCGGTCCATGACTGCAGCACGGGTGACTGCAGCGGGGCCCAGCACCAGGAGAACAGGCGGACTGTCCTGAGGACGGGCAGATGAGAGATAATAGAAAGACAGTAAAGAACAACAACAATAAAGATATCGGTCCCAAGGGATGTAAAAGTTAATTATCGTCGGTTTAAAAACTAAAAAAGCTAACTGAGGTTCGGTTAGCTTTTTTT
>NZ_JBHLWI010000063.1:0-1882 GCF_042432905.1 Fontibacter flavus | reverse complement strand
CGGTCAAGTAGGCAAGGGCATTTCAGCTCAAGCCTCTCACAGAACCGTGCGTGAACCTCTCGACTCACACGGCTCTTGACATACTATCATTCAGATTTTACTGATTGACCAATGTACAAACATATTGGGATAGCTTAACCTGATGTCTCGCAACCAATTGAATGCTTTTTGGTAACTTCGTAATCTCTTAAACTTGTTCTTTACCCATTTTGCAATGCGATAGTCCAAATATCGGAATAGTCTTTCCAACATCCGTTTTTCCATCTTACCAAAATAATTGATCAATCCTCTTGATTTACTGTTTATCAATTTGGCAATATTTTGGATTGTCCATGTGCTCTCTCTGTGAAATCTCATCTCCTTCCAGGATTCGATGATACGGCTGCGTGACTTCATGCTCATTTGGCAATCAAAGCCCAAGAAAACCCCTGTATTCCTATTGCTCTTCTTTGACATAGGCTTGAACGTGTGCCCTAGAAAATCAAACTTCTTCGGGTAGTCCTTCCGTTTTTCACGGCGGTAGTCTTGGCAATAGGTTATCTTGGTCTTCTCTTCACTTAACCGAAGTTTGCACTCATTCAATCTTCGCCTGATGCCTTCCAAAACATAATGACTTTGGTTTTCGCTTTTACAATGTACCACCACATCATCGGCGTAGCGTACAAATTTTACGGTGGGAAAGGTCTTTTCTATCCATTTGTCCAGCACATAATGCAGGAACAAATTGGCCAACAAAGGACTGATGACTCCACCTTGTGGTGTACCTTGCCCTTGTTTGTGAACCAGACCTTCTTTGGTTTGTACGGGTGTTTCCAACCATCGTTTGATGTACATCTTTAACCACTTTTCCGGCACGTGCTTCTCTATGGCTTTCATCAATAGTTCGTGATTGACTTCGTCAAAAAAACTTTTAATGTCCATATCGATGACCCAGGCATAGAGGCGTACGTTGGTTTGTACTTCTTCCAATGCCTGATGTGCCGATTTGTGTGGCCTGTACCCATACGATTGGGGTAGAAACTCTGCTTCTAATCGTGGTTCGAGATAGGTTTTCACTACTTCTTGGGCTATCCTGTCGCTGATGCTCGGAATACCCAATTTTCGTTCGCCCCCATTGCTCTTGGGTATGACAACCTCTTTCACGGGCTTGGGAAAGTAGCTTCCGCTCGCCATTCGGTTCCAAATCTTGTACAGGTTCTTTGATAGATTCTCATCAAATGTTTTCAATGATATCTCATCTACCCCTGAACTGCCTTTGTTTGCCCTGACTTTGCGATACGCTTCCCTGACCATGTCTTTGGTTATCGGAATCGGTTTTGATCTTGTTCCAAATAAATCTGTCATCCTTAATTTCTCAAGTTGTTTACTTACTTGAAACTGTATGTCTGCCGTCCTTCGCTCCATGCTCATTACAAACACTTCATCGCTACTACAACAGCATCCGTCATCCTTGTAAACATCGATACTGTAAGCCTCGTGGGTACTTCCCACTTGTGCCGTTCTCTTTGCATTCTATAAGGACTTCCTGAGTTCCGTATAAAAGCCTGAATTAGATTCGCACCTGCTCAACTGCGTTTGCCCTGTAACCAATAATCAAGCACCCGTTACAGCTTTTCACTTGTAGCAAAGAATACAAGCTTTTGACAAAGTATAGCCACTATCTCACAGCTTCATCACAGGTTCACTTCCGTTTGCCTCTCTAACTCGTACCTGACTGTTCTGGACAGCCTTTTCCCCTTACTGTTCAGCACCTCTCAATTACTATCCAAGCACCGAGGGGCGGTTTAGTACCTGCTCTTGAAAGCCGATACTGATGGACCTACCATCATCTTTTATACAGCATTGGCCAACCTACGATTGTTGGCCATTCACAGCACACCTT
>NZ_JBHLWI010000062.1:0-6755 GCF_042432905.1 Fontibacter flavus | reverse complement strand
TGATAGCACTTCGGTAACGATTTTTCTCCTAGCGTCTTCAGAGAATTTTTCTGTTTCTTGCATTTTGTCCGATTATAGGTTTACAATTTTTAATTAAATTGTGTCAACCTATTTCAGTACACGACCTAGAAAAGTTCAAACTTTTGCCTCCCGAAATTCTTCGGGACAAGTTTTTTACTTTTAACTCGGCTCTTTATTTTCCTCCGTGTACCAAAAGCCAAGCGCAGCGTCTTTTTTCCTTCCGAAATCCTACTTTCGAAATCCGACTTTTTCCTTTTTACTTGGCTCTTATAATTCTCCAAACTCCAAACCAGACAACCTGACAACCACGACAACATTCACTCTTAACTCATCACTCTTAATCCCATATTCCCAACCTCCTCCCTCAAAAACCTCACCTTCCCCCCTTCCATCACAGCCCTAAGGACCTGCATTCGGTTTTTTCCTGGTTCAGGATTATAGGAAATATGCACCCACCTCCCAAACTCCTGTATCAACTGATCAAAAGGCAAGCCACTGGCCTTAATTTTCTGAAATAAAATTTCAGCATCCATTCCGGAAACTACTATATCCGCCGCTTTACCTTTCATATGCTGGCTTCTTGAAGATCCACCTACTGCTTTGTTGACACGGTAACACCGATAACCACTGCTGATGAAAATCGGCCTTCTCAACTTGTCCCTGATTGGCTGTAATACATGAATACTCAACTGTCGGAGATTCTCAATCACTTCTTCACTTGGATTGTACTGCTCCGAAAAATTCAACCTACAGGCGGTCTGACTGTTCAACATCTCCGCCAAAGAAAAATTTTTGCTCAACTGCATGGTGATTTCATTTTGGTAAAACACAAAACCTAATTCAGTAGTAACATTAAAAAATTCTTGGGAACAAAAAAATACCCATTTTTGGTGATTTTTCGATCCAGTTATCCTGCTTCTTCAATACCCGGTCCCTCTGCTTCTCCAGAAGCTGGACTCCCATAATCACAATCAACTCGAAATCGTGTCAGTCCCAAGCCTTGCCTATAATTCATTTACCTTAGAAACAATGATTTTTTTCTCTCCTTAATGGAGAAGTTTTAAAAAATACCTCCTTCAAATATTTCAACTAATTTTTTAAACAGAGCTAAAACTGAAATTCCGTTAAGCTCCACTTTCCAGCCAGTCTACTTCTAAGACAGGGGATTAGTTCATATATGTTCGGCTCTTACTTCTTTTCTATTGTTATTTAAGCCAATGAACATTGAAATTTAATGTCCAACTCTTCAATAAATTGAAAGTCGTTTATCCATCTAATTCCTATGTTATCACAAACATTTGGGATTTTTATTTTCTTGGAGTTAATTACAGTTACTTTTTCTTCCTTAGTAACTACTGTAGCATTGTCATTTAATGCATGAGCAATTACCCAAGGGTCTGCTAATGAGCGAGCTTTGGTATTGTCAACTAATAAAGGATAATCTTCTAAAATTTTGCGGATGTGTTTAGTAACAGGTTCATTAATTTTAGCAATTGGGATTTTACTTACTTTTAACCATTTAGAAAGATCATCCTCAGTTCTAACAATTTCCTCGTAAACCAATTCAGGAATAAAAATATTTCCATTTTCACCTAGCTCAATCAGAATTTTCCAATAATCTGGACAAAATTTTGGATTATAGTATTTTTGCCATGCTTGGATTAACACATTGGCATCCAAACAATATTTGTTTGCCTTTGTGCTCATCTATATAATTGTGATTCGAGTTTTGAAAATTTATTTACTTGAACATTTAACAAATTACTAGCTAGTGTCGGCTCAATAAAACCCCCACGAAATGCATCCAAAACAGTTTGGGTAAATAATCTACTGTTTCTGTTAAGTTGAAGCAAAAAGTAGTTTGGACCACCTTGCTTTTCCTTTTCTTTTTGCTTGGCTTTTTTCTCTGCTTCTTTTTTCAAATATTCAGAGAAATCAATCTCTGCCTGGCTTTTTAATTTCTGATAAGAAGGTATTGAAATGATATTAAGATTTAAAGCACGAACCAAAATAGCAAATGAACTGACGCCTAATTGCTTTGAGGCTTTAAAAACATCTTTTGAAGTCCGAAAAGATGAAGGATCAAGTTTCAAAACAATTTCTTTTGGCATTAAAGCATTTGCAGCAACTTCATTGCAGAATAACTCTACTGGGTGTAACTTGTCTTTTCCTTTTAAGTCTGGTTCAACCTCGTTGGATATACCTGTTTCAGCTATCCAAATATGAGCTAACTCATGGACAAGAGTAAATAGTTGTGGTGCATTCCAATCGTCAGAGTTCACGAAAACGAATGGTGCATATTGGTCAGCGATAGCAAATCCTTGTATTTCTTGAGAGTCTAATTTTAGTCGGGAATTAACAAAACTTGTCCTGGAAACGAAAATCCCATTAGATTCTGAAGCATCAATCCACTCTTTAATTGGAATATCTGTTTTATATAATGCTGGATTTATTTTTAATGTACGAAGAATGTCTTTAGCTACAGTTTGAGGATTATCTTTTATTGAAAATCGACCTACAAAAGCTAATTTATCTTCTTGATTTTCTGAATAAACATCACTAATCCAGGCTTGCTTTTGTTGGATTTCTCTAATAATAAATATTGAAGAAGTTGTAAGTGCTTTCGAACCTGATTTTCTAAAGTCTTGAAGTGGCTGAAAGTCACGAGGAACATCTGGCAAAAAGAATAGGGCAAACGGCCTTTTGTATGCTTTGGCCAGCGTTTGTGCTTGTCTGATCGTAGGTTGACTAGTTCCCGCTTCCCATTCTTTAAGTCTGTTAACTGACACAGAAACTTTGGCAGCAGCTGTTTCCTCGAGCATTCTTGCCGATTCTCTTGCCCATTTAAGAACTTTTGGTGTTATGTATGCTTTGCCTGCCATTAAAGTCTCAAAAATACAATTTTTGAAATCGGTTTTGTTATAAAACTATTGTTTTGTCGGTAGTTGTCGTTTATTTTGATTTCAGCCAACTTTATATACCCTGAACAGATATCAAACTTAACCATTTCCTAATTGGATTATTAGTCTGATTATAAATCAGGGTTTATTTTTTGCCCTACCCAAACCTACCCAATCCCCCCCAACTAAAAAATCCCCTACACAGGGTATTTTTTACGTTCATTACAACAATTCAACCTAAAATTTAAGATTTTAGGACACTCCTTCAGATTTTTAACCTTATGAAATGGGATTATACCTATAAAGATTGTGGTGTAAATACCTAAAAAGGAAAGATCAACTTTTATCCTGTAACATAAGAAGTATGGAGTTGAAGAATCAAAACCAAAATATTCAGATTACTTAGGTCCTTTCCATCAGATTCAGTTTTGGATCTTAAATAAACTAGAATTTATTAAGTTCATTACCAGAGAAAAGATATATCCAGAACACCTAGAATTAATGCTCCAAATAATGAAAACAAAACCGAGATCAAAAAGCTAATTAATATCGCTCTAGGGCTCAGGTCATTTTGCTTGGAAACCAGACCAGCATAAGAAACCATGAGAAATAACCAGGCTAAAAGAAAAATGAAAGTTGAAATAACCTTTTTTAATAGTCCTGCCTCTGTAAACCATGGGAAAACAAAGACAACAAGTAACAACAAAATAAATAAGACTGACATCAAACTTAGAACAAAACGTTTCAACCGCCCAACCTTTTCCTCTTCACTTGTTTCTATCACATAATCAATGTTCATGTTTAATACCCTATTATACGGAATAATAAAACAATCTCCTGGAATCTGCTTCATATATGAAGATTGTCCTTCTGGCTTTTTGTATCTACCTGTTCCTGTTAAATATAGAGTCTCTAGATCTCCATTTGAACAAAGGCTGTATTGAGTCAAAGTACCTGTAAAAAGAACATTTTTACCTTCTCCATAATCCACCAATACATCTACAATTGATGATGATACCTTTCCATCTTTAGATTTCTTGAATTTAAATTCATGCGTATTCAAAATCTCCCCAGTAAAATAATAATACCATTTGTTTGAGAAACGAAAGACCGCATAATTCAAATCCAATTTGGTTTTTCTCACCAACTGATGTGACAAATGCCCCAGTAAGATCCCGATAAAAACTGACCAAACTAGGTACATAGAAGCGAAAGTAAACAGGATGGAGCTCCCATTTGGAAGACTCTTGTTATAAATGCTTCTATAGGCTTCCTTTAGTATCTCAGAGAAACTCCCAAAATTCAGATCACTGGTTTGTATTAATATATGTATGGTTATAACTTGAATAATGGCGCCCCAAAACAAACTGGTTATCAACCTATCTGCATAAAGTCCTGATTGAAACTGCTTGTTAAAATGCCCTTGGAAATAAAACCTTTTAAAAAATACTCCAGGGATAATCAGAAAAACAATGTATAGGACTGTCCAAAAAGTAAGATTGAGATCCATTAAAAAAACTTAGTGGTTTAATGTTAAAGTCATTTTTCTTTTTGTGGACAACTCTATTTTAACTTCTTCTTCTTTGCCTGATTTCAAGGTATTGATGGCATCAAAGTATTTTTTACGGTCCTCTGGATTGGCCATAATTTCTTTGACATCAGGACTCATTACATCCGTATTGGTCACAAAGTAGGAGTTAAACACCTTGATTACTTCTTTCAATATGGGTTTTAGATCGCTCATGATATTCACAAAAATTAAAACTAATAATACAACTTTCCAAGAAGGTTTACAAAATCTTTAACGTATTTGTTTCAATTAAAGATATCTTTGATTGCTAAACAGTATCAACTGGGATTTATCTAATTTCAATACTTCCTTAAAAGATTTACCACCAAACCTACCAAATCCCCCCCACCCAAAAAATCCCCTAAACAGGGTATTCCTTACGTTTAATACCCCAATTCAACCTAAAATTTACGATTTTAGGTGACTCATTCAAATTTTTAGCCTTATGAAATGGGATTATACTTGCAAAGACTGTGGTGTTAATACCAGGAAAGGAAAGGTCAATTTTTTTGCGGTTACAGAAAAACTATGGGAAAAGCATGGACTTGGCTGAAGAATGTTATGCCTGGAATGCTTTCGGAAAAAATAAGTTCTAATTCTGAAATTCCCTTGCGCTCCACTTCGGTTTAGCCCTTATATTTTAGCAGTAGTTTTTCTATCGTATTGTTCCAATTTTGTCACTTTCAATAAGTTTATAAATAGGTATAACCCTGTCAAATGAACGTGAATACCCCGTTCCATTTTGATTTTTTTCTGCCGTTTGAAAAGCTGCTATTTTTTCTTGTAACTCTTTAACTGTATTTACATTGAAAAGAACTTTTACTTTCTCAAAGTGTCTTAATGAAACAAGTCTGTGAAATAGCTCAAATTTGCCGTTATCTCTTGTTCTATAAACATAAGTGATAGGGAACCACCTGAGGTTCTCAAATGATGCGATGTAATGAATTAGCAAGTCAGCATTTACTATGTCGTCTAAAGTTAGGTCTTCAGGCAAACGTTTTACAATCAAATCTGCCATTGGGCTGAAATAATCTTTGGAATATGTTTGTTTATAGTATTGGTCAAATATATCGACATAATTGTATAGCTCATCAAATCTTTGGGCTTCTTTCTTATAATCAAAACGTCCTTGAAAGAAATAACCAGAATATAAAATTTCTTCAATGAACTTATATTTTTCATTTTTTAAGCCCACAGCTGTAGTGTAAATAAATATTTCGTGAATGAAAAATCTAAAATTGTCAAATTCACTTGGCGACCAACTACTTCTACCGTCTTGTGGGTCTTTGAGTATTGGTAGCTTTTCAAAGAATTTTATAAAAATATCAATATCAAAATCAAGTTCGCTCTTGAAAAGTTTGTCCAGAAATATAATATAATCGTTTCGGAGTGGTGTGTATGAATTTATATTATCGTGGATTGCTTTTCCAAAAAGTATAACATCTCTTGTTCCTTTAAGGTCAACAGAGTAACCTTTCAAATCATCGAAAAAGTCGTTCAAAAATTCTCGAATTATTGCATTTACTCTTTTAGGTGATTTGGATATTTGATTGTCAAAACTTCTAACAATGTTTGAAGTTTTATGAGTCATTGGTGTATCTTCAAAAAGATAGCTTGGGGCTTTTCCAATTTTAGGCTTGCTATATGCAGGTCTTTGATAAATATTTCTTAATAGGCTTTCGTAGTTCTCTTCAAATTTATCGCCATCTGATAGGTCAATGTAAATTCTACTTTCTAAGAATGTTGGAACAAAGGCATTTCCGTTTTCATCTTTTTCAGCAACAATAGGAATGAATTTTTCTTGAGAAACGTCACCGTATATTTTCGGACTTATTATTTGAGTTTCTGTCCCAACACCACCTGCTCTTTTTTCTGCCTTTTCTGAATATTTTTTATCAAGAATTATAAGCACTTTCTGAATATCGGGCGATTTAACCATCGTCTCCATAAAGTTGTATTTGTCGTGCCCTTCTTTTAAGTTCCACTTGTCAATAATTATGTCAACCCCATCAGAAACAAGTCTCTCTGCAAGGTTGATAACCCAGTCTTCGTGTTGCGGTGTTGTCCAACTATATGAAATGAATATTTTCGGTATTTTTGTCATTTTCTGTATCGTGTTAAAATTACATACGTTTTGCCGGTCAAGTAGGCAAGGGCATTTCAGCTCAAGCCTCTCACAGAACCGTGCGTGAACCTCTCGACTCACACGGCTCTTGACATACTATCATTCAGATTTTACTGATTGACCAATGTACAAACATATT
>NZ_JBHLWI010000061.1:0-8692 GCF_042432905.1 Fontibacter flavus | reverse complement strand
ATTAGTCGACCAGTATTATACGTGTCAAGGAAAAAATCTAATCAAAAATCCCCAATCATGACTTTAGATTTTCAAAATCAAAAAATTGCAGCATAAAAAAGGCTGCCCTTTTCGGACAGCCCCTTCCTTTTGTTTTTTGCATCCTACAATGCTTTTTCTCAAAATTTCTTTGGAAAGAATTTTCAACATATTCATAATGAACAATGTGCTGCTACGCATTTGGAACAAATGCAGGAACAGCAATTGGGCATTTATGGATCCAGAGAATACTTTGAATCCTGGATGGAGGGGAAGATTTCTGAAAACAGAAAAAAACCACAAAGTCAGCTAAGAACAGCAAATGAAGTCAGGGTTATTCCTGTAGTCGTTCATGTCATCCATACAGGTTCACCTCTTGGTACTGGTACAAATATTCCTTTATCACAGATTGAGTCCCAGATAAGGACATTAAATGAGGATTTCAGGAGATTAAATCCGGATGCTTCTCAGACACCTTTGGAGTTTTTGAATGTTGCTGCTGATTCAAGGATTGAATTTGTGCTGGCAAAACAAGATCCAAGAGGCCTGCCTACCAATGGTGTCAACAGGGTACTTGGCCCGAAAACAGCCTATGACCCAAATGATGCTACCCTACTTGGCCAGATAGCATTATGGCCACCTGAAGAATATATGAATATCTGGGTTGTTCCTTTGGTATCACCCTTTATTGGCTATGCTACCTTCCCGGTATCCGGTCTTCCAGGATTAAATTTCCCACCTTCAACCAGAGAGACCGATGGGGTAACGGTGGATTACAGGTATTTTGGACAGGGAGGATCTGCAGTATCAGGATCAAGAGGAAGAACCCTAACCCACGAAGTTGGCCACTTTTTCGGACTTAGACATATATGGGGTGACGGAGATTGCAGTGCTGATGACTTTGTAAATGATACACCCAATCAGGATGGCCCCAACAATGTTTGTAGAACCTCTGCTCCCCGCGTATCCTGTAATACTAGAGATATGGTGGAAAATTTCATGGATTACACCACAGATATCTGCATGAATATTTTCACTCAAGGCCAGGTAGAAAGATTTGATGTAGTATTGGCCAACAGTCCAAGAAGAGCCTCTTTGGTAAACAACAGGGCAACCGTTGAACCACAGCTTCAGCCAAATGACCTAGGGTTTGAAAGATTGATCAGTCCGCAGGATTTCATTTGTGACCTAAATGTAGAACCTGAGATGATAGTCTTCAATTCTGGTAATAATCTAATATCTTCTGCCAGAATAGAAATTAGAAATAATGGTTCTGTATTGGAGACCAGAACCTTCAATTTCAACAATCTTTCAACTGGCGATACGGCTAGAGTCAGATTCAATCCAATAGCCTTAAATCTTGGAGCTAACAATTTCCAAGCGAACATCATAGAGGTTAACAATACAACAGACCCAAATAGCAGCAATAATAGCATTACTTCAAGCCCTATTATACAGCCGCAACTTAGTCTACCATATACGTTTACGATGGACCAATTTGGCAGTTCCTGGGTAGTAAACAATCCTGACAACAGTTTTACTTGGGAGAGTTTTCCCATTACTATTGCAGGAGCAACCCAAAATGTCATCAGAATTCAGAATTACGAATATGATGCTTCCAGTCAACTGGATTTTCTGGTCTCTCCTCAAATCAATCTGAGTGAATTTCCA
Source organism: Fontibacter flavus (assembly GCF_042432905.1). Classification (NCBI taxonomy): domain Bacteria; kingdom Pseudomonadati; phylum Bacteroidota; class Cytophagia; order Cytophagales; family Cyclobacteriaceae; genus Fontibacter; species Fontibacter flavus. Next base: position 7,003 of record NZ_JBHLWI010000061.1, on the reverse strand, counting down.
AATGCCCAATTGACATTCAAAATGGCTTATGCCCCTTATAATACCCAAGGTTTTGGGGATTTCTTATATGTGGCTGTTTCTACCGACTGTGGCAATACATTTAATATTCTTGATGCACCATACAGTAAGGATGTAAATTTTCTTCAAACTGCTGAGCCAACCTTAAATGAATTTATACCTATTCGTGAAGAGCAATTCAGAAGAGAGATTGTCAATCTATCACAGTTTGCAGAATTTGGCAATGTCAGAATCGCCTTTATCAACCGCAATGGTTATGGAAACAATATCTATCTAAAAGATATTCAAATCCTTACAGAGGAAAGTTTCAGGTATGATGCCAAACTTACACAGGTGGCAAGCCCTACTGCCATATCAAATGGGCAACATGAGCAAGAATCCATAGAATTACAGAACACAGGAAATCTCCCAATTTCCGGATTTGTATTCAGAAGAAGATATGGCAATACTCCTGCCCAATCTTTTATTGCTAGGGGAAATTTGTTGAATCCTGGTGAAACTACCCTGATCAACTTGCCAAAGGCTACAGGAAACGGTCTGAATGACCTTAATTACGCTTTGGATTTCCCAAATTTTGATCAAAACCCAAGAACACCAATTTCCCTTAGGAGGTTTGTTGTCATAGATAATGAGATGATCAGGTCCCCTTGGAGGCAAAATTTCAATAATACAGTCACACTCAGTCCTTGGATTAGCTTAAATCCCGAAGCCAACATTACATCTTGGGAATTGTCTTCACTTCAATCAGGAGTGGCATCCAATAACGTAGCAAAATTAAGTGCAAAGCCTGAATTGAATTCCTTCTGGCTGGGTTCTCCAATATTTGATTTGACTGGGAGCAGGCAAGCAGCCCTCTTCTTTGATCGGGCAGCGGGGCTTGTTTCACCTAGCACAACACTAAAAGTGCTAGCAAGTGCAGATGGCGGAGTGAATTATGAAGAAGTCTACAGAAAAAGCGGAAATGACCTGATTACTGTACAGGCAAGTGAGGTCAACCCCAACAATTCCAATGAATTTGTAAAAGATTACGTCAATCTATCTTCATTCGCAGGAAAAGGAAAAACAATGGTAAGAGTAGCATTTGTACTGGAAGACGGTCAGGAATCAAACAGTTCTGTTTTCCTGAACAACGTTGAATTGTTCTTATCAGCCAACCCAGAACCAGTAGATCCAGGATTGGGTAATACCATCATCTATCCAAATCCGGCAAGAGAAGTATTCAATATTGTGTTCAATTTAGACAGGTTTGAAACTGTCAATATTCAGATTACCTCTGCCACAGGAGCCTTGGTTCATGATGTGGATTATCCAAATACTTTAAACCAGACATATACCTTCAGTTCTCAGAATTTCTCCAAGGGATTGTTTATCGTAAAAATTACCAGTCAATCCATCACTGAAACCCGAAAACTGGTCATACAGTAAAGAACAAATAAATTGGTAAAAGCCGGAAGACTTCTAGTTTTACCGGCTTTTTTTATTCCAAAGCATAATTTGGCCAATTCTTTGATTGCAATTAATTAGATTTGGCTTTTAGAAAGCAAATTAATTTTACCTTTATACGTTAGAGCATTAATTGATAACAAACATTCATGAGTGATTTTAAAAATTCTGCCAAAAAAATTGGTTTGCATATAGTATTAGTATTGGCAACCATCTTGGTATTATCTTTTTTATTTTTAAAAGTTTTCCTTCCATCTTACACCAATCATGGTCAGACTGTTACAGTACCTGATCTTGAAGGATATGATTTTGAACAACTTGACTCCTATTTATCCTCAAGAGACTTACAATACGAAGTCACGCTGGACAGTGGATACAATGCTGAACTGAAACCATTTTCAGTATTGAAGCAAAATCCCAAAGCAGGTGAAAAAGTTAAGCAAGGAAGAAAAATTTATGTGACCTTGAATTCTAAAAATGCACCTTTGGTCAAAATGCCGAACTTGGTCAATAGTCTGCTTAAAAATGCCCAGGAAATCCTCAGCAATAATGGCTTGGTAAGAGGGGAAATCATCTATGTGCCTGATATCGGTATCAATGTGGTCTTGGAACAAAAATATAGAGGCCGGAATATTCCGGAAGGTTTTGAACTTCCTAAGGGTTCTCAAATCGATCTGGTGGTCGGTGATGGTCTTGGCAATCAGATATTGGATGTACCTAATTTGGTTGGTATGGATGAAATTGATGCGGAATTTCTCATCATAGGCTCTGGACTAAGGATGGGCAGAATCAATTATGTGCAAACTGACTCTGTACCTCAGGGCATCATTATTAGACAGATGCCTCCTATTGGTGCTGAAGTCAAAACAGGTGAACCTATTGATGTATGGATATCTGAAATGAAGAACAATTGATAATTTGATGTCAAACAGGATAATCGTCATATTATTTTTGACCCAATTTATGGTTTTGGTCAGTGGTGTAAAATCATTGGCACAATTCCAGCAATTACCTACTCCTGTTTCTCAACATCAAGTATCCTATTCAAATGCCAGAATCAATCAAACTCCTTTGAACCTGCCCTTTTGGGATGATTTTTCCAAAATCGGCATCGATACAGCGAAATGGATCAATGAAGGGACCACTCAGTCCTTTACAATTGGAAATGCCCCACCCACTATAGGGGTATTATTGCTTGATGGTGTAGATGAAAGGGGAAGTCCATATTCCCAAAATCGGGTGGAACAGGGTATTACAGACCAAATCACTTCAAAGCCTATCGATCTTTCCCAAGTAACTCCGGATGAGATTAATTCAGTATTTCTGAGTTTCTATTGGCAGGCAGGGGGAAAAGGTGAAATGCCTGATTTCAATGATGATCTCAACCTGTTATTTTTGAATAAAGATGGTATATGGGTAAATATGTGGAGTGTTTCGGGAGATATTCCAGAGCATCAGGAGTTCTTCACCCCTGAGATTATTCAGGTGACAGAAGAATTCCAACATGAAAATTTTCAGTTCCGCTTTCAGATAACCGGAAGGGCATCAGGTCCATTTGACACTTGGATAATAGACTATGTCTACCTGAATAAAAACAGAAATGCCAACAACCTGTTTTTTGCCGATAGAGCACTGACAAGCTACAATAGCAGACCCTCTCAGGGATATTCTGCCATTCCTCTTTTTGAATTGAAAAAAAATCCGGACTTATTCTGGACAAAGACAGGAAATGAGTTCAACAACCTTGACAACAGGTTCAGAGCGATGGAATTCAGTATTGAACTCAGGGATAAGGCTGATAACGCTATAATTTCAAGAATCAATGACAATACCCCATTCAATCCCGTCCCATTGGCCAGCGAAAGAAGAGCATTTGAAAGCAATAACTTTAGCAATATCAGGATTCCTTCACAGGAAACAGATTATGAACTGATCACTTACCTGAGTTCAGGTGATGGGATTTTATTCCAAATCGTCAATGGAGATACACTTTTTTACAATGATGTAGACTTAAGGGTAAATGATACTGTGAAAACTACCATCCCCTTCAGGGATTTTTTTGCCTATGATGATGGCAGTGTGGATTACTCAGCAGGCATCAATCAGCGAAATGGTATGCTTGCCAATAGGTTTGAAGTTCAATCCCCTGTTTACGTCAAAGGAATCAGTATCAATTTTACCAATCTAAATCAGGCCAATAATGTCATTGACTTGATGGTCTGGTCCAGCTTGAACAATGAACCGGTTTTTGTCAAGGAGGTCTTTATTCCTGAAAAAGATGATATCAATGAATTTGCCTATTTTGAAGTAGCTCAAAATGTGCTGGTTGATGATAGTTTCTTTGTCGGGTTTACCCAATTCACCAACGATTTTATCTTTGTCGGCTTGGACAAAACCTACGATAATGGCAATCAAACCTTTTTCAATGTCGCTGGAAGCTGGCAGCAGAATGAACTGGTACAAGGATCTTTGATGATCCGGGTACATTTGAGTGAAACTCCTATTATTGAAGAAGAAAGTCAGGTCCATGTGGGATTTAAGATATTCCCCAATCCTGTTCAGGATTGGTTATACATAGAAGGAAATGTAGACGGATATAATATCTTCGATCCATATGGAAGGTCTATAAATCTGCCGGAAGAAACCTATGAAGACGGTAAAATGATTAAATTTGCAGGCCTTCAAAAAGGAGTGTATGTAATCAACCTCATTCAGGGTAAAGAACAAAAATCAATTCGTGTATTAGTCAGATAAAAAAAACATGGAAGACATAACCGTTTCAGAACTTAGAGAAAAACTTCAGAACAAAGAGGACTTTGTATTCATCGACGTCCGTGAAGAATGGGAATACGAAGAGGATAACCTTGGGGCTGACAATATACCTTTGGGACAATTGCCCTATGAATTGGACCAACTTGAACAATATAAAGACAAGGAAATCGTACTTCAGTGCCGCTCAGGTGCCAGAAGTGGTAATGCCAAAAGATTTATGGAAACCAAGGGCTTCACCAAAGTGCGCAACCTCCTAGGTGGCATTATGGCCTACAGGCAGATGGAGGAAGAGGATTAGGATTCTCCACCTCTAAAAATTAAAAAGACAAGGATTCTTTCGATTCCTTGTCTTTTTTTGTCAACATACTTACTCATTTATTATTTTTTGGGGTTACAGTTCAACATTTAAGCACAATCAATATTTTTTTTCAAGATTCAATATCTTAAAATATCAGTAAGTACTTTTTTGTTTCTGACATTAGTATTTAGTTTTTGAGAAAAGGTAGCATCATGTTTATAACCAAATAAAACTTCCTGACTCAAAGAACTTTTCTCCCAAATACCTGCCCATTTTCTTGTTCTACCATCCATATAAGTTTCAACATCTACTAAGTTCCAACCATCTTTTTTTCTAGTATCCACCAATTTTTGAAAATCGGCGGTTGTATAATTCCGATTCAACATGCCATCCTGACCTTCAACCCAAACGCCGCACCATTTCTGTTGCCCATTTTCATAATACACTTCAAGATCAATCAGCTTATAGCCGGATTTACCCAATTCCTCTCGCTTGGCTCCAAAGTCAGCAGTAGAAAATCCTCTGAAAAGGGCATACTTGCCCTTGCCTGGGAGAAACAGGCCAGCATAAAGCCTCTTGGAACCAACCATATAGGTTTCCAAATCCACCAATCGATATCCCTGACCACTCATTTCCTGCCATTTCTTATTAAAATCGGCAGATTCAAAGTTCCTCCACATTGCCTGTCCTCCTGATTGTTTTTTGAAAATACCGTCCCACACCCGTTTATTATCCAATATATAAGTCTCAAAATTAACACAGACATAGCCTGCAGAGCGCAATCTCTGCCATTCATCTCCAAAGGCATTATGACTATATCCTCTTCTTAAAATGACATGATCATCTGCTGAATGCCAAATGGCCACATTCTCCCCTTTACAAGGTTCTTCAAGGGCTTCACCCTCTTCCACATCATCTTCTGTATCATTTTTACTGTAAGAATAGTGGTAAGGATCATTATTTTGATTGGCACTATACATTCCTATTTCATTGGCAATTTTATGAATAATCTTACTCATAGTCCAGTTAGCATAATTCCCTCCATTAATGGCAATAACAATCCCATCCTTTTTGGTGGTATTAAAAATTAATTTTGTCCTCATGTCTGCATGTGCGCCACCATGTTCTGCAAATAATACTCCACCTATTGTAACTCTCTTCATACCTAATGAATAATTACTGTTATCACTGATATTTTCATTCCATAATCCAGCTGTAGATTTCAATAAAGTCCCATTCATCAAACCCATCATAAACTTATTCAGATCAACAATATTGGAAAGATAGCCTCCCCCAGGAACTTTCCAGATCACATCACTATCATCCCGATTCACCAAAATATCATCACAAATTTTATTATATCCCTTAATCCCATTGGTAGAGTTATAAGTCAGTGAAGTCAAACCCAATTTATTTTTGATCCTAGTATTGATATGGTTATCCCATCCGCCACCAACATTATGAACTACTTCGCCTAATAAATTATAAGCGAAAGATGAATATTGATGTTTATCTCCTGGATCGAAATCTAAATCTGCACTTTTAAAAACATCAACGGATTGACTGGGAATAAAAGCTGCCGTTTTTGACCCCCCATATTTACTTTTATCAAAAGAACCGTAATAATTGATAATTCCACTTCTATGAGAAAGAAGCTGCTTGATTGTAATGTCTTTTTTCTTCCCATCTGTAGGCCAATTACTGACCTTATCACTTACCTTATTATCCAACTTGAGTTTGTTGTCCTCCTTCAACTGATGAATGGCTACTGCGGTAATCACTTTTGAAATAGAAGCCCACCTGAAAAGCGTAGAGTTTGTAAAGGGCGTCTTTTTCTCCAAATCCGTAAACCCATACGACTTTTGGTGGATAATCCTTCCGTCTTTGACCACACTGACTGCCAGGCCAACCAGGTTTCCGTAAATCATTTCATCTTGGATAATCTTATCCAAGTTACTGATGGTTTGTTCCATCTCATTTTTGCTAATATCTTCCACCATATTATCCGGGAAAAATGGAATAAGGAAGAAAATTACTAGGGGAAGTAACTTGATATGAAATTTATTCATATTGGATAACTTCATCTGTTTTTTTACATGTTTCATAAACTTTGTTGTTTAGTAAAAATTCACTATTCAAGGCAAATTCAATGTTTAACCCAAAAAAAGATTTCTCTATTGTATCAAAAAATATCAATGCGGTAACATGAATGCATATTCAATTCAATTTTACCTTTTTAGTGAAAAACTTTTGTAAAATATTCTTATTGAGATCATCTTTAAAAATCAGGATCACCACACCCTCATCCATGTAAGATCCTCCGGTAAATTTTCCAGTGGGAAGAAAATAAAAGGGGGTGTCCGAAAAGTCGAGACACCCTTTTTTTATTGTTGATCTTCTCTAAAATTATTATTTTAGAGTTGAACAAAATACAACAATGTCTAAGGTAGTTTTTAAAAATCAGACTGGCAA
>NZ_JBHLWI010000060.1:0-4526 GCF_042432905.1 Fontibacter flavus | reverse complement strand
GCCTCCTTTTCCAACTGAACCAGTTCAGGCGGCAACTCCTTTTTCCTCATAGGCTTTTTCCTTTCCTTCCGTCCTATGGCCCCAACACCTGTGTTGGCGATCGTAGGCGGAGGAATTTATCCGAACTGTCAGGTTATGATAAAAAAAGATGCATCGAAACTACTGGAAGTCAGACCGGTATTGACTTTGTCATTTTATTCTGCTAACTTCATCACAAGTCTGTTGAACGAACCGTTCTAAAAGCAGATCTGCTTTCCCACGGCATCGCCGAACAGACTTGAGGTCTTTCTCTTTTCTTTTTTTTAGCCCCTCCGTTCACCTTCCTGCCCAACTACAGAAAAAGCCTTGTAACAGGTTGTCCGCCTGAATTGCACATCAACGTTTCTCAGCTATACGCAGGCAGGGCATTTTACCACTGAACTTCCTACGAAGAACTGAACTTTAAATTTACCACTTTCCTGTCCTACGAAGCACGAAACCCCTGCTTGCGTATAGGTGATGTTACCACACGTACTTCTTCTTCGTTCGTTTTTGTCAGCGTTGGCAAAGACATACTCTTTGGCAAGTTTTGGCTTGTGAGTTGGCTTGTGCGACTTGCCAATGTGTATGGCTTTTAGGGTGGTCATACTGAAAAATCAAATTTATATACTCCGTCTCCAAGTAGTGAAACTTGAATATCAGTTCTGCCATATCTCTCTAAATGATGTCTCCTTACTGGTTGACCTAATGGTACACCAATTCTAGTTCTAATGTATTCTCCGAGTTCAGCTTTTGCGGGAAAAGAGCTAATTTGTTTTGGATAAATCATTCCATTTACTGGCTGAGAACCTTCTAAAAGTCCTTCCATAGTAACGCCATCATCCCAGATAATTTCAATTGAGTCATTATGTCTTTGCATTCTTCCACGGTTGTCAAGATGCTGTGGATTTATTTGTTTTGGTTGAAATAAATGCGGATAATCTCTAATGTGTTGAGTTCTCAGCGCAATATATGCGTCATTTGGTGTTGTATGATTATTTGGGTTTTGTCCCCAATTTAATCCCGCTGCATTTTGTACTTCTCCGTCTCTACCAAGTAAAGACATACTACAGAACTCAGCGTTTATAATGGATTCAATTATTCTCTCTGTTCCAATTTCTAGACAGGATATAGAATTATTAAGTACGTGCTGAATGTAGGCGTTCAAAGGTCTGAAAGTGTCAAAAGTTGTTTCAGCTAAGACTTCTCTAAAAGGTGTAGTTAACCCATTAACAGAAAAATTTGCAGAGCCTACCAAAGCGTGAATTATTTCACCCCGCCTACGCCAAGCATAGCATTTTGAGTGAACTGGAAGTTGAGAGTAAAATATATTCAGGTTAGCAGCACTACCTTGTATGGAAGTAAGAGAGTTGTGTAATGTAGGTTTTATACCTTCAGAACCATACATTCCATAAATTACAGTAGAATTGAAAGGTAACTCTTCTAGTCTTGCAACAGGTCTTGGACCTAAATAACCCGACAGGACAATTAGCTCGTCAGTTTCGTGCATTTGATGCCTATGAAATATTAATTCTTCTAAGTCTTCTGTATAGAGCATATTATCCTAAATTGAGTTTGTAAATTCATTTTTAAAAAGTCCTGTTTTTATTGTTAGGTCTTCTTTTTCGTTTTCAAAAATCTCTAAAATTGTTTCAGCAATAATTTTTGCAAATTTTGGTGGCACTGCATTTCCAATCATTTTGTACTGGTCACCTTTCGAACCTAAAAACTCAAAGTCATCATCAAAAGACTGTAATCTTGCAGCTTCTCTTACAGTAATTGAACGAGCTTGTTCTGGGTCAGGGTGAATATGTCTTAAACCATCTTTATATAAATGGGCAGGGATAGTATTACTTGGTTTGTCTTCTCTAATAACGTGGTATTTATGAAAATTGGAATCTTTTCCTGTTTTTTCTTTATAAAGTTGTATTAATGCTTGACTTGAAGTATATTTTTCTTCTCCAGTTTTTATATCAGTTGCTAAAAGTTTAAAAATCTCTATATCTCTAATGCTGTGTGTACGTGGTTCGTGGTTCTTTGGTAATGGCACGCCATTCAGTTTTACAGAATGAGAATGTTTTGTGCTATTCTGACAAGGAAATATCTTAGGAAGATTGTCAAATGCTGTTTTTGAACACATTGGATTTTTGGATGCCTTTGCTTTGAGTCTTGCATAAAAATTTCTAACAGTTAAGGCACTATGTTCCGATTTCTTAACTCCAAAAATTATTACTCGTTTTCTTTTCTGTGGAACATTAAAGTATGAAGTGTCAAAAAGTGCGTTTGACCTTAAATTGTCTGTTATTTCATATCCAATTTCTTCAAATGCAATTTTTATCCTGTCAACAATTTGTATTCCCCCGGGTTTTGCAGATAGAATGCCTTCTACATTTTCAAAAACAAAAGCCTTAGGTTGGTAATGCTGAACCATTTTTACATAACTCTCAAAAAGATAGTTTCTGTAATCGTCCTGCATTCCATTTTCATCACGAACTCGACCAGCAATAGAATATGCTTGGCAAGGCGGACCACCTAAAATTAGGTCTACAGATTTATTCTCAATTAAGGAATCAACACCTTCGCTACTTCCGAAAACAGGGTCATTATATCCATTTATTAGTTCGTCTGTGCGTTGGATATCAAAATGCAATACATTGACATCATCAAATTCATAATTCCATTTTGTAATTAGACGTTTTTTTAATGTTTGAACTGTTGGGTATTCCCAATCAACAGCTGCTAATGTGTTAAATCTACCTGTTTGAAGAAAACCATCAGTCAAACCACCACAACCTGCGAATAAATCAATAACATTAAACTTCATAATTCAAATGCTTTAAAAGTTGTTCTCCAAGTATTTTGCCCAATAGTGGTGGCACAGCATTTCCAACCTGTCTATACTGTTCAGTTTTGTTTCCTAGAAACTCGAAATCGTCAGGAAAAGATTGAAGACGAGCATTTTCTCTAACACTTGGAACTCTGTTCCATTTATAATGAAAATGATTTCTGTGTCCAGTATCAATTGTTTTTGAAGGCTTTTTACTATGATATCTAGTCCAAGCTTCATTGAATTTTCTAGAATCTCCTACACCAGGAGGTAAATCTTTATGGTTACCACCTTCAGGAACTAGTGAAATTACATTTATTACGTGTTCTGTATGTTGTGTTCCAGTATGGTTTTTCAAAACCTTATTTCCATTTCGCATCATTTTTTGATAATTGCTAAATGGCTTCTTGTCGTATTCTAAATTTTCACTTCCAAGGTTAGTTACTAGGTCAGGTAAATCGCCAATAGCATCTTCGCAGCCTATATATTGTTCTTCTTTTAAAATTGGCTCTGGAAATTCAAAAACTCCAAACTCCTTTCTAAGAGCAACAAAAAATACTCGTTTGCGAATTTGAGGAACACCATAATCGGGAGCAAAAAGTAGTTTTGGGTTGCAATTGTAACCCATTTCGTCACAAAGTCGAATTATTTCTTTTTTTGCTTTTCCGCCATATAGATTTAATAGTCCCGGCACGTTCTCAATAATTATTGCTTTAGGATTTAGACGCTCTGCAAGTCTAAAAACAGAGTAGAAAAGTGAATTTCTTTCGTCATTTTCGTTACGTGTTCCAGTAAGAGAAAATCCTTGGCAAGGAGGTCCAGCAATTATGACATCTATTTCTTTATTTTTTGTTTCATCAACTATTGTATCAATTGCACTTTCTTTGTGTAAATCAAGTAAAAGTGCTTTAGAATTATTGTGATTCTTCTCAAATGTTTTTAGAGCAATTTCAGTGTTGTCAACACCCAAAACAACGTGGAAACCTGCTTGTTGGAAGCCGTATGAAAAACCACCACACCCTGAGAATAAATCGATTGCTGTTAATTTTCTACTCATTGTCAAAGTTTATTTTTCCTTGTTTCGTGTTAATACTTCTTAGATAAGTTGCTGTTCCTTCTGCTACTGCAAATACATTGTCAGAACACTTGTATTTATAGGCTTCACGAGCAAACTTATCTGCAAAAAATAAATCATTGATTTTTTGAGTGTCAATCTGCAAAACATCAGAAAGTAGTTTCAGCTTTGAAACACTGAATTTTTTTGTGCCATTTTCAATTCGACTTATAGCACTTGAATTGATACCGATTTTAGCACCAAATTCAGTTTGAGTCCATTCTCTTTTCTCTCGCTCCACTTTTATGAAGTTGCCAAAACTTGTCATATTTAGGGTTTTACTCATTATGGTTTGATCTATTTTAGGCAAATGTAAAAATAATTTGTCAATTTAGGGTCAAGTGCGTTGGAAAAATTTCAGCTCTTTTGTTTTTAGTGTTTGGATAAAGCGTTGGGAAAAACAAATGTGCTGAAATGTGCGGCTAGCTTTTTTAGTATGTGTGGTAACGGTAGGAGAATTGCCGTCGGGCCCTTTCCGTAGTTTGCTCTCCTGGGGGCCTGACGGCAATTCGCTTGTTATGTGTCCGTTCAGTTGTCCGCTACAATATAATCTTTTTCCGGCCCTAT
>NZ_JBHLWI010000006.1:0-153971 GCF_042432905.1 Fontibacter flavus | reverse complement strand
CAATTGCCAGTCTGATTTTTAAAAACTACCTTAGACATTGTTGTATTTTGTTCAACTCTAAAATAATAATTTTAGAGAAGATCAACAATAAAAAAAGGGTGTCTCGACTTTTCGGACACCCCCTTCGTTAAACTTCAAATCCTGGTCTGTAAGTTCTTCCTACAAACTGATTGGCATCTTCTAAGTTAGTGATCAACATTTTGTCTCCATCCCATAGGAGTTTTCTACGTCCATAGAATTCCATCTGACCGCGGCTGTTTTCTCTTCTTAGCATATAACTTCTGATAGCAAGGTTACCCATCAGCACTGTTTCTGTCATAGGACCTGCATAATCAAATGAAGAAGTCAATTCTTTAAATTCCTTACTGCCATATCCTGCCTTGCAGGCGTCTACCCATTTCCTTTGATGGCCATATTCCGGTTCTTCCATTTCCTCTTTCTCTGGTCCGAATTCTTTATAGCCATCATTCATATACAGTTTTGGCATTAAAGGAGAACTATCGTTGATATTGGTGGAAATAACGCCATGCTCTCCAATGATCAGTACACCATTGGCCGAGTTAGTGCCTCCCATATCATGATCAGCAGGGATGGCATCCGGTCTTGAAGGGCGGATACCTCCATCGCTCCAGGTCATTTCAATTGGGGCTTTACTCTTATCCGTTGCTGCAAAATTGAGGGTGATATAAGAAGATGCTGGGCATCCTTCTGGATGGTAATCTGGTGTCCACATTCTTGTAAATACTGTTCCTACACTACATTCAGCAGCCGTTGGATAGTGTAAGCCCAAAGTTCGGAAAGGGATGTCAATCAAATGACAGCCTACATCCCCTAGTGCTCCTGTACCATAATTCCACCAACCTCTCCAATTGAAAGGGTGGAGGTTAGGCGTGTAAGGAATCTCTGGTGCTGGTCCTAACCACAGGTCCCAATTCAATGCGTCTGGTTTTTGGCTAGGCTCAGGTTGCGGAAAAGCAAATCCTTGGGGCCAAACGGGTCTATTGGTCCATACCTGTACTTTGGAAATTTTACCAAGTTTGCCGCTGTCCACCCATTTTTGGACCATGCCCAAGAAGGGGTTCGAGGCACCCTGATTACCCATTTGGGTCACTATTTTCTTCTCCCTCGCCAATTCGGTCAGCATTCTAGCCTCTCTGATGTTATGGGTCAAAGGTTTCTGCACATATACATGTTTCCCTCTTTCCATGGCGTATTTGGCTGCAGGGCCATGTACATGGTCAGGTGTGGAAATGGTTACCGCATCGATGTCTTTTTCCTTGTCAAGCATCTCCCTGTAATCAGCATACAATTTAGCATTAGGGAAGTTGTCTATTGATTGCTTGGCAGAACCTGAAAAATCCACATCACAAAGCGCCACCACTCTTTCTCTGCCATTGACAGAGGCATTTTTGATATCGCTGATGCCTTTTCCCCCTGCACCAATTGCTGCAAGGTTTAACTGATCTGAAGGTGCGGTGAAACCAACACCGCCCAAAACATGTCTTGGGACTATAAAAATGGAGGAGGCAATTGCAGCGTTTTTGATAAATTCCCGCCGACTTTGGCCGGAAGATTCATTTTTTGAAGATTTCATAATAGGTTTTGGGTTCTTGAAAATTTTTCAAAAACCAAGATACACTTTTTGTTTATTTTGATAGAATTCTCTCAAATGTATTTTTATTCCACCTGAATTCAGATCCTGATTATTAGGGTTAAGATTTCCTGGTGAAAATAGCCACTATCGCACTGGTAATGACTCCTGCAACAGGGGCAAAGAGTGTGCTTTGCAACAGGTAACTGTTGAAGTTGAAGAATGTCTCAGCTTCTTCCTGGCTCATTTTTCCCTGACTTACACTATAGTTGATCATGTTGGTGAAATATTCTGGGCTGATCCAATAGGAGGTAATATATTGGGTAATAGGGGTAAGTAAGGTGACAAATAGTGAAATCCAGATTCCTGTAACGAATCCCTGTAAGTAGGTCATTTTGCCATGGTAAAAGTTTTTTCTTTTGTCCAAAAATGCCAGTGCATAAATCAAAAATGCCAGAACGGCCACTCCGTTGGTGTAGATGGCGTGCTTGTCGATGTGGGCATCATGTAATCCCGTGAGCTTCTCCATGAGCATCCAGGATAGCTGCATCAGCACAAAGATCAGTGCCCATTTAATTTCGATTTTGAGGTTTTTCATAGTGTGTGGGTTTTTGGGTGGGTTTATTGTTGAATCATAAAGTCAAAAGCTCCTTTTCTCAGGTTAATACCATATTCCAAATAAGCTTTCAGGCAGGCAAGGAAATTTGCCCATCCTGCGGTGTTGTTTTTCAGCCAATTCAAGCCTTCGTCATTGTTGTTCATTTCTTTTTCTTCCACCTTGACCAAAGTGGCTTCTCCGTTGTTTCGTGGCTCTAGGTGAATAGTCACCGTAAGCGCTTGGGTGTCTCCATCCCATTCAAAGGTGATATTTTCATAGGGCTTGATAGCGAGGATTCTGACAGGAAAACTGCCTGGAAATTCAGGGAATTCCCATTCTAGCGTTTTGCCGGCCTCCATGTTTCCAGAACTTTTAGAGATAAAATAATGGGTCATATGAGCAGGATCGATGATCGCTTCAAAAACTGCTTCAGGTGTTTTGTTGATTTGCAGGGAGGTAGATATGGAAAGCTTATTCATGGGTATATGGGGGTGATGTTAAATTTAACCATAAAAAATAAAAAGGTGACAGTTGCCCGTCACCTTTCTTGATTTGTACTCTAAAAAGCCTTAAAAAGCTGATTTGAAACCTTCCATTTTTTGGTCCACTTGGGTGTCTACCATAAAGGAAATCCTAACATTTTCCCAAGTCATGCTTACTTTAGCGATTTTGTTATTTTCTGCAGATATGTTGTATTGTAGTCTTTCCTGTACTGCTGGCAATTGTTCAGCTTTTACTTTAATGGTTACCACGTCGTCTTTTGCCAGTGCTTCCTCATCGATTTTACCATCTTTCATGTAGTTGAATACAGAATTGCCTTTGGCATTCAGTCTGACAGTCCATTCACCGGAAGCTTCTGGAGTCATGAAAAGTGAATATTTTCCTGGTCGCAGATTTTTTCCGCCCACATTGACTGCTGTACTGAATTCGATCATGGTGGTGGCATTAGCTCCAGCTCTCCAGGTAACACCATACTTCTCGATCTCACCGAAAATCTTTCTGCCTTTAACAGCAGGGGAAGAATAATCAATGCTGATTTTGGTGAAACCTACATTCTGTGAAACAAAGGCTGCAGGACTTGCAACAGGCAACTGAATCTGTGCTTTTGATTCTAATTGTAGTCCAAAAAGAATTGCAAATAGAGCGCAAGCAAATACTAAAACTTGTTTTTTCATTGTAGTTATGCGTTTATGGGTTGATAATATGCAATCTACAACTATTATCAGTTATCCTTGTTTAGAATATTTAAATGAGTGGTCATTTTTTTTATAGCAATGGAAAAACCGAGATTTAAAGCGAGATTTTTACTAACTTATTACCCTAAGAACTAGGTACATCAGTATTATGAAATCACTGGAATATTTACCCCATATAGCAGATATAAGGATGAAAATTCAAGGGAGCTTGGGGGAAGAACTTGCTGAAAAGAATATTTTTGTAAGGGCAGGATCCCGTTCAGGTGTGAGCGAAGAAGCGCCAATCGCTTACAAAGATATCGATGAGGTTATCGAAGTGGTCCATCAGGCCGGAATAGCCAAAAAGGTGGCGAGGTTGAGGCCATTGTCCGTCATCAAGGGTTAGTAAGGGTGATTTTCTTATGGGTTTCTGCTTTCCATAACCTGAGGGATATAGTTATTGGATTTGGTCATGTTAGAGGGGATCTGTTTCCATTTTTCTGAACCAGGAGCCAGAAACAAATACTGTAATTTTGCTTTTAAGGTATGGATTTTGGGTACTTGCTTAAAAATATCAATGTATTCATGCAGGATTATTTTGGCCGGATTATGTGTATATATATTGTGGGTAATGCCATAAATCGGCTTCTCTTTTTCAGGGGTGTAGGTTCCAAATAGGTGGTCAAAGATAATGAGGATGCCTCCCATGTTTTTATCTAGGTAATCAGGATTACTGGCATGGTGTACCCTGTGGTTGGATGGGGTATTGAAAATAAGGTCTAGTATTCCTAGTTTTTTTACACGCTCCGTGTGCACCAGTACATTCCAAAGTGTTGATATCGACTCATTCAACAGGATCATCCAGGGAGGGATGCCGATAAGACACAGGGGTGCCCAAAAAAGAAAACGATAGAAGGTATGAAGGAAATTCACCCTAAATCCCACAGAAATGTTGTAGTGAAGCGAAGAGTGATGGGTAACATGTGCTGCCCAGAATATTCTTGACTTGTGACCGAGCAAATGGAACAAATACATGATAAAATCACAAGCAAAGAAACCTGCGATCCATACCCAAATGTTGATTTCTGGTTTGAAAAATGCGTATTCATACACCACGCTGTAAAGTGCAAAAGCAACTCCTTTCATGAAAAGTCCAACTGTGAGGATGCACATGCCCACCACAAAATTGGCTAACATATCTTTGATCTCGTCATGGCTATGCTCATGTTTCCAAGAGATATAAAGCTCTACCAAAAAGAGCAATATCAGTAATGGGGCGCCAATGTTGTCAATGGTAAACATGATGTTTGAATTTATATTTAATTTTGTAAAAACTCAATATACTTCATTAATTAATTTGAAAATATTCTTTATTTCCATTATAAATTCTGTTTTTTGTTTATTTGTGAAATGATTAAAATATAACCAAAGTTTTATCCTGTTTGGTAAATTAATCAAAAGCAGACCTAAAGTTTTTTAATTCATATCTTTGTAATATGAATAATCATCCACCTTGCCCTGCCTGTAATTCTCCTTATGCCTATGAAGTGGACCATCAAATGGTCTGTCCTGAATGCGGTTTTGTTTGGACTCTCGAGGAAGAAAAAGTAGAAGAAGGCTTCATTGTCAAAGATGCCAATGGAAATATATTGGCTGATGGTGATTCAGTGGTCATCATCAAGGATCTTCCGGTAAAAGGTGCTCCAAAACCGATCAAATCGGGTACAAAGGTTAAGAATATCCGTTTAGTCGAAGGAGATCACAATATTGATTGCAAGATTGACGGCTTTGGATCAATGGCCTTAAAATCAGAGTTTGTGAGGAGGGCTTAAATTTTAGATTAAGGAAAGTTTATTTTTAAAGTAAGTCTGGATTTTTTGTTTAGGAATGATTAGATTGAACAATTCCGCTTGAAATTGTTTGTTTAATTAGAACTAATCCGAAAATTTTATGAGCTATACAGTAAAAATTACCGACGTATTTTCATTAACCCATGATGTTAAAAGGATCAAGACTACTAAACCTAAGGGGTATACTTTTTCTCCTGGTCAAGCAACTGAGGTTGCAATTAACAAGGAAGGTTGGAAGGAAAAAAAAAGGCCTTTTACCTTTACGTCTCTCCCTAGTGATCATTTTTTGGAATTTGTGATCAAATCATATAGAGACCATAATGGAGTAACTAAGAAGGTTGAGGATTTGACAGAAGGCGAGGAGTTGATCATTGAAGAGCCTTGGGGAACCATCCAATACAAAGGAAAGGGAGTTTTTATTGCCGGAGGGGCTGGAGTTACTCCTTTTATCAGTATTTTAAAAGATCTTTCTGCCAAAGGTGAACTTGTGGGCAATACGTTGATTTTTGCCAATAAAAAAGGAAAAGATGTGATTATGGAATCTTATTTTTTCGATTTATTGGGAGATAATTTCATTTCTATTTTAGACCAGGAAAAATTAGAAGGACATTCATTTGGTAGGGTCAATATGGAATTTTTGAAAGAGAAAATTCAGGATTTTTCACAAGAATTTTATGTGTGTGGACCACAGCCTATGGTAAAGGGAGTAAGTGAAATTTTGGAACAGCTTGGAGCGAATCCTGCAGGGATTACATTTGAACAGTGAATGAAACATTATATTTCAAATGAAAAAGCCGGTATTTTGACAGGCTTTTTCATTTTACAATTTATTCTTCTACAAACTCTAGAATATCTCCAGGCTGACAATCCAATGCTTTACAGATGGCTTCCAAGGTGCTGAAGCGAACAGCTTTCGCTTTGCCAGTTTTGAGTATGGAAAGATTGGATAGGGTAATGTCTACTTTTTCAGAAAGTTCATTGAGCGACATTTTACGCTTGGCCATCATTACATCCAAATTTACTATTATAGGCATGGTTTAGACAGTTAATTCGTTTTCAGCCTGGATTTCCACCCCTCTTTTGAAGACTTGGGCAATGGCATATATCAGAGCAGCCATCAAAAGGTATTCGAAAGCTCCTCCAAGATATCCGTCTAGGGAAGGGATATCGAAACTTCTTTTTTCCAACCATTTTAAATAAGTGGAGGCAAGAATAATAGATAGCCCTATTTGAAGCGCCATGTAACTGATTTCTGAAATCCTCTTGGAAACTTCTTTGCTAAAAGGGTGCACAAGGTTAATTTTTAGAAATACAAGGATCATCAGGTAGAACAAATGGGCTTTCTGACCAGCGATGAGCACAATAAAAGACATAACTCCTATGTAATTCCAAAAATGTTGGTTCAATAGCTCGTAAAGATTTAATCCTTCAAAAAGATCCTGGGCAACAACTGGATTAAATAGGCTGTAAACAAAAGTAAACAGCAAGGCGCCAGCTTTGATACAAAGACCTATGAAGATTGACCAGATCACTATGGTGATCAGCATTAGACCGGGTTGGGTTACCCATTTTTCTTTCCATTGTTGTTGAAGTTTCATGGCTTTAGATGTTTTATATTTCAAACATCGGAAAAAAATTATTGATAAACAATAAAAAATTATTGAAAAAAGAATTTTGTAAAAATAAAAAAATCCGAAGCATAGCCGCTTCGGATTTTTGATGTTTTTAAGAACTGTTAATTATCCAAGCTTTGCCAAAGCTTCTTCAAGCGTTTTGATTTTGGCCTCGGCATCTGCCTGTTTTTTCTTTTCATTTTCTACTACTTCAGCGGGAGCTCCAGCCACGAAGCGCTCATTACTGAGCTTTTTCATCACAGAATTCAGGAATCCTTTGGTGTATTCCAGTTCTTTAATCAGGTTTTCTTTTTCTTTTTCCACATCAATCTGCTCTCCCATTGGGATAAAGCACTCGTCAGCCTTCACTACAAAACTTACTGCATTGTCAGCTTTCTCTGCAAAGCTCAATTCAGAAAGGTTGGCCAGTTTCTTTAATACCGCCTCAAATCTGCTATAGAGTTCCGGCTGCTTAGTATTTACTGTCAGGGCAAAGGCTTCTTTTGGAGAAATTCCTTTGGAGGAACGGATATTTCTTATCTGGGAAACCACCTCGAAAATCTGCGTCGCTTCAGCAATAGGCTTGTCCTCGAAGGCTTTTGCTTTTGGCCAGGCCGATATGATCAATGCTTCATCAGCTGTTCTTTCCTTGATCTGATGCCAAAGTTCTTCGGTCAGGAACGGCATGAAAGGATGAAGGATTTTCAGGATACCCTCAAAGAAGGCAATGGTTTTTTCATAGGTAGCCCTATCAATCGGTTGCTGATAAGCAGGTTTGATCATCTCAAGATACCAAGAACAGAAATCATCCCAAACTAGTTTGTAGGTGGTCATTAGGGCGTCGGAAATCCTGAATTTCTGGAAGTGTTCTTCAATTTCCGTAAGGGCCTCATTGAACCTGTTTTCAAACCAGTGGATGGCGGCTGCATTTTCTGCTCCTGAAGCCTTTTCGTCAATTTCCCAACCCTTCACCAGTCGGAAGGCATTCCAGATTTTGTTGGCGAAGTTTCTTCCTTGCTCCACCAACTTCTCATCGAATGGAAGGTCATTACCGGCAGGAGAGGAGAAGAGCATGCCTGTTCTCACTCCGTCAGCACCAAAGTTGGCGATCAATTCCAATGGATCCGGAGAGTTGCCCAAGGATTTGGACATTTTTCTGCCGAGTTTATCCCTTACAATACCGGTCAGGTATACATTTTTGAAAGGCATGTCACCCATATATTCATAGCCTGCGATGATCATTCTTGCCACCCAGAAAAAAAGGATTTCTGGAGCAGTTACCAAGTCATTGGTAGGGTAGTAATATTTCAGGTCTTCATTAGGTTTGCCCGAAGTGAAGACTTCAGAATCAAATACTGAGATCGGCCACAGCCAGGAAGAGAACCACGTGTCCAAAACATCTTCGTCCTGCTTGAGGTCTTCCAAGGTGTAGGAAGCATTGAACTTTTCATTGGCCAATGCCAAGGCTTCTTCTTTGGTTTTGGCGACTACAAACTCACCGTTTGGCAGGTAGAAGGCTGGGATTTGATGTCCCCACCAAAGTTGACGGGAAATGCACCAGTCACGTACATTTTCCATCCAAGAACGATACATGTTCTTGAACTTAGGGGGATGCAATTGGATGGTATCATCCATTACCGAACTCAAGGCAGGCTTGGTAATCTCTTCCATTTGCAAGAACCATTGTAGAGATAGTTTTGGCTCCACAACGGCATCGGTTCTTTCAGAATGGCCAACATTGGATTTGTATTCCTCAATTTTCTCCAGTTGCCCGGCTTCCTCCAGGAGTTTGCCGATTTTCTTTCTGGCCACAAAGCGGTCTTCCCCAACCAAAATCTGTGCTTTTTCATTCAGGGTACCGTTGTCATTGAGGATGTCAATAACCTCAAGTTTATGCTTGATGCCTAGTTCGTAGTCATTGATATCATGTGCAGGAGTGACTTTCAGACAGCCTGTACCAAACTCCATGTCCACATATTCATCCTCGATGATTGGGATAGCTCTATTGATCAGTGGAATGATTGCTTTTTTGCCCTTCAAGTGGGTAAATCTTGGGTCATTTGGGTTGATGCAAATAGCCACATCTGCCATGATGGTCTCGGGACGAGTGGTAGCAATGGTCAGGAAATCTTCAGAGCCTTCTATTTTGTAATTAATATAATACAGCTTGGATTGGATTTCTTTCATGATCACCTCATCGTCTGATAGAGCAGTCTTGCCCTGTGGATCCCAGTTGACCATCCTGATGCCACGATAGATTTTGCCTTTATTGTACAAGTCCACAAAAACAGAAATAACGGCATCACTTAGGTCGGGATCCATGGTGAATTTGGTTCGGTCCCAATCACAGGAGGCACCCAGTTTTTTCAATTGTTCAAGGATGATGCCCCCATATTTCTCTTTCCATTCCCAGGCATAAGTAAGGAATTCCTCCCTGGAAAGTGATTTTTTATCTATTCCTCTTTCCTTTAGCATGGCTACTACTTTGGCTTCAGTAGCGATGGAAGCATGATCGGTGCCGGGAACCCAACAGGCGTTTTTGCCTTCCATACGTGCCTTTCTGACCAAAACATCCTGAATGGTATTGTTGAGCATATGGCCCATGTGCAGCACTCCGGTGACATTAGGAGGAGGGATGACGATGGTGTAGGGCTCTTTATTATGATCAACTTGGGAGGAGAAAAATTTGTGCTCCATCCAGTATTGGTACCATTTTGCCTCAACGGCTTCAGGACTGTATTTTGTAGCTAGTGACATTTTATAAAAGAGGTTTTTAAAACTTCAAGGTTGCAAAATTAAGAGAAAAAAGCTTCTGAACTATGAGAAATCAGGATTTGTGTAGGGCAAAGGAACAGGTGAAAAGACAGTGAAGGAATTAGGGATTTGTGTAGTTACAAAGATTTCGGAAATGGAAGGGGGGAATTCGGATGTTTTGGACTATAGCCGGAACTTAAGATAATATATCAAACATCTCAAGAGGAATAATATTTTCAATATTTATTTGAAGGGATGGAAAAGTGGAGTATATTTAGTTTGATAATTAGACGCAATATATTTATGTTGTATTTACTCTGGGTTGTGCTGAACATAACTTTGGTTTTGGGTTTGTTCATTTTATTTTTTGATTGGTTGGGTTTTGTGAAGTCAAGATTCGGATGGTTTATAGCAATTTTAGTTGGATTAATTTCTTTAGGAGCGATTACTAATGGACAGAAAAAAATAAGTGAGCAGGAAAAGGAGATTATTTCACCATGTTTGACCGAGAATGGTGTCAATTATGAAGGTTATAGAGGATTTGAGAGATTAGCGCTTGAAAGTAATCTGATTCAAACAGTTTATTTTGATTATTTTTTATGCAATTCTCAAAAGGAAGTAAACGTGTCGGCTTTAACCCCATTAGGCGTCTCTTTAAGTGGCTTGGTTTTGGGTTTTGATTGGGAAACCAACCATATATTAAAAATAAATGGTCCGGAAGATGAGGGTCTGGAGTATAAAATTCATGGCCGAATCAATTGGAAACTCCTCGGACTTCAAATTTTTGCCCAATCAAAGGAATATGAGGTGGTATTGAATTAAGAAAACCGATATCCTTTTTTATCCAACAAGTAAAGGATATCGGTTCCCAGTTTAATCTTCAATTTCAAATGTAATTTTTGCATTGACCCTGTAAGAAGTAATTTCTCCATTAGTAACAGTAGCGCTTTGTTCCTGAATGTAAACAGACTTGATATGCTTTACTGTTTTGGAGGCATGTGCAACAGCATTTCTGGCAGCATCTTCCCAACCTTTGTTTGAGTTGGCTAAAATTTCAATGACTTTTAAGACTCCCATGGCGCTTTTAATTTAAAGTGTGAAATGAAAATTTAAATGATTAGTAAGTTACTGAAAATTAGGTTGTTTTACAATTTTTCAGCCTATTAATTCAAGTATTTTGTTAGGGGTATTGTCGGTACATGATGTTGAAATTCGGTATAATTCAAAATTAAATTTTGTAGAATTAAAAAGTCTTTTAATGATTCCTGATGTAAAGGGATTGCCTAAAAACATTTTTGATACTGTGTCGGCTAGTTTCCGTTGGACATGAAGAGTTTTTATCTTCTACTTGAAAAGTCTACCTTTGCAACGGAAAAAACTTTTGAAGATGAGTAACCCAAATATGACACCCATGACTTCTTGGGTCCAAGTACCAAAAGATTCAGATTTCACTATTTATAATCTTCCATTTGGAGTTTTCGAAAGCAAGAGACTTTCACCCAGAGCTGGAGTTGCTATTGGAGACAAAATTGTAGATCTCTCGGTCTTGCATGAAGAAGGTTTTTTTGCTGAATTATCTCAATTGCCTAATGACATATTCCTGAGAGACTCTTTGAATGACTTTATCGGACTTGGGAAATCAGTTACCAGAAAAGTTAGGGAAATTGTGCAAAATCTTCTAAAAGAGGAAAATGATGCTTTGAGAGAGCATACTTGTCGTGGCAAGGCTATGGTAAACCGTAAGGAAGCCAAAATGTTGATGCCGGTGAAAGTTGGTGATTATACCGATTTCTACAGCAGTATGGAGCATGCTACCAATGTGGGCACTATGTTCAGGGATCCTGATAATGCATTATTGCCAAACTGGAAACATCTCCCTGTTGGTTATCATGGGCGTGCTTCTTCTATAATTCCATCAGGTATACCTATTCATAGGCCTAAAGGACAGTTCAAGGACCCCAATATGGAGAAGCCGGAATTTGGGCCGAGTAGGAGATTGGATTTTGAGTTGGAATTGGCATTTGTCACTGGAGGGCCTACCAAAATGGGCGATACTATCAGTACCGAAGATGCAGAGGATTATATCTTTGGTTTTGTGCTGTTCAATGATTGGTCAGCCAGAGATATTCAGGCTTGGGAATATGTGCCGCTTGGTCCATTCTTAGGTAAAAACTTTGCTTCCAGTATTTCCCCTTGGATTGTGACTTTGGAAGCCTTAGAACCATTTAGGGTTGCAGGTCCGGCTCAGGAACCTGAAGTTTTGCCTTATTTGAAATGTGAAAAAGACCATTCATTTGATATTCAATTGGAGGTTTACATACAGCCTGAAGGCTTCAATCCTACTAAAGTCTGTACTTCTAACTTCAAGTATATGTACTGGAATATTGCCCAGCAGTTAGCGCACCATACTATTAATGGCTGTAATATCAATGTCGGCGATATGATGGCTTCAGGTACTATTTCTGGCCCTACAGAGGATAGCTTTGGTTCTATGCTCGAACTTGCTTGGAAGGGTACCAAACCGATACAGTTAGTGGAAGGTGGCGAAAGAAAATTTATCAATGATGGAGATACAATTATCATGAAAGGTTATTCAGAGAAAGATGGAATTAGGGTTGGATTTGGGGAAGTGGCCAGTCAAGTGCTTCCAGCGAAATAAACTTCTTTTCTAACCTTTCCAGGTTTGTAACCCCTCCAAAAAACTTTAACTCTTGGAGGGGTTAATTTTTTCATCAATTTTTAAAGTTAAAATAGTGATGCCTGTTGTTCTGTGATTTTTAATCCTAAAAAAATACATATTCATACTTTTCGTCAGTTATAAGAAAAAAACGCTTAAACTATTTGTTTGGTAATTTGATATTTATAATTTAGCATTTGAATAAATCAAAAAATTATGAAAAGACTGCTTTTTTTATTTTCCTTTATGTTTTTAATTCAAAATTGTGGATATGCCCAAGCACCAGGAACACAATCGGTTTATTTGGAACTGGGTGGTGCTGGTTTGGCTTATTCTTTTAATTATGATTTCCGTTTTAATAAAGAAGACATCAATTCCTGGGGAATGCGGGTAGGTGCAGGTGGTTGGGCTTTCAATAATAATTGGCGGTCTGAGGGATTGTTAACCATGCCTTTTCAGGTAAACAAGTTATTCGGCAAGCAGAAACATTTCTTTGAATTGGGAGGAGGTGCAACGTTTATTTATTATCGGGAGCGATATAATGATTGGAATAATGGAGAACCAAGGATTTGGAAAGATTTTGATTTTATCTTGAATTCTGGAGATACACCTGCTTTTATGGGTACCTTGAATTTAGGATATAGGAGAATTCCTGTAGATGGGGGATTTACTTTTAAAGCCAACATGAACCCGATCTTTAATCAAAATGGATTTTGGCCACTTTGGGTAGGTGTTGGCTTTGGATATGCTTTCTAAGATTTGATCAGGAAATTGGTGGTAATTGTGCTCCGTTTTGCTTGAATTAATGCCGTTAGGAAGGAAAGTTTCACGTCTTTTTTATAACGTTTCTTGAGGGGCTCGTTCTCCGGCACGGACCTCAGAATCTGAATATCAGGATCAACCCCCCCATGCTACGGTCCCAACCCAAAAGATTTGAACCGCAGTTCTGGAATAGGTATTTTGAAAACCTTTCCGTGCTTATTACTCAAAATCCATTTCAAACCTTTCGCCTTTCCCCAATTCTACTTCAATAATATTTCCCTGATATTTCAATTTTGTCTTGCCACCGATTGGAGCAAATAAGCTTAAGCTTCTAAGCGCTCCATTGTCCCAGCTTAGATCCAGGGTATAATTTCCTCTTGCTTTCAAACCTTTGATGCTTCCTTTTTTCCAAGCTTCGGGCAAAGCAGGTAAGATATGGATGAAGCCATCGTGACTTTGTAAAAGCATTTCGGCAAATCCCGCTGTATAGCCGAAATTACCATCAATTTGGAAAGGGGGATGAGCATCAAATAAATTTGGGTAAAGGGAAATCTGAATAAGCTTTTTGACATGCTCATGCGCCATTTCACCATCATGAAGTCGTGCTGAGAAATTGATCAACCAAGCTCTCGACCAACCCGTGCCTGCTCCACCATGTGCCAACCTGTAATCCAAAGTTTTTCTAACGGCATCAAACAATTCAGGTGTTTTATTTTTCGTGATGGCATTTCCTGGGTGAAAAGCGTACAAATGAGACATGTGCCGGTGACCTTTTTCAGGTTCTTCATACTCTTGATCCCACTCCATCAACCTGCCATCTTTTCCAATCTGCAGACCTGATCTGAGATTTTTTCTTTTTTCCTTTACTTCAGCCAAAAGTGGTGGGGTCTTGGCCAATATTTCACAGGCTTTAATGTAATTGTCAAAAACTTCAGCGATGATCTGCTGGTCCATGGCTGCTCCCATGGTAGAAGCGACAGACTCTCCTTTGGCATTGATAAAGCTGTTTTCGGGAGAGGTTGATGGAGATGAAACCAAAAGTCCATCTGAAGGATAGGGGACCAGCCAGTCCACATAAAACTTCGCTATTTCCTCCATAGCGGGGAGAAATCTTTTTTCAAGGAATCCTTTGTCATTTGTAAAGAGGTACCTTTCCCAGAAATGCTGCATCATCCATCCTCCTGCACCCATCCAGGAGCCCCAATAGGCTTGGGCAGACTGGAGAAAAGTCATATGCCAAAGGTCTGAGCCATGCGCTAATGCTGCTCCACGCATGCCATAAGTTTTCTGAGCAGTTTTTTTGCCACTGAGAATCAATTGGTCCATATAATCAAAGAATGGCTCATGTAGTTCTGATAAATTGGTGACCTCTGCTAGCCAATAATTCATCTGAAGATTGATATTCATGTGGTAATCTGCATTCCAAGGTGCTTCAATATGTCTGTTCCATATCCCTTGAAGGTTGGCAGGTAAGGTACCTGGCCGGGAAGATGAAATTAACAGGTACCTCCCAAAGTCAAAAAGCAAAGATTCTAGATAAAGATCTGTTTGGCCCTCTTTTACTTTTTGAATTCTGACATTAGTTGCTAGATCCTCTGTTGGTTCCTCTCCTAGGTTTAGGCGTACTCTATGAAACAATGCCTGATAATCTTTAATATGTGCCTGAAAGAGTGCTTCAAAGTCTTTGTCCTTGATTTTGAGTAGATGCTCTTGGTTCTTCCCTTTAAAATCACTGTGATAATAAGAGGTGTTACTAATCAGTTTAATGGTTAGTTCTTGAACGCCTTCTAGTTCGATTTTATCACCATTTTGTTTAAGATTCCCTCCTTTATTGTCCAACCAGGCCAAGGCTTGAAATCGTACTCCATGTAGAATCGGACTGGGTTTGGAGTCAATCATCCCTTTTCTTTGGGTAATCTCTCCGTCCATCTGCAAGCTTTTGGTAGAGGTGGCCTGAACTTTCACAGTGGGATATCCCTGGTCATCAGGTCTGCTCATGCTGACAGATCCATTGATGCCTTCGGGATGGGAGGATTGAAGGTGGATAATGGTGGCTTGGTCTGGAGCTGAAGTAAATACTTGCTGTAAAAAATCATAACCATCCACTTTATAACTCACACTGACTAATGCTTGGTCGAGGTCAAGTTCGCGTCTGTAATCAGAGATGTGATGGTGGTTGAGTTCAAGCCAAAGGTCCCCCATAGTTTGATGGGATCGGGTAATGCTTTTTCTTGAAAATTTAGCGACCAATAAAGAGTCTGCTTGTTTATTTTCTCCTTTGATCAATAGTTGCCTGATCGCCTCTAAGTCATCAGGATTTCCTTCAGCTAATCCCCAGTCATTAGGTCCTCCCGGCCAGAGAGAATCTTCATTGAGCTGAATGCGTTCCTTGTCGGTATTTCCAAAAACCATGGCACCCATTCTTCCATTCCCAATGGGGAGTGCCTCTTCCCATTGGGAAGCAGGCTGTTGGTACCAAAGCTTTTTTTGGGCACTTGCTTCCTGAAGATTTAGAGAAATGAGGAGGAAAGTAAAAATAAGTTTAGAATAGGTTTTCATAGAAAAGGCATTTATCCTTCAAAATCGAGAATAAATGCCTGATCTCAAAACGGAGTTATCTTATCTGTCAATATATGCACGATAAAAGGCAAGTGTTGCCTTCTGGGGGTTACTTTTTACTGGTCTGAATCAAGAAGTTTCTGAATTCTTCCGTATCAAAGTTACTCATTCCTTCTTGGTAAAAGACGATTTCACCTTGAGGGCTTACCACTAAGGTGGTGGGGATTGATTGGCTTTGCAGGGATTCGTTTAGGCCAAAGGAAGCATGAACTGAGGTGAAGGAAAAATCCTTGCTGTCCATGAAGTTTTTACTTTTTGCCAATTCCTTATCCAAGGCGATCATCAGGAATTCAAGGTTTTCGGTGTCTTTGACCTTGTCATATAAGTCTGAAATATGAGGCATTTCCGCCCTGCATGGAGGGCACCAAGTAGCCCATAGATTGATAAAAACGGCCTTTCCTCGGTAATCTTCAAGATTTACTCTATTGCCTTCCATATCTAGAAAAGCACCCTGATATGAGAAATCAGTATTTGATTTGTCCACCAATGTGATTTTAGGCTTTTTGATGCCGGTTTTCAATAAGAGGGATTGCAATCCTCCCATAATCGGTGTAATCAATCCTGTAAAATATAAAAAGGCGAAAATGGCAATCATTATGCCCCAACTCTTGGCTTCTTTTTTCCAGTCAATCATTTTTATTAGTTTAATGATGATACAAATTAAGGAAACTACTGTTTATTTTCCTGTGACAATTGATACCAGACTTAAGTTTCAAAAATGGGGATGAGCCAGTTTCTTGAAAATTACAAGTTTGAGGTCTGGTCCTATTGGTTTTCATCCAGATGTTATTTTCTAGAGGTTTTGGGTTAGAAGGCTTAGAATCAATCTTAAGC
Source organism: Fontibacter flavus (assembly GCF_042432905.1). Lineage (NCBI taxonomy): Bacteria > Pseudomonadati > Bacteroidota > Cytophagia > Cytophagales > Cyclobacteriaceae > Fontibacter > Fontibacter flavus. The sequence goes on along the minus strand of NZ_JBHLWI010000006.1, from coordinate 137,498 downwards.
ATTCTCTTATAATTGCAGATTAAATAATTGGTGGTTAAAGTCATACTAAATCATTTTATCAGTCATTCAGATTTTTACTCTTTCTATTGAGATTTTCAAAAAGGTTTCTTTTGATGGACTAATTGGTCTTCTTACTTTGCGGTCCCATTTGATCAATCAAGTTTTTATATGAATATCAATCATTTTATAAAAGTAGCCGAAGAGCTTCAAATTAAGGTAAAGCAGGTTACCGATACCATTGAATTGTTGGATGAAGGAGCCACTGTTCCTTTTATTTCCAGGTACCGAAAAGAAGTTACCGGTAGCCTCGATGAGGTTCAGGTAGCAGCTATCAGGGATAGGATACAACAGTTACGGGATTTGGATAAAAGAAGGGAAGCCATCCTGAAATCCATTCAGGAGCAAGGTAAACTCACACCTGAACTGGAAGGCAAAATCAACGCTGCCGAGACCATGTCAATGTTAGAGGATTTGTATCTACCCTACAAACCCAAAAGAAGGACCAAGGCAACTATCGCAAGGGAAAAAGGGTTGGAACCTTTGGCAAGCAAAGTCTTTGAACAGGGATCATTTGACCTTGAGGCTGAAGCTGAGAGATACATCGATGCTGAAAAAGAAGTGAATTCCATTGAAGAAGCACTTCAGGGCGCACGAGATATCATTGCCGAATGGGTCAATGAGAATGTTGAGTTGAGGAAGAAAATGCGGGACCTGTTCATTGAAGAAGGGGAGTTTGTTTCCAAAGTAATACCCGGTAAAGAAGCGGAAGCTATCAAATACAAAGATTATTTTGACTGGAAGGAACCTGTAAAATCGGCGCCTTCTCACAGGGTTTTGGCCATGAGAAGAGGAGAGAAGGAATTATTTTTGATGTTGGATTCCTGTCCGGATGAGTTATCTGCGATTACATTGATGGAGAATATGATTTTGGAAAATGCCGCTAATGCTGCAGTAGAACATGTCCGAATGGCCATCAAAGACTGTTATAAGAGACTTTTGAAACCTTCCATGGAAACAGAGGTAAGGCTTTATACCAAAAAGAAAGCAGACGAAGAAGCGATTAAGGTTTTTGCGGAAAACCTGAGACAGCTGTTGTTGACAGCTCCTTTGGGAGAAAAATCTGTCTTGGCTATAGACCCTGGGTTCAGAACAGGCTGTAAAACTGTTTGTCTTGGACCGCAAGGCCAATTGCTAAGTTACGACACTATCTTCCCAAATGAACCTCAGAAGAAAATTGCGGAGGCTGGGGCGACTGTTAGGCATTTGGTAGAAAAACACCATGTGGAAGCCATTGCGATAGGAAATGGAACGGCGAGTAGGGAAACTGAGGCATTTGTAAAATCCTTAGGTTTACCTAAGCACGTAATTGTGACAATGGTGAATGAAAGTGGTGCCTCTATCTATTCTGCTTCTGATGTAGCAAGAGAAGAGTTTCCGGATTATGATCTTACGGTCAGAGGTGCGGTGTCGATTGGTAGAAGACTAATGGATCCTCTTGCCGAATTGGTGAAGATTGATCCTAAATCTATTGGGGTTGGACAGTACCAGCATGATGTAGATCAAGGAGCCTTGAAAAATTCTTTAGATGATACAGTAATGAGCTGTGTGAATGGGGTAGGGGTAGAAGTCAATACTGCCTCAAAGCAATTGCTGACCTATGTTTCCGGATTAGGCCCTGTATTGGCGCAGAATATAGTGAACTACAGAAATGAAAAAGGACCATTCAAGAGCAGGGATGAAATCAGAAAAGTGCCGAGATTGGGCGATAAAGCATTTGAGCAAGCAGCAGGGTTCTTGAGGATCCGCAATGCCACCAACCCCTTGGATGCTTCAGCAGTACACCCTGAGCGGTATGACCTTGTGGAAAAAATGGCCAAAGATATTGGGGCCAAACTGACTGATTTGATGAGTTCTGAAGAATTGAGATCCAAGATCATTTTGAAGAATTATGTTTCTGAGACTGTAGGGTTGCCAACTTTGCAGGATATTATGGATGAATTGTCCAAGCCAGGAAGAGACCCAAGAGAGACTTTCGAGGTTTTCAATTTTCAGGAAGGGGTCAATGAGATTTCAGACCTAAAGGTAGGGATGAAGTTGCCCGGTATCATCACCAATATCACCAAGTTCGGTGCTTTTGTAGACATAGGTGTGCATCAGGATGGCTTGGTTCACCTAAGTCATTTGGCAGATAGGTATGTGAATGATCCTGCTGATGTCGTCAGCGTCAATCAGAAAGTAGAAGTGACGGTGATGGAAGTGGATATTCCTAGAAAGCGTATCGGATTGAGCATGAAGTCTGATCCATTTGCCGAGAGAGGGAAGTCCAAGCCTGCTGGAGAAAAGAAACGAAGAGAAGAGCCTGAGGTAGAGGGAGATTTGGCAGCCAAGCTGGCAATGTTGAAGGGGAAATTTAGGTAAAAAATCAAAAGCCGAAGATGATTAAAATCTTCGGTTTTTTTCTAACTTATGCCCTTAAATTGCCATTGCTTTGAAATTCCAACCACTATGAAAACAACAAACATTTATCTTTTAACATTTATAATAGGAATAAATATGGCCTGTTCTAAACAAGAACCTGGAGTAATATTGCCTGATGTTCAGCCGCCTGTGGCTGAAGTGAAACCATTTGAATTAATAGCTAAGCATGGGCATGTCCGTGTGGATAATTACTATTGGCTCAATGATAGAGAAGATCCTGCTGTGATTGATTACCTGAATGCTGAAAATCAGTACTTGGATACCATGATGGGACATACCAAGGTGTTTCAGGAAAAGCTTTTCAACGAAATGAGGAGCAGAATCAAGGAGGATGATTCTTCCGTGCCTTACCGATTGGATGACTATTACTATTATGTTCGCTATGTAGAAGGGGGAGAATATCCCATATACTGCAGGAAAAAAGGCTCTTTGGATGCTCCGGAAGAAATTATTATGGACGGTAATGAATTGGGGAAAGACAAGCCTTACCTCAATTTTTATACTTCTGTAAGTCCTGATCATAATTTGGCGGCTATCATTATGGATACACAAGGGAGGAATTTTTACACCATTATGGTGAAAGATCTCAGAACTGGCGAGCTTCTAACTGATAGGATAGAAGACACCAGAGGTGGGGTTGCTTGGACCAATGACAACAAGTCCTTTTACTATTCGGTACCGGACAAACAAACTTTGAGGGTTTTTCAGGTGAAAAGGCATCTTTTAGGAAATGTGAGCCATCAAGATGAACTGGTTTTTGAGGAAAATGATCAAACGCTTGATTGCTATGTGACCAAAACGAAATCTAAGAAATATGTCATTATCGGTTCTGGAAGGACTGATGCTTCTTATGCCATGTTTGTCGATGCAGATAAGCCCGCTAAGCCTAAGTTAATTGAGCCTGTCCAGGATAATGTGCAGTATGCTGTAGACCATGCAGGAGGGGATAAGTTTTATATCCATACCAACTTAAATGCGGTCAATTACAGGTTGGTGGAAGCACCTATTACCAATTCAGGTCAAGGGAATTGGAAAGATGTCATTCCACATAGAGAGGATATTTTCCTGGAAGGTGTTGATTACTTTAAAGATTACATGGCAATCCAGGAGACTTTTGAAGGTCTTGCCAAGATTAGGATTGTGAAGTGGGCTGATGGTTCCGAATATGAAATGAAATTTGATGAACCTGCTTATTCAGCAGGAATTGCCTATAATCCAGCCTTTGAAACCAAGGTTTTGAGGTACTCTTATACCTCTATGACCACTCCAAACTCCACTTATGACTATGATATGGAGACAAAGGAAAAAACCTTGATGAAGGAACAGCCTGTATTGGGAGATTTTGATAAATCCAATTATGTTACCGAAAGGGTGATGGTGCCAGCCAGGGATGGAAAGCGGGTTCCTGTTTCCATCGTTTACAGAAAAGACAAGTTTAAGAAAGATGGATCCATGCCTGGATGGATTTATGCTTATGGGTCTTATGGGTACTCTATGGAGCCGACTTTTAGTAGTACGAGATTGAGTTTATTGGATAGGGGATTTGTCTTTGCCATTGCACATGTTCGTGGAGGACAGGAAATGGGAGGAGAGTGGTACGAAGATGGTAAAATGATGAATAAAAAGAATACTTTCACAGACTTCGTTGATTGCTCCAAATGGCTACAGGATAATGGTTATGTGGCCAAAGATAAACTTTTTGCTTCTGGAGGAAGTGCAGGAGGTTTATTGATGGGAGCTGTGGTGAATATGGCTCCTGAAACCTACAGAGGAGTGATCGCTGCGGTGCCTTTTGTTGATGTGGTCACAACGATGATGGACGAATCTATTCCCTTGACTACATTTGAGTGGTTGGAGTGGGGTAATCCTAATATTCAGGAACAATATGAATACATGCTTTCTTATTCCCCTTATGACAACGTGGAGGAAAAAGATTATCCAAACCTTTTGGTTACTACAGGTCTACATGATTCTCAGGTGCAATATTGGGAGCCAGCCAAGTGGGTGGCATTACTGAGGACAAAGAAAACAGATCAAAATAAGCTATTTCTTTATACCAATATGGATGCAGGTCATGGAGGGGCAAGTGGTCGATTTGAAAGATTGAAAGAAATTGCTTTAGAATATGCTTTCGTGTTTGATATTCTTGGGGTCTACGAATAATAAGGAACAGAGGTGTAACCTGATACTGATGGCTTACGAATCAATAACACTTGAAAAGTGAACAAGTTGAAACAAAAAATCCGGCCTGAAGCCGGATTTTTTTTATTTTTTAATCACACTGAAATCAAATGATTCCAGGAATTTGGTAGTAAAATTACCTGCTTTGAAGTCTTCATTTTCCAAGAGGGCGATGTGGAAAGGGATAGTGGTTTTGATGCCATCAATCACAAATTCCTCCAAGGCTCTTTTCATTCTGACGATGACTTCATCCCTCGATTGACCACTTACGATCAATTTGGCGATCATGGAGTCATAATTTGGCGGGATGACATATCCTGCATACACATGGCTATCCACCCTGACGCCTTTTCCTCCAGGCATGTGCAAGTTGTTGATTTTGCCGGGGCTAGGACGAAAGCCATTTGCCGGATCTTCCGCATTGATTCTACATTCCATAGCATATAGCTTAGGGAAATAGTTTCTACCTGAGATCTTTTCGCCGGCAGCTACTTTGATTTGTTCCTTGATCAAATCGAAATCGGTTACTTCTTCTGTAATTGGATGTTCTACCTGAATACGGGTATTCATTTCCATGAAGTAAAAATTACGGTTTTTGTCAACTAGGAATTCAATAGTTCCCGCACCTTCATAACCAATGGCTTCAGCGCCTTTGATGGCAGCTTGTCCCATTGCTTCACGCAGTTCATCCGTCATGAATGGAGAAGGGGTTTCTTCAACCAGTTTTTGATGTCTTCTTTGGATAGAACAGTCTCTTTCGGATAAATGGCAAGCCCTTCCGGTGCTGTCACCTACGATTTGGATTTCGATATGTCTGGGTTCTTCCACGAATTTTTCAAGATAGAGACCATCGTTGCCGAAGGCAGCTCCTGCTTCTTGACGGGCATCGTCCCAAGCTTTCTTGAATTCACTCTCCTGCTTAACAATTCTCATGCCACGACCACCACCTCCGGCAGTCGCTTTGAGGATTACAGGATACCCCATTTCATTGGCCAATTTGACACCTTCTTCGATATTGTCCAAAAGACCTTCTGATCCAGGAATAGTGGGAACTCCTGCAATTTTCATGGTAGCCTTAGCAGTGGCTTTGTCTCCCATTTTATTGATCATCTCAGGACTTGCACCAATGAATTTGATGCCATACTCTTCACATATTCTGGAGAATTCGGCATTTTCCGAAAGGAATCCATAACCAGGGTGAATAGCATCTGCATTGGTAATCTCAGCTGCTGCGATGATTCGGGGGATGTTCAAATATGATTCACGGCTTGGTGCCGGGCCGATGCATACCGCCTCATCTGCAAATCGCACATGCAAGCTCTCTTTATCGGCTGTAGAGTAAATTGCCACAGTTTTGATTCCCATCTCTTTGCAGGTACGGATAACCCTTAAGGCAATTTCTCCACGGTTTGCTATTAATATTTTTTTAAACACGGTAAAATCGATTGGTGATACAAAAATTAACCTGCTGGATCAACCAAGAACAATGGCTGATCGTACTCTACTGGCTGGGCATTATCAACCAAAACTTTTACAATTTTTCCAGAAACTTCTGACTCAATCTCATTGAATAATTTCATTGCCTCAATGATACAAACGGTTTGTCCCGCAGTCACGACATCTCCAACTCCTACGAATGGCTCGGAGTCCGGATTTGGGGTTCTGTAGAAGGTTCCTATCATAGGTGATTTGATCTCCAAATATTTGGAAGTATCCTCTTTAGGCGCAGCGGGAGCAGCCGCAGGAGTTGGCGCTGGAGCAGGAGCGGCAGCTACTGGTGCCGCAACTGGTACTGGAGATGCTTCAAACTTTACAGCAGGAGCCTCAGTATATTTTTTTATGGCAAGTTTAAATTCTTCTGTTTCTATTTTGACTTCGGCTAAGCCAGAGTTTGAAATAAAATCAATCAATTCCTGAATTTCTTTTGCTTTCATAATAAGTTTAGTTTAGGGATACCCTATTTAGTTTGGGCTGTTTGTATTGGTGGTAAATACAAAAGCTATGTAATTTAGGTAAATCACATAGCTTTTTAAAATTATTTTACTCTTTCAGAGTAAGATCCGTCTCTTGTATCAACTTTGATCATGATGTCCTGGTCCACGAAAAGTGGTACCATAACAGTCGCACCGGTTTCTACTGTAGCAGGTTTAAGAGCATTGGTAGCGGTATCTCCTTTGATACCAGGCTCGGTATAAGTGATCATCAATTCAACAAAAGGAGGTAACTCTACAGAAAGGGGAGTCTCAGTCTCAGCATGTACCAAGATATCAACCATTTGACCTTCCTTCATCAAATTGGCTCTTTCAATCAGTTTTTCTTGTATTGGGATTTGCTCAAATGTCTCTGTGTCCATAAAATGGTATCCCATATCGTCAGCATATAGGAATTGGTGAGGTCTTTTTTCTACTCTAGCGGTAGTTACTTTTTCGCCTGCATTGAATGTTTTGTCTAAAACCTTTCCTGAGGTAAGGCTTTTCATTTTTGTTCTTACAAACGCAGCACCTTTACCAGGTTTGACGTGCTGGAATTCTACAATGGAGTAAATGTCATTGTTCATTTCAAGACATAGTCCATTTTTGAAATCTGCTGTTGATGCCATATAAATTCAGATTAATAGTTTCAATTACTTTGGATCATATCCCCATTTGAGGTAAATCGCACCCCATGTAAAACCTCCGCCAAAAGCAGCCAGTATGATATTGTCACCTTTTTTGAGTTGTGATTCATAGTCCCAAAGACAAAGTGGAAGAGTGCCTGCTGTAGTATTGCCATACTTTTCAATGTTGAGCATGACCTTTTCCGGTCCTACTCCCATACGGTTTGCAGTGGCATCAATAATTCTTTTGTTGGCTTGATGGGGAACAAGCCAAGCCACATCTTCAGCCTTTAGGTTATTTCTTTCCATGACCTGCGCACTCACCTCTGCCATATTGGTAACGGCAAATTTAAAAACAGTAGATCCTTCTTGGTAAGCGTAATGCTCTCTCGCATTCACAGTTTCAATGGATGCTGGTTTTCTACTGCCTCCGGCTTTCATGTGTAGGTATGGGGCGCCTGCACCATCTGCGTGAAGTAAGGAGTCCATTACACCTACTTCCTCTTCAGTTGGCTCTAATAATACAGCACCACCTCCATCACCAAAAATGATGCAGGTTGCACGGTCCTGATAATCAATAATGGAGGACATTTTATCTGCTCCTACTACAATAACCTTCTTGTGCATGCCTGTTTCAATAAATTGGCTTCCCATGGTCAAGGCGTACAAGAAACCGGAACACGCTGCCGAAATATCAAAACTGTAACTGTTTTTTGCGCCTACACCATCTGCAATCAGGTTGGCAGTCGCTGGAAACGGCATATCGGGAGTAACCGTAGCACATATAATCAAATCAATATCTTCAGGGTCAGTGTTGGTCTTTTTTAGAAGTCCTTTTACTGCATTGATGCCTATAACTGATGTTCCTTGATTTTCTCCTTTTAGAATTCTTCTTTCTTTGATGCCGGTCCTGGTGACAATCCACTCATCGTTGGTGTCCACCATCGTTTCAAGTTCCCGGTTGGTCAATACATACTCCGGTACCCAACCCTGAACGCCCGTAATAACTGCTCTTGTTTTTTTCATTAAATGTGGGTTTTAGCCAGTTCAATACCATTGCGTGGTAATGTTTTGGCTTATAATGCTTTATGGTTGATAAGCTTGAGGTCAATGTTTAGTCCTTTAAGCAAGGTGTCAAAATTATCTAAAATGAACTTTTTCACCAAAGATTTTCAGGTTTTAGAATACATGTCACCCAAGTTAAGGCTATTAGCACTGTTTTTTACCAAAAAAAAATCCATCCCTGATAAGATCCGGGATGGATTTAATATAAAAGGCCTTTTGTGTAATAATTAAGCAAGAACTTCTTTCTCCATGATTACCTGTCCACCATAGTACAGTTTACCGTCTAACCAAAAAGCTCTATGTGGCAAATGGAATTCGCCTGTCGTAGGGCATTGTGCAAGACCTGGAGCTGTCAACTTATAGTGAGTTCTTCTTTTGTCTCTTCTTGTTTTCGAAATTTTGCGTTTAGGATGTGCCATCTCTATACTATTTTAGATTAATCTTTTTTCTTTAATTTATTCAATATTTCCCATCTAGGGTCTACCGGTTGATCTTGATCCTCTAAGGGTTCAGTTTCTTCCGGTTCAAATTCTTCATCTGTTTCATCTGAGAGGTAAACTAAACTGCCTTCTTCCTCAAAATCCTCTTCATCCATCTCTTCCAAGTAATCCGGATGGATTTTTTTAGCTGGAATTGCCAAAAGAATGAATTCATAGATCAATTGAGCCACATTGATACTCGGAGTGTCTCTTGTGATCATAAATACATCCTCGCTGATTTCCTGTTCGATCGGCCCATATTTATAAATTACCTTTTGGGTAAAACTGATGGGATGATCAAACTCTTCCAGGCTTCTATCACAGGTTAACCTGATCGTTCCAGAGAAGTTGAAATCAGCTTCCATGACAGAAACTGTCTTGTTGATCAATACATCTACTGTGATATTGGCTCCGTTGACCCAATCTTCGGCTTCGTAAAATTTAAAGAATTCATCTTTGACGTCAAAGGTAAAATTATGCTTACCCTCTTTCAGTTTGATGACATCAATGTTATATGCTCTTAAGAATTTCACGACTCCTCCAGCTATTTCAAGACCGCAAATTTAGACAAATGCTACGGAAAAATAAAATCTGGCGGAAAATTATTTTATTTCTCTTTTGGAGGGTCATCTTATTGCCCTTTTAAAATCTGAATTGGGCATCAAAGATATTTGAAGTAAATGCGGTTGATTCGGTTATAACAAGCTCAATTCTAGTGAATTTGTTTTTAAGGGCGCTTAATTTTTTTCTATCTTTTGATAAGATGCAAGTACGCCTCTGACCATTGCTGCAGAAAATCCCTGATGCTCCATTTCATTCAGCCCAACAATAGTGCAGCCCTTTGGTGTAGTTACTTTATCAATGGCTTCTTCAGGGTGTATGTTTTTTTGGATCATTAGCTCTGCGGCACCTTTTACCGTCTGATTGACAATTTGACTAGCTGTTTTGGCATCAAAACCGATCTGGATTCCGCCTTGGATCATGGCTCTCATAAACCTGAGTACATAAGCGATGCCACATGCACCTAAAACAGTCGCTGCTTCCATCAAGTTTTCATCAATGCTGATCGAAAATCCAATGCTATTAAAAAGCGCTTTCACTTGTTTGTCCTCTTTTTCTGTACTATTTCTCGAACAGATGCAAGTAACGGATTCCCGTATGTCTGCGGCTATATTCGGCATCGCCCTAAACGCAATGGTTTTTGGATCAAGGACTACAAACATTTCATCCAAAGTGATCCCTGTGGCCAAGGAGACGATCACTTGTTTTTTAGGGTCCAAGACAGGCTTGATTTCCTTTAATATTGCTGATACATTAAATGGTTTCACACCTAAAATCACCAAATCAGCTTCTTTTGCTGCAATTAAATTATCGGAATGTACCCTTACACCTTTGTCCTGTAAATGCAAAAGATTATGAGGGTTTCGCTTCGTAATGTGTAGATTCTGTGCCAAAAAATCCTCTTGCTCCAATAGTCCGTTGACTATTGAAGTGCCTAAATTTCCACAGCCAATTATGGCAATTTTTATATGATTCAGCATGAATATGTTTAATAAATCGACTGGTTAATTGTGTAAATATAAAAAAATATGCTTGTTTTTTTAATTATTGCCAAATCCCCAACTCAATCCAATATGAAAGTCGGCCTGTTTGGTGTCGGCAATGAGTCCTGTTATGATAGAGTTACTGCCCAAGAAGAATCCTCCATATCTTAGGCCTAACCCGCCTGTAATGCCGGCAACTTCATAACTTGTCCATGGGGAGTATATTTCAAAATTGCCAAAAAGCAATCTAGGGGTAAGAACAAGAATATTTTGGGCCACCAACTGATTGTTGTCATTCTGGGAATTAAACCGTTGTTGTCCATAGAGACTCATATAAAAAGATTTACTGAGTTTGAGTTCTCCATAGGCTGAGATTAGGGTTGGTAAATTTGTAAGTACTCCCTCTCTTTGTCTGTCAATACTAAAATAGCCACTATTGACCAGTTGTTGGTTGATTTCCTCCAAACTACCCTCCAGCTGGTCAATCCTAAAAGACTCACCTTCAGGGATGTTGATATTGTATGTGTTGTTTGTCTGATTGCGACCAAATCGCATCTGACCAATATTCCTCAAAGCCAGGCCTGCATTCAGTTTGCTTCCACCTTGAGGGTCTTTCCATTTGTAATTAGCACCTAGGTCTACACCATACCCACTAAGTTGGCTGAAATTAAAAGGGTTAACGGAAAAAGTAAACGAACCTGCATCCAAAGCCTCATCAGCATAGCTTAAATTGACTCTTCCTGTAGTGTTGGTCAAACTAAACTCAAAATCGTTTTGGACCAGGGTGCCGTTAATTTGGTTTACACCGACATTGATATAATTGTAAGGGAAAAGCAATTTATAAGTTCCCCCCACAGAAAGGCTGTGTTCAGCAAGACGGATAAGTTCGAATCCGGCTGTGAATCCAATTTCTGTCCATCCTGAAATGTTTACCCTTTGGTTGAAAGGACTGTTGATATTGATAATATTACTTCTCCCTGTGAAATTATTGGAAGAGAATGATTCTGCAAGTTTAGGGTCAAGGTCAATCATGTGCCCACTGGCAAATGCCTGAGTTGAAATTCCAAAAGCCCACCTATCCATTTTAAAACCAATGGAAGGACCGATTATTTCTATGTTAGACCTGACATTAACTGGTCCATCAGCTCTTTCAAATGCCAAATTGAGCACATCTTCTCTGTCTTTGAGCACATCCTGGAAAGAAATGATATTATTTCCAAAGGAACCTTGTACTGAGAAAAAGTTCACTTCTATTTTTTTATGGAGATGGTTGATTTCAGCGGGGTTCATCCATACGCTATGTATACTTTTCCGCTGACTGTTTTGGATACCGATAAATGAATTTTGTCCAAATGCAGTATGATGGACAATAAATAGCAGGGTCAGGATAGCGAAAGTCTTTTTCATAATAACAAAGAGATAAAAGTTGTTGGTTTATTTCAACTTTAAATCACAAAAAAAAGGCCACTTTAGGTCACCATCTCTTATTTGTTGGGATCTTGTCTGTTTTTGATTGATTCAGGTTAAGATTACCAGTATTTGTTTTAATCATTGCCAAAATCGATATTTAAATTTGTGACGCTAATCTCTCTTTGTGAATTTTGACAAATGCACCAATAAGGTCCCATAAGGTTGTCAAAAGCATCTATATTATTTATGAATTCAAATTTGTAATTAGCTTAAAGTTTAGTGATCTGGACAACTACTAAAGAGCATTTACAAATTGTAAAGATAAAAGGGGGCAAATTTCTTTCAGCGTACATTTGAATTTCAAAAATGCTTAGTATGATCCACGTAAAAATGGAAATTTGATGTAACTGAAGTAGATGAATAAAGAATAAATAAGATTTATGGATGTTTTCAACTCACTTATTGGAATGTTATTTATTCTTTTTTCAATAATTATTTTGATTATTCAAATTAGAGGTGGGGTATACAAGAAAAAAGGAGGAGTCACTATTGGAGATGTAAAATTATCTATTGCAGGATTATTTTCTCTTCTAGGAGGGTTTTATCTTTTAATAAATGCGTTTTAGTGCAAGCAGGCAAATGAAAAGCACATTCATGTAAGTCCTTTTCCGATTCAATAGATATCCTTTCTATGACCCAATTCAATAACATCAACTAGCAAGATACTATCCAGAATTTCCTAGAATATACAGTATTCGGCCACATGAATTCTGTAGCCATCCCTTCCTTATAACTTTAAATGTAAATCCTAATCTTGTTAAAGTTATTCAATGTTGTATCGGAAATGTATAGAGCAGTATCATTAAACCTTTATTTTACTGTGAATTTGAGAAGATAGCCATCCAAAGACAATAAAGTAATTTGGTTCAAAAAAGAGAAGGCCAGAAATGGCCTTCTCTTTTTGTTTAAATTTTTGGGCTTTAATGAAAGTGGCAAAAAGATTTTCACTTCACCTTCCTTAAGGTTACCCTAAATTATTTTACACTTCTTTAACTTCCGCGGTAAGCTTCTGTAAGGTGTCTTTTGCGTCACCGAAAAGCATTCTTGTCTTTGGATAGAAAAAGAGTTCATTTTCGATGCCAGCATACCCTGCACTCATACCCCTTTTGAGAATGATGACATTTTTGGCCTGGTCAACTTCAAGGATTGGCATGCCATATATAGGGGAGGAAGGATCGTTTTTGGCTGCAGGATTGACTACGTCATTGGCGCCAATCACGACTACTACATCTGTGCTGGCCAGTCTAGGATTGATCTCTTCCATTTCCTGCATCCTTTCATATGGAACATCAGCTTCTGCTAAAAGGACGTTCATATGACCTGGCATCCTTCCTGCAACAGGGTGAATGGCATAATTGACTTCCACTCCTTTTTCTTCCAGAAGTTTCTCCAACTCATGGCAAATGTGCTGGGCCTGTGCTACCGCTAATCCATATCCGGGTACGATGACCACATTTTGAGAATAGGATAGGAGTACGGCGGTATCGGAAACACTGATTTCCCGTACCGTCTGATCACCAGCTTCTCCTTTTGCACCTCCTGCACTTGCCCCTCCAAATGCCCCGAGCAACACATTGGTCAGTGATCTGTTCATGGCATTACACATCAAAATGGTCAAGATCGTACCTGCAGAACCTACCAAAATACCACCTGTCAACATGGCTTTGTTATCATATAGGAACCCGCCAAAGGCCGCAGCCATACCCGTAAAGGAGTTGAGCAGGGAAATCACCACAGGCATATCTGCACCACCGATAGGCATTACAAATAGTACGCCATATACCAAGGCCAATGCCAATAGAATGTAGAATTGGAAAGGTGTTGAGCCCACAAATAACTGATAAGCGATCAATACAATGATGGCGCCCAACATAATCATGTTGATTGCCTGATTCATCGGTAAAACCCTGTCTTTAATTTTTCCTTCTAATTTCCCATAGGCAATCAAAGACCCTGAAAACGAAACTGAACCGATCAACAATCCCAAGAGCATCACCAAAAGTTCTCCATCAAAACCGGTAACAGTGGTATGTTGGTGATGTTGGTATTCGATTATCGCAATTAGAGCCGCACATGCACCTCCCATGCCATTGAAGAAGGAAACCATTTGCGGCATGGAAGTCATCTGTACCCTCTTTGCCATAATGGTTCCGATAACGGTGCCCACAACCAATCCCCCGAAAATCAATCCATAATTGATCATTTTCGCCTGATCAAAGTCCTGGTACAACGTCAAGGTAGCGAGTATGGCAATCAGCATCCCTACCGCTGCAATTAGGTTCCCTTTCCTTGCAGAGTCAGGATGGCTAAGCATTTTTAACCCTATGATAAAGGTCAAAGAAGCTATCAAATAGCTTATTTCAAGTATGTTTAAACTCATGATTTCTTCGGTTTTTTCTTAAACATCTCCAACATTCTGTCGGTGACTACAAATCCACCGATTACATTTAGGGTCCCCACTACTACGGCCAGAAAGCCAACAGTCAATGCCATATAATTGTCAGGGGAAGCCTGTAACATGACGATAATAGCTCCGACCACCACTACACCATGGATGGCATTGGCGCCTGACATCAATGGGGTATGGAGAATGGCTGGGACATTGGAAATTACTTCCACTCCAAGTAAAATTGCCAAAACAAGGAAATATATCATTTCCATGTTTTCACCTATATAATTGAATATTTCTTCCATGATCAGCTGTTATGTATTTGTACAATTCTTGAACTTACAGGCTTGCCGTGATGGCATACACATGTTCCGGTCACAATATCATCTTCAAAATTGAGGTTGAGGTTACCGTCTTTAATGATGAGTTTAAGGAAATTCAGGTAGTTTTTCCCGTACATCTTGCTGGCATCCTGAGGCATATTTGCCGCTAGATTTCCAACCCCAACGATTCTGACTCCATTTACCTCAACTGTTTGGTCTGGTTGTGACATGGCACAGTTACCTCCCGAAGAGGCAGCTAGATCAATGATTACAGAACCAGGCTTCATTGCCCTTACAGTTCTTTCTTCCACTAAAAGCGGGGCTCTCCTTCCTGGAATCTGTGCTGTCGTGATGATTACATCTGCCTTGGCAGCATGTTCATGGATGGTGTCTTTTTGGCGCTGCAGGAATTCTTCTGTCTGCTCTACGGCATATCCTCCGGCACCTTTGTCTTCTTTTGCACCTTCTACATCTACGAATTTTGCACCTAATGACAAGACTTCCTCTTTGGCAGCCTGACGGACATCAAAAGCAAATACACTTGCACCCAGTCTTCTCGCTGTGGCAATAGCCTGTAAGCCGGCAACACCAGCACCCAGAATCAGGACTCTGGCCGGAGTAATACTGCCGGCAGCAGTCATAAACATGGGAAAAAATCTGGGTAAAAGATCTGCGGCCATCAAAACAGCCTTGTATCCCGTTACAGTAGCCATTGAAGACAAGACATCCATGGCCTGTGCCCGTGTTGTTCTTGGGACAAGCTCCATGCTAAATGCAGTCCTGTTGTTGTTGATCAAAAACTCAGTGAGTTTGGGGTTGAAAAGAGCGTTCAATTGTCCCATCAATACAGCATCAGGTTTCATTTGCGAAATTTCTGTTTCTGAAATCGGCTGTATTCCTAAAATCAGGTCTGCTTTGCTCAGGACTTCAGTCCGGCTGTGGATTTCTGCACCGGCATCCTGATAAAGGTGGTCCGAGGCATAAGCTTTTGATCCAGCATCGTTTTCGACCCAGACCGAAACCTTCCAGGAGAGTAGCGTTTTGACGGCTTCCGGCAATAGTGCTACCCTTGCCTCATCCTGAGGTTCCTTCATTATTCCTATAATCATCGATTGTTAGTGATAAAGCGTGAAATAATTTGATTGAAATTCAATTAATGCATGAAGCTATCAAAAAAGATGAAAAAAGAAACTGATTTTTGTCAGTGTGTACCAAATTTTACACGAAATAACCATCCAGTTGAAAAATGTCGAGTAGAAAAAAGGCTGAAAATTTATTCAGTTTTTGAGAGATATAGGTTGAATTCCAAAGGACTGCAATTGACGAATTCATCTACCTCCAAATCTTCAAAAATTTCTTCATCAAACTCCATAGGTGTTTTTTCAACCTTTCCATCGGGATGGATGATTAGTTCTAGACCTGTCAAGTCATCGGGATTAACTTTCACCAAGACTTGGTAATCATCAAAAACACGCTTGAAATATTGAGGGATAGATTTCATAAGATGGAATGATTTATACAAATGTATTGATATAAGGTGTCAATTGCCAATTTCAAATTACCAAATAGCATTTTTTGTTAGATTGTGAATAATGAGGATATAAAATTTCCAATATATTTTCTTGGATATTGTTTTGTTAATAAAAAAGCATAGCTAAATTTGAAGCCAAATAGATATGAATACAATTCAAGCAAAATATTGGTGGTGGCATTTGACTTCTCAAAGCGGGGAAGAACCAATAGCTATTGCCTAAATATTAGTTTGTAAAAATACTTGTAAAAGGCTTGCTGGTTTTTCCCAGCAAGCCTTTTTTGTTTTTAATCCAAGAACATGAAAAAATTCAACATACAATCTAATTTTAAGAAGCTTCTAGCTGACACCATCACACCTGTAAGCATTTACCTACAGATCAGAGATAGGTATGCCAATCCGATCTTGTTGGAAAGTTCTGATTACCATGGTCAGGAAAACAGCTATTCTTATATCTGCTTCAATCCTCTGGCCACATTTTCTTTTAATGATGGAAAGGTGAAGGAAAGTCTTCCTGATGGAGAGATCATGCAGTATGCAATAGGAGGGGGACTAAAAGTGATTGATGCTTTGCGCGAGTTTTCCGGAAAGTTTGAAGACGAGAACGGGAAACACAAGTTTATTCATAATGGCTTGTTCGGGTACATACAATATGATTCAGTGGCTTATTTTGAAGAAATAAACCTGAATAATACCCAGCCTGATAGTATTCCCATGATGCACTATGCTGTGTATCAACATGTGATCGTCGTCGACCATTTCAAAAATGAGCTGTATCTATTTGAACATCAGGTGGAAAATAATGCCAAAGAAAGCATTCTTGACCAATTGGTTACCTTACTGAACAACAAAAACATTCCGGCCTATTCCTTTGAATTAGTTGGTGAGGAAGTATCCAATTACACAGATGAGGAATTTCTGGATATCCTCAAAAAAGGACAGGACCACTGCAACAGAGGGGATGTCTTTCAGATCGTGCTTTCCAGAAGGTTTACCACAGGATTTAAAGGAGATGAGTTCAATGTCTACCGTGCCTTAAGGTCAGTCAATCCATCACCATACTTATTTTATTTTGATTATGGGTCATATAAGGTTTTTGGAAGTTCTCCTGAAGCACAAATCGTGGTCAAGAACAAGAAAGCAACTATTTATCCCATTGCCGGCACGTTTAAGCGTACTGGACATGATAAAGCTGATGAAAGCCTTGCCCTCAAGTTATATGATGATCCCAAAGAAAATTCCGAACACGTGATGTTGGTGGATCTGGCTAGAAATGACCTGAGCAGATCATCTGAAAAAGTTGAAGTTGAAGTGTTCAAGGAAATACAATACTATTCTCATGTCATCCACCTTGTATCTAAGGTAACTGGGCTGCTTCCCGATAATGCCAACCCGCTTCAGCTAGTAGCTGATACATTTCCTGCAGGGACGCTATCCGGTGCGCCGAAATACAGGGCGATGGAGCTCATCGATGAACTGGAAAATACTTCCAGAAAATTCTACGGGGGAGCCATCGGTTTTTTGGGTTTCAACGGTGATTTCAACCATGCCATTTTGATCAGGTCTTTTGTTTCAGAAAACAATCAGCTCAGGTTCCAGGCAGGTGCCGGTGTTGTGGCAAAGTCGTCCATACCTTCAGAATTGCAGGAAGTGGCCAATAAATTAGAGGCGCTCCGAGTGGCCTTAAAAACGGCAGAAGAAATTTAAAGATTCAAAAATCTCAGACCACTTTAGCCATGAAAATCCTCGTCCTTGACAATTACGACTCCTTTACCTACAACCTGGTCTATATCATCAGGCAGTTAGGCTATGGCCCCCAAATGGATATTTTCAGGAATGATAAAATCACCTTGGAGGATGTCGCCCAATATGATAAGATTTTGCTTTCTCCCGGTCCTGGTATTCCCTCTGAAGCGGGAATCATGCCTGAACTCTTACAAAAATATGCTCCTGAAAAAGATATCCTGGGAATTTGCCTTGGGCATCAGGCCATAGGAGAAGCTTTTGGCAGTGAGCTGACCAACCTTTCAGAAGTGGTGCATGGTCTGGCTTCGCAAGTGACGGTAGAAAATGATCTCTTGTTTAAAGGGATTCCGAAATCATTTAAAATAGGAAGATACCACTCTTGGGTAATCAATGAAAATTCTTTATCTCCAGATTTAGAGGTGATTGCGCGGACACCTGATGGTCAGATCATGGGGGTTAGACATACATCCTACAAGGTAAGGGGATTGCAGTTTCATCCTGAGTCGGTATTGACTGAGTATGGAGTAGAGATGATGAGAAACTGGCTGGAAAGCTGATTTGAATTGTGAGGATTTACCTCCTTCTTAAGTAAGTGAGGTGGTAATCATAAAAAATTGAATTGAATAATAGCAGCAATGTCATGAAAGAAATATTAAATCATTTGATTGAGCACAGGACCTTATCCAAAGATCAGGCTCGGGAAGTATTGAAAAAGATTACCACTGGAGAATTTAACACCAGTCAGATAGCGGCCTTTATGACAGTTTACCTGATGCGTAGCATTACCGTGGAGGAGCTCAGTGGCTTTAGGGAAGCCATGCTGGAACAGTGTATTCCTGTCGAAATAGATGAATATGATGCAATAGACCTTTGCGGAACTGGAGGTGATGGAAAGGATACCTTCAACATCTCTACTTTGGCCTCATTTATAGTTGCCGGAGCTGGTCAAAACGTGGCCAAGCATGGCAATACAGGTGTCTCATCCATCTGCGGATCCTCCAATTTGCTGGCATCCTTTGGATATGAGTTTACCAATGATGTCAATAAAATCAAGAAGAGTTTGGACGAGGCAGGAATCTGCTTTCTTCATGCTCCTTTATTTCACCCAGCTATGAAAAATGTTGCCCCGATCAGAAAGGATTTAGGTGTGAAAACATTCTTCAATATGCTGGGGCCTATGGTGAATCCAAGCTTTCCTAAGAAACAATTGGTGGGAGTTTTTAGTCTTGAGTTGGCCAGGTTATATGCGTACCTTTACCAAGAGCATGAGGGGTATTTCAGTATTTTACATGCTTTGGATGGATACGATGAAATTTCTTTGACAGGTGACTTTAAGATGATTTCCAATACCGGTGAAAAGCTGATCAGTCCTGAGAGCATAGGAATGCCCAAAGTGACTGCCGCATCTATTGCTGGCGGTAATACTGTAGAAGAGTCTGCTAAGATATTTGATAATATACTCAGTGGAAAAGGAACGCCAGAACAGGACGCAGTGGTGATAGCAAATGCAGGTGCAGCCCTCAAAACTGCCGACCCGAAATTAGAATTTCCCGAGGCATTAGCGAAAGCAGAAGAATCTTTGAAAGGTGGAAAAGCCAAGGAGGTATTCCAAAAATTGGTCAACCCAAAAACTTCCATTTCATTTAGCTAAAAATTACTATGAATATTTTAGACAAAATAATTGCACACAAAAAGATTGAAGTTGCTGAAAAAAGCAGTTTAGTCCCGGTCAAGCTTCTTGAGAAAAGTATCTACTTTGATTCGAAGGTGGTATCCATGAAGAAGTATGTTGAAAGAGAAGACAAGACAGGCATCATTGCCGAGTTTAAGAGGAAATCTCCCTCAAAAGGAGATATCAACATCAATGCCTCAGTAGAAGCAGTAACGATTGGGTACATGCAGGCAGGAGCTTCCGCCTTGTCTATCTTGACAGACAAAGAGTTTTTTGGAGGAAAGAATGAAGATTTGACCTTGGCACGCAAATTCAATTTTTGTCCCATTCTAAGGAAAGAATTCATCATAGATGAATATCAGATCATTGAAGCAAAGTCAATAGGGGCAGATTGTATCCTTTTGATAGCAGCAGCCCTTTCTCCCCAAAAGTTGAAAGAACTGGCAGCCTTTGCGCATAGTTTGGGTTTGGAGGTATTAATGGAGGTGCATGATCAGGAAGAATTGGCATCTTCTCTGAATGAACATTTGGATTTGGTAGGTGTCAATAACAGAAGTCTGAAAACATTTGAAGTTTCCTTAGAAACATCCTATAGTTTAGTGGATCAGATCCCGGCTGGATTTACGAAAATATCTGAGAGCGGTATTTCGGAACCGGAAACATTGGTGAATTTGAAGCAGGCAGGATTTGATGGCTTCTTGATTGGGGAGAACTTTATGAAATCCAGTAGACCTTATCAGGCTGCTCTTAATTTCATGAATGCTTACAGAAAGTTAATAGCTGATCAATCAGAAATCAGTACAGGGTAATGAAATTAAAAGTCTGTGGCATGCGTGATCCCGACAATGTACGGGAACTTCTCAATCAGGTAAGTCCGGATTGGATGGGGCTGATTTTTCATCCCACTTCATCTAGGTTTGTTTCTGATGATTATGCCTCATTTATGAAAGAAATACCTGTCAAGAAAGTAGGTGTCTTTGTAAATAGCAGTTTGACCAATATTCTGAAAAAAATCGAGGATTTTGGTCTAAGTACACTGCAGCTTCATGGCAATGAAAGTGTGGATGAAGTCAAGGAAATCAAAGAAAATACCGGAAGAGAGATATTTAAAGTATATGCTGTCCAGGAAGAGATTCAATGGTCATCACTTGAACCTTATCTTCCCCATGTGGATTATTTTCTATTTGATACTTTCACCAAGGCTTATGGGGGAAGTGGCAGGGCTTTCAATTGGGACTTATTGCTGGATTATCCATTTGAGACCCCTTTTCTCTTGAGTGGTGGAATAAGTTTGGAGCATATAGAGGCTATTAGGGATATTCACCAAAAATTACCTCAAATGGATGGAGTAGATATCAATTCAAAGTTTGAGCTAGAGGCAGCTTTTAAGGATATAAAGTCTATTAAAAGATTTAAAACGGCACTTGAAGCAGTTTCCTGAATCGGACTGATGGAAAGATGGTTTGAGATCAAAAGTAATATTAGAAGAAAAATGTAAAATAGAGTGAAGGCCTGTATGCATTGTGCAAGCCTGAACTCGTGTCAGATACCAATATGATTAAAGTTGACGAAAAAGGTTTTTACGGAAAATTTGGAGGCGCCTACATTCCAGAGATGCTTCATCCCAATATTGAGGAACTAAGGGAAAATTATGAAAAGATCATGGCCACAGAAGAATTCCAGAAAGAATTCCGGTCCTTGCTCAAAGATTATGTGGGGAGGCCAACTCCTTTGTATTTTGCATCCCGACTTTCTGAAAGTTATGGTGCCAAGATATACCTGAAGAGGGAAGATCTCTGTCATACAGGAGCCCATAAGATCAACAATACCATTGGGCAGATCATCATGGCCAAGAAACTTGGTAAAAAACGTATCATCGCTGAAACCGGAGCAGGACAGCATGGAGTAGCTACTGCTACTGTCTGTGCATTGATGGGGATGGAATGTACAGTTTACATGGGGGCATTGGATATCCAAAGGCAACGTCCCAATGTGGAAAGAATGAAGATCCTTGGCGCAAAAGTTGTGCCGGCCACTTCAGGAAGTCAGACGCTGAAAGATGCCACCAATGAAGCCATGAGGCAGTGGATCAATAATCCTGTGGATACGCATTATATTATTGGCTCGGTGGTAGGACCTCATCCTTATCCTGAGATGGTAGCCAGATTTCAGTCTGTCATCTCTGAAGAGATTAAGTGGCAGTTAAAAGAAAAAGAAGGCAGGGAAAATCCTGACATCGTCATTGCATGTGTAGGTGGAGGAAGTAATGCTGCTGGGGCGTTTTTTCATTATTATGATGATGAAAGAGTCAGGTTAGTAGCGGCAGAGGCAGCAGGTCTCGGTATAAGCTCCGGTAAATCAGCAGCGACGACCGTCCTGGGCACTCCAGGGATCTTACATGGTAGTAAAACTTTATTGATGCAAACGGAAGATGGTCAGGTGGTAGAACCTCATTCCATTTCAGCGGGCTTGGACTATCCAGGAATAGGACCTGTTCATGCACATTTGTTCGATATAGGTAGGGGTGAATTTGTGGCTGTTGAGGATGAAGATGCCATGAAAGCCGGTATACAATTGAGCAGATTGGAAGGGATTATACCTGCCATAGAAACAGCTCATGCCATCCATGCACTGAATATGATTGAATATAAAAAGGATGATGTGATTGTCATTAATGTTTCTGGCAGAGGGGATAAGGATTTGGATACTTATATCAAATGGGGAGGGTATTGAGAGGCGAGACCTGAGAGGCAGGATACTAGACGTAAGACATTAGATATAAGATACAAGAACTAAGATTTCTGAATGAAAATTTGGGTTTTGGACAAAAAGACAATTTAGATGAACAGGATAGATCAACTATTTCAGAATAAAAAAGAAAGGGTGCTTTCCATATATTTTACAGCGGGATTTCCTCATTTGGAAGATACAGTCCCTGTGATGAAAGCCATAGAGGAAGCTGGTGCAGATATTATTGAAGTGGGCGTGCCTTATTCAGACCCTATTGCTGATGGACCTACTATTCAGGACAGTAATATGGTAGCATTGAATAATGGGATGAGTCTCAAGAAGCTCTTTGAACAGCTGCAAGACATGAGAGCATCTGTAAGTTTACCGGTGGTATTGATGGGTTACCTCAATCCAATTATTCAATATGGAATGGAGGCATTTTGTAAGAAATGCCAGGAAATTGGCATAGATGGATTGATCTTGCCTGATCTTCCCATGCAGCAATATTTGGATGAATTCAAGGAACTGTTTGATCAATATGGTTTGAGGAATACCTTTTTGATCTCGCCACAGACAAGTGAAAAAAGGATAAGGGAAATTGATCAGCATTCGGATGGGTTTATATACATGGTTTCTTCCCATAGCATCACAGGAGCGAAATCAAATATTTCTGAAGAACAAATCGCTTATTTTGAGCGGGTCAAAGAAATGGGCTTGAAGAACCCAACTCTGATAGGTTTCGGGATTTCTGATGCCGAAACTTTTTCCAAGGCATCCCAATACAGCAATGGTGCCATAATAGGAAGTGCTTTTATTAAAGTAATACAAAACAGTAAGGACCTGAGGTCTGATATCAAACAATACATACAGTCCGTAATCCAATAAAATTATGATCATCCAATTAAAAGAAGATATAAGTGACAGGCAAAAGGAGTCCCTGATTGCAGAGGTTAAACAAATCGGTTATAAGATCACAGAAGTTAAAACACAACTTGGAGATTATTTGGTCGGTATAGGCAAAAAGGATTTTGATATCCGTAAAATCGGTCAAAAGGAAGGTATTCAGGATATTCATATTGTTTCGGATGAATACAAACTTGTGTCCAAAAAGTGGAAAGTAAAACCCACCTCCATTGACCTTGGGGATGGTGTATGCATCAAAGATGGGGATATGGCCATTATAGCGGGCCCTTGTTCCATTGAATCGGAAGAACAGATCAGAAAGGTGATCGGACATTTGAAGGAGAACGGGGTCAGAATGATGCGCGGGGGTGTTTTTAAACCTCGTTCCAGCCCATATGCTTTCAGAGGCTTAGGTTTGGAAGGTTTGAAATTATGGTATCAACTTGCTAAAGAAGAAGGGATCAAAATTGTGACTGAAGTTATGCAGGTTTCTCAGATTGAAGAAATGTATCCATACACCGATATTTATCAGGTAGGTGCCAGAAATACCCAAAACTTCAACCTTTTGGATGAATTGGGTAAAGTGGACAAAGCTGTAATGATCAAAAGAGGGATTTCTGGGACTATTGAGGAACTTTTACAGTCTGCGGAGTATGTGTTTTCGGGTGGAAACGAAAAATTAATATTATGTGAAAGAGGAATCAGAACCTATGAAAGGGCAAGTAGGAATACTTTGGACCTCAATGCCGTACCGATTTTGAAGTCCAAGTCCCACTTACCGGTAATAGTAGACCCTTCACATGGTATTGGTATCAGGGAATTTGTGCCTCAGATGGCCTTGGCCGGGGTGATGGCAGGTGCAGATGGGATAATTTATGAAACCCATGAAATTCCTGAAAAAGCGTATTCTGATGGACAACAGACCTTGGATTTTGCCCAAAGTTCGCTCTTAGTCGATTGGATCAGGAAATCTTTCGCTCTCAGAAAATCATTTGAATTGCTTTAAAATTCCTTTAAAAGAATTCAATTATAGAAAAAGCAGAAAATCATTAATTTTGAGAGTAAAGTAGCCTGTCCCTTTCTTGAAAGGAAACAATTGTCTTATAATTTGAGTACATAATATAGCTGGACTCGATTTTAAAGAAAAGTGGACGGGCTCAAGATTTTAAACCCAAATAAACAATGACGAATAAACCCAAAGACTGGGTCTTTTCTGACCCGAGATTAAAAGAAATGAAGCAAGATTATGCTGCTTATACTGAAGAGGACTTTAACGTTTGGAAAATACTCTTTGAAAGACAGATCGTTAATCTTCCCAAAGCCGCTTCCAAGGCATATTTAGAAGGGATAGAGGAGATCAATTTTACAGCAGATAAAATTGCGGATTTTGAGGATGTCAATAAAAGATTGGCTAAAAGTACAGGCTGGGCTATTCAGGTAGTTCCCGGGCTCATTGATGATGACCTGTTCTTTGGTCTGATGAACAACAAGCGTTTTTGTTCATCCACCTGGTTGAGGAAAATGGAGCAGCTAGATTATTTAGAAGAGCCTGATATGTTTCATGATGCATTTGCGCATATGCCGATGTTGACCAATCAGCCTTATGTTGATTTCCTTGAAAAATTGAGTGGAATTGCCTTGAAACATATTGATGATAAATGGGCCATAGAACTGCTTTCCAGAATTTACTGGTTCACCATTGAGTTTGGTTTGATCAGGGAAAATGGAGAGCTGAGAATCTATGGAGCAGGCATTTTGAGTTCAGCAGGAGAGACCAAGTATAGCCTTTCTGATGAGCCGGCTCATTACGAATATGATGTCAGGAGGATTATGAATACGCCATATTGGAAAGATAAATTCCAGGACAAATATTTCATCATAGAAAGTTATGAGCAACTTTACAATTCACTGCCTGAAATCGAATCAGTCTTAGAGGAGATGATAGCTGAACAAGTTAAATAATTAGGATTCAATTAATAAATAGTAAGACAGTCTATTAAAATTCTTTTGAGCAAGATGACTGTCAAAATTAAATTGACATTTCTTCAAATAATCATGGGGTTATGTCTTTTGTTAAAAGCCAAAAAAAGGAGCGTTTGTGGCTGAAAGGTTACAAACGTTTTTTTATCAAAATATAGAGAGGCTTTTGCCTTCTCTTTGATCAAACAAAAAAATGAAAGTAGCAGTCATCAAATACAATGCAGGTAATGTTCAGTCTGTACTATACGCATTGGAACGATTGGGCGTTGCTGCGGAATTGACAGATGATCAGGAAGTAATTTCCAAATCAGATAAAGTCATCTTCCCCGGTCAGGGAGAAGCAAGCACAGCAATGAGGTACCTGAAAGAAAGGGGATTGGATAAATTAATACCGGAACTTAAACAGCCGTTTTTTGGTGTTTGCCTTGGCCAACAATTGCTGTGTGAGTATTCGGAAGAAAATGATACGCCCTGCTTAGGAGTATTTCCAGTTAAGGTCAAAAGATTTGTTCCGGAAAACAAGGAATTGTTCAAAGTACCTCATGTCGGTTGGAATAATATATTTGAGTTAAAGTCACCACTTTTAGAGGGGTTGAATGACGAATCTTTCGTGTATTATGTGCACAGCTATTACTGTGAAGTGAGTGACTATACCATAGCCAAGACCAATTATGTGCTTGATTTTGCGGCTTTGATGCACAAGGATAATTTCTACACCATGCAGGCTCACCCGGAGAAAAGTGGACTTGTAGGAGAGAGGATCCTGAGGAATTTTCTAGATCTTTAATCTCTCATTGGTTTTCTTAAAAAAAGACCGCCAAAATCATGCTTAATAAGAGTGGATTTCATTTATGAGAACCATGTTTCCAATCATTAAAAACCAATTATGCAAATTATTCCAGCTATAGACATCATCGGAGGAAAGTGTGTCCGTTTGACTCAGGGTGATTATGGGCAGAAAAAAGAGTACCATGACAGTCCTTTAGAAATGGCCAAACGTTTTGAGGATGCCGGTATCAAAAGGCTTCACCTGGTAGATTTGGATGGGGCCAAAGAAAAGAAGATTGTCAATAAAGAAGTACTAAAATCAGTTGTGGAGGGAACTTCTCTTCAAGTCGATTTTGGGGGAGGGGTGCAGTCCGATGAGGATATCACTTTGGCTTTTGCATTGGGAGCATTTCAGGTTACAGGGGGTAGCATAGCAGTGAAAAAGCCAGTTTTGTTTGAATCATGGATTCAAAAATTTGGCGGAGAAAAAATTATATTGGGTGCTGATGCTAAAGATCGGAAAATCGCTATTTCAGGTTGGGAAGAAACCACTTCTGTTGATTTGATTGACTTTATCAAAGTTTTTCAGAAAAAAGGTATTTCCTATGTAATATGCACTGATGTAGCTAAGGATGGCTTACTTCAGGGACCTTCATTGGAACTGTATACAGATATTTTAGCCGAAATTCCAGGAATCAAGCTGATTGCCAGTGGAGGTGTTTCTAGAATAGAAGACTTAGAAGCCCTTCAAAAACTAGGTGTTTACGGAGCCATTGTCGGCAAGGCATATTATGAAGGCAGGATCACTTTGGCTCAACTTGCATCCTTCAGTAAATAAAAAATTCAATTGACCCCAGTCATGCATGTGGGCCAATATTATGACAGTTGGCTTAACGCAGATCATTGTACATTTAAAGATGTTAACGAAAAGAATTATACCCTGTCTGGATATCAAAGATGGAAGGACAGTAAAGGGAGTGAACTTTGTGGAACTGAGAGATGCAGGAGATCCTGTTGAGCTTGCCAAAATCTATTCGGATGAAGGGGCAGATGAATTGGTTTTTCTGGATATTACCGCGACAGTGGATAAAAGAAAAACCCTTGCCGAACTGGTTACCAAAGTAGCGAAAGCAATCAATATTCCATTTACAGTGGGTGGGGGTATATCCACTGTGGAAGACGTGAAAGTCTTGCTGAATGCTGGAGCAGATAAAATTTCGATCAACTCTGCTGCAGTAAAAAACCCTGATATCATTAATGAGATGGCTCTGGAGTTTGGTTCGCAATGTGTAGTGGTAGCCATAGATACCAAGAATATTGACGGGACTGACTTTGTGCATACCCATGGGGGAAGAAAGCCGACAAATCTCATCACTCAGGAATGGGCAAAAGAGGTTTGCGATAGGGGGGCTGGCGAGATTCTCCTCACCTCAATGGACCACGATGGCACAAAGGCAGGTTTTGCCAATGAAATCACAGCTGAAATTTCATCTATGTTATCTATTCCTGTGATTGCCTCAGGAGGAGCCGGTAACATGGAGCATTTCAAAGATGTCTTCACTATGGGTAAGGCAGATGCAGCTTTGGCTGCCAGTATTTTCCATTTTAAGGAAATTCCTATTCCAGATCTGAAGCGTTATTTGGAAATGGAAGGGATACCGATAAGAAAGTATTAGAGGAACTATTTTCTGAATTAAATCTTTTTGAATGTAAAGAATAGAGAAATGAATGATTTGAACCTGGATTTTGATAAAGTAAATGGACTTATTCCCGCTATAGTTCAGGATGTAGAAAGTAACCTGGTCCTGATGTTGGGTTATATGAATCAGGAAGCATTGGATAAAACGTTAGAGACCAAATTGGTTACCTTTTTCAGCAGAACCAAAAACCGGATTTGGACAAAAGGAGAAACTTCTGGCCACTTCCTTCACTTGGATTCAATCACAGTTGATTGTGATAATGATACCCTTTTGGTAAAGGCTAAGCCTGTTGGCCCTGTCTGTCATACCGGTAATGATACATGTTTTGATGAAAAAAATACCAGTAAAACCCTTTTTATAGATAAACTACGTCAAATTATCAAAGACAGGAAAAACAATCCAACTGATAAATCTTATACAGCGTCTCTTTTTGATAAGGGGATCAACAAAGTCGCTCAAAAGGTTGGAGAAGAGGCTGTTGAGATAGTTATAGAGGCAAAAGATAATAATAAGGAGCTCTTTTTAGGTGAAGCTGCAGATTTGCTTTTTCACTACTTAGTACTTTTGGAAGCAAAAGAAATTGAACTTGATGAGGTAGTGGAAGTGTTGATTGAGAGACATTCCAAAAAACAATAGTCTATTAATTATGAGTAAGAGAAATGTTACTGTCCGCATGAAAGCGGATTATGAATATGAAGCCACTAATTTACAGGGCAACAAAGTAGATATCGATATGTATGATGCGCCGAACAAAAAGGCGCAATCTCCGATGGACTTGTTACTTTCTGCTTTGGGAGGCTGTTCGGCCATCGATGCTGTTCTCATGATGAAGAAGAAGCGTAAGACCATCGATGACTTTTTTATTGAAATTGAAGGGACCAGAAATGATGGTGTACCTTCTTACTATACCCATATAGAATTGAAATTTGTATTGGTTTCCCCAGATGCCAAGGAGGAAGAATTCGCAAAAGTGGTAGCACTTTCTGTTGATAAATACTGCTCTGTCGCATCTTCACTTAAGTCAGAAATAACCTATACTTCCGAAGTTAGAAAACCTTAATGCGCGTAGTCAAAGAGTTTGTCAAGGAGGATATCAGGATTTCCATTTTCAGTTGGAACAACAAATACCTGATCAAGTTTGAATATGGTCCAATGGAGCAAACATTTAAAATTCCAGAAATGGATATTTTGGATGAAAATGATCTTGATGGTTTTTGTAATGGTGAATTCTTTCAATCAGTAATATTTAGATTCAAAGAAATGGGCGAAAGCTTTCAAAAACAGCTTCAAAATCTTTAGATTTAGGGAATAACCTAAATCTAAAGATGCTGTTTCGTCATGTTTTTGCAATAATTTGTTTTTTGCAGCTTTTTGGTTGCAGTCAGTCTGAAACCAAGAGTGCGGCTGAAATTGAACTTGAACTCAATTCCTTTATTGCTTTGATGGAATATGATCTTCAAGCTCTTGAGGAAGAGATCATCAAATTAGGGGATACGGTCCAATACCTGTACGCTAATAAGGATGAGATTCTTTTAAATGCAGATAGGTCAAAATATAGCTTTGAAAAAGGTCTGGCCAATAATGTCCCCAATGAAGACCCAAACCTCAGCACAATTTATATTTCTGAATTGATACAAGACCCAAAAGAATGGCAAGAGGCTATGGATTTGGTTTATCTTACCAATTCATTAGATGAGGTTTTCAAAAATATCATCAAAAAGCATGATGTGGTTAGTCAGGTATACTTTAATAGTGATAAGCAGGTTAACCGGCTTTTTCCACCCTATGATGCCCGCACGATGCTAGAGCCCGATCTTGACCTTACTTCTTTTAATTTTTATTACTATGCAGATTCCCTCAATAACCCTGATAAAAAACCTGTATGGGTGGACGAAATCTATATTGATCCTGTGGGGAGAGGTTGGATGATTTCGTTACTAAATCCGGTTTATGTAGATGGTGAGTTGAAAATGGTGTTGGCATTTGATGTCACATTAAATGATATAATAGAAACCTATCTTGATAGATTTGATAGGTATTTCATTATTGTGGATGAAACAGGGACCTTAGTTGCCGGTAAAACAAGAGGAATTGAAGCACTGTCCTTTCCGCCTTTGAAAAACCATGCTTATACCCAAACTATCACTTCGGATAGTTTCAGAATGGAAGATTTTAACCTTTTTAGAAGTAAAAGCAGCGAAGTGAGAAAGATGGCTTCTAAAATAATCCTCTCTTCTGAAAAAGAATATTTTTTAAAAGAAGGGGAAGTAGGCTTGAAAATTTGTGCAAGAAGAATGGAGAAGCTTGATTGGTATGTGCTTGATCTTATGTTCTGATGGGAAAAGGGAAAAACTTCGAAAAAAGTAAATTAAAGTTTGGATACCGATGGTTGATCATTTTTGGTATCACTGTTATTATTTTAATTTCTTCTCTGGCGGTCTATTTTTTCAATGCTTTAACAGATAACCAAGTTGAATCCAGGAAGCTGGTTTTTGATAAGCAAGTTGAGTTAGCGGGTAAGGATATTCAAAATACTTTTTCGTCCATGTATGATGATATGTTGTTTTTTGTCAATAACCTTGAAGCATGGACATACGATTCTACGACCAATGAACAATTGGCTTTTGAAAGAAGGGCTAGAAGGATTTTCAATAACCATAGGGATTTATTAGATACGGTGGTGGTTATTTTTCCGAACCATATTGTTTCCTTTCATTTTGATTCCAGAAACAATTTTTCAAAGCAATTCCATAAAAGCCTGGACGAATTTCAATTTGAGTCAGAACAGGACATTTCTCTTCGAAATGCAAGTAGAGGAGTAGGCATATTGGTGAAACTTAATCTGAACAGGTTTTTCAATGACCAACTCAGTAATTTTTATCTCGGGCCAACTAGTCAAAAATTTATTTGGATCAATAGTCATCTTCAGGCTGTCAATTTGGATAAAAATGAGCCCATTATCTTGTTGGAAGAAGATTTAATGAAGCTGCTTTCTGATGATATTGCTGCTGGCCTTAAAGGAGCAGGAGACGGTTACTTTAATTGGCCGGAGGATACTGAAAGGAACAAGGTAACTGCTCATTATTATCCATTTCATTTAAGTCCACTAGATCAAATGTTCGCAGTGGTATTTGTTCAGGATATTTCTAAGGTAGGGATAGATGTTTATGGTACTTATATTTCTTTTCTTTTAGGTCTTTTGCTTATACTAGCAATTGTCTTGGTGATTCTTTACAAATCCATCAGGAATATTCAGATTACCAATTTTACATTGGAAAAGAATGCTGAAGAAATCAGAGAATTGTTTCGTAGACAAACCCTTCTCCTGCAGGAAACAAAAGGGTTTATTTATTTTCAGGAAGCTAATGGGAAAATGACAGCAGTAAGTGAAGAGGTGAGAGATGTGTTGGGATTTTCACAGGAATATTTCATCCATAATTTTAGATCTCTTATGAAGGAAGATCAAACTGCAGAACTTAAAAAGATAATTGATCAATCTATTGATATCAGAAAAGACAGTATTGCTAATGAATTTGACATGATGAAAGCTGACGGTGCATGGATCAGGGTCAAAATTTTTGAAAAATTACTTTACGATGAAAAGGGTCGCTTCACAGGAAATGTGGGGATTTGTACTGATGTACAGGATAAATATGAATCAGAACAAGAGCTTATCAAATCAGAAAATAGGTTAAGAGCCGTATTGAATAGTTTGCCCGATCTGATTTTTATATATGACAATGAAGGAGTGTTCAGGGATTATTATGTTCAGGATAGATCACTACTTTTGGCTCCACCTGACAAAACCATAGGCATTAACTTCCGTGATTTCCTCCCTGAACCTTTAAAGACAGATTTATCAAATGCTTTCGAAAAGGCTAAAGCCTCTGGAGATATTCAACAGATAGAATTTGAATTACCATTAGTGGTAGGAAAGAAGATTTTTGAGGCGAGGGTATTTAAGTTAGATGAAGAAAAGGTTGTGTCTATTGCAAGGGATATCACTGCGCAAAAACTCTGGTCTAAAGGTTTGCAGGAAGCAAAAGAAGCCGCAGAGCAAGCCAATAGAGCGAAATCAGAATTTCTCGCTAACATGAGTCATGAGATCAGAACTCCGATGAACGGTTTGTTGGGAATAGTGGAATTGCTGGAGAGGACTAAGCTTGATAATAAACAGCAGGAATATTTACGTGTAATCAAGGATTCTGGAAAGTCGCTCATTAGCATTATCAATGATATTCTAGACTATTCAAAAATAGAATCAGGAATGATGGATTTGAACCTTAGCGTATTTCATTTTAAGAAAGAAATGGAAAGGATTTTCAAAATATTTGAAGGTATCGTCCAGAAAAAGAATATTCATTTTTCATATGCATTTGGTGAGTTCGTACCAGAGTTCGTTCAGTTTGATAAAGAAAAAGTAGCTCAGGTTTTATTAAATATAATTGGGAATGCCCTGAAGTTTACGCCCATTGGAGGGAATGTGCATATATCCATCAATGTAGAAAGTATCATTGAAGAAAGTATCATTGTCTACTTTACTGTAAATGATAGTGGTCCTGGGATTCCTGCTGATAAAATTGAAAGTTTGACCCAACCTTTTGTACAGCTAGATGGTAGCAATACGAGAGAG
The DNA here is from genome assembly GCF_042432905.1 of Fontibacter flavus. Classification (NCBI taxonomy): domain Bacteria; kingdom Pseudomonadati; phylum Bacteroidota; class Cytophagia; order Cytophagales; family Cyclobacteriaceae; genus Fontibacter; species Fontibacter flavus. The sequence continues at coordinate 105,310 of NZ_JBHLWI010000006.1, read as the reverse complement.
TTTGAAGGTACAGGCTTAGGTTTGGCCATTTCCAAAAAGCTTATTGAGTTGATGGGCGGGGAGCTTGAAATCAATAGCGAGCTAGGCCATGGTTCAGAGTTTAGCTTTAGTGTTTTTGGAACGGCTATTGAAAAATCAGAGAAACTTACTGGGAATGGTTTGTATCAAGAAGAAGATGATGACATTGAGTTTGATCAATTAGTTAGAAAATCCCCTTTGAACATTTTATTAGTGGAAGATAATGATACCAATTTGACCTTTATGTTGATGATGATGGAACAATTGGGATATAAGGTTGAGATTGCAAGAAATGGCTTTGAAGCTATTGATTTGGTACAAAATAAGGATTTTGATCTTGTTCTTATGGATATTCAAATGCCCAAAATGAATGGCCTAGATGCCACTAGAAATATCAGATTGCTCGAAAAAGGAAAGCATCTAAAAATTGTTGGGCTATCTGCCAATGCCTATAAAGAAGATGTGGATGAAGCCCTTAAATCTGGAATGAATGATTACCTGAGCAAGCCTGTCAGCATCAGGGAAATTGCAAAGGTGATTATGGAAAGATTTAAAGAACTTGAAAACAAAAAAGAGGTCAACTGACCTCTTTTTTGTTTTCCTTATTTTTTATTTCAGATATCTGAATTCAGATCGAATGCTTCAAGATAATCTGCAACTCTTCTCACAAACATCCCCCCCAAGGAACCATCTACGACTCTGTGGTCATAGGAGTGGGATAAGAACATTTTGTGACGTATGGCTATCACATCTCCTGTTGGTGTTTCTATAACTGCAGGCTTCTTCTGAATTGCTCCAACCGCTAAGATTGCAACTTGTGGCTGCATAATGATCGGAGTTCCCATCACGTTTCCAAATGAGCCTACATTGGATACTGTATAGGTTCCGCCGCCAAGTTCATCAGGAGATAGTTTGTTGTTTCTTGCCCTGTTGGCGAGATCATTGATCTTTTTGGATAATCCTGTAAGGTTGTATTGGTCAGCATTTTTGATGACAGGCACAATAAGGTTTCCTGATGGCAATGCCACGGCTACACCCACATTGATGTCTTTTCTCTTGATGATTTTATCACCATCAACTGATATATTGATCATTGGAAAATCTTTGATAGCCTTAGCTACTGCCTGAATAAAGAAAGGAGTGAAGGTCAGTGATTCGCCCTCTTTTTTCTTAAAGTTGTCTTTTACTTTGTTTCTCCAAAGAACGATGTTGGTTACATCTGCTTCTACGAAAGAAGTGACATGTGGGGATATCCTCTTGGAATCCACCATTCTTTGAGATATCATTTTTCGCATTCTGTCCATTTCGATGATTTCATCTTGGGCAGATATGCTCATTTCTACTCTTGGTGCAGGTGCAGGAGCCACCGACGTACCTGCCACTTTGGTTTCTGCCACCTGAGCAGGTGCATTTACACGGGCTTTTACATATTGTAACATGTCCTGCTTCGTTACACGTCCATCTTTTCCCGTACCTGGGATTTTCGCCAATTCGCCTTTACTGATATTTTCTTCTTTGGCTATGCTCAATACAAGGGGAGAGTAAAATCTGTCATCTACCTCATCTGTAGAAGGAGCACTGGCGCTAGCTAATATGGTTTGAGTCTGTGCAGGTGAAGCAGCTATCAATTCCTCTTTTGCTGATTCAGGGGCGGATACACTAGGTGTGGAAGCTACAGTTTCTTCACCTTCAGTTTCAATTATTGCGATTGGAGCTCCAACAGCCACTACTTCTCCTTCTTTGGCAAGAATTTTTTTCAACACACCACCATGGGTAGCAGGTACTTCTGTATCCACTTTGTCAGTCGCTACTTCCAATACAGATTCATCCTGCTCTATGGTTTCACCTTCCTTTTTTAGCCAAGTGAGAATTGTTCCTTCTATGATACTTTCTCCCATTTTGGGCATTAGCATTTCTACAGTCGCCATACAGATATATTTAATTGGGTTTATTTCTGAGTTATAAAATTAAATTTTATTTTATGCAATCCAAAATTGATATTGGAAATTTTATTCTGTTTTACCTTCAATACACAATCTTAGCATGTTTAGAACCGCTACTCCTGTCAGTTGGATGTTGAGCATTCGGTCCTGTGTAAGCTGGAGTTTTTTGGTAATGGTCTTGCCGTTCATGGCACAGGCAATCCAAACTGTACCTACTGGCTTCTCTTTCCAACCCCCTCCTGGACCTGCTATACCACTTGAAGCAAGACCAAAATCTGCCTCAAACATGGTTTTGATATTTTCAGCCATTTGGATGACTGTGGCCTCACTTACTGCGCCATGCTCCTTCAAGGTGTTTTGATCCACATGGAGGAGTTTGTTTTTGAAATGATTGTGGTAAGGAACCATGCTTCCCTGAAAGTAGTCACTGCTGCCAGGTACAGTTGTGACTAAATGAGTTATGTAGCCCCCCGAACAGCTTTCTGCAAAGGCAACTTTTTTTCCATTAGTTCTTAGCAACCTTCCTATTGCTTCCTCCAACGTTTCCTGATTATAGCCAAAGATATACTTGTCAATCAAAGGTTTTACCTTGGTGATTTCATTTTCAACATCATTTGTAATTTGGTCCATATCATCCCCGAAAGCTGTCAGTCTCAATTTTACCTGACCTAAAGATGGCAGATAGGCTAATTTGATATGTTTTGGGAGGTTTTTTTCCCAGTTCTGGATCAGATCGGACAACCAACTTTCCCCAATACCAACAGTCTTGATTACTTTATGGTAGATATGTGGTAAGGTGAAGTTTTCTTTAATTCTGGGAATGACATGATCTGACATCAGCCGCTTCATCTCATGAGGAACTCCTGGCATAGACATCCAGATTTTTCCATTTTCTTGAAACCACATTCCCGGTGCTGTGCCCAGTTCATTGGGGATGTAAATACATTTGGTGGGTAAATGTGCTTGAAGTTTGTTTGTATCTGTCAATTCCCTGCCACGCTTCTCAAAGAATGTTCTGACTGCTTCAAGCGCTTCCGGGACAAGGGCAAGTTCACAATTAAAGTATTCTGCTAAAAGTGGTTTGGTTAAATCATCGTTTGTTGGTCCCAACCCCCCGGTAATCAGTATAATATCAGCAATCTTTTCAGCACTTTCAAATGCGGAGAGCATTGCATCCCTGTTGTCTCCAACTGTTGTTCTTCTTACTACCCGGACGCCAATTTTGTCCAGTTCCTGGCTTATCCAATGGCTATTGGTGTCCATAATCTGACCATAGAGCAGTTCATCTCCAATTGCCAGAATTTCCGCTTTAATTTCTTTATATTGGGTCATTTAAGGTTTAGGTAAGGGTAAATTTTCAAGTAGCTTTCGTCCAAAATACAGCTTCTAGGCACTAACTATGTTTCGCTTAAACTTGTTAACGGACTTTTGCTTTTCTGAGAATTTTTGAGAAGATGCCGGGGAAAAACCTTTTAAGATAGACGGCATATTTTTCTTTGCCCCCCACCAGCATTTCTTCCTTTCCAGCTTCGATTCCTTTATAGATGATCTTTGCACATTCTTCCGGACTCATGCCCTTTTCTTGGGCATCATCCATTTCATTGAGTTTGGTTCCATCTCCGGTAAGGGCATTGATCGACACATTTGTTCTGATGAATCCTGGGCAAATAAGTGTGACTGAGATATGGTTTTGGTATAATTCGGCTCTCAAAGATTCAAAAAAACCATGAAGTGCATGCTTGGATGCCGCATAAGCTGATCTATAGGGTGTGCCAAATTTCCCTACCAAACTACTTACTATTGCAAAATGTCCTTTCCCATTGGCAATAAAATAAGGTAACAATGCTTTACTTAGGGCAACAGTTCCAAAAAAGTTGACCTCCATAAGTTTTTTGTCAACATCTAGCTTCGTTTCTATTGCCAAAGATCTCTGACTGATGCCACCATTATTGATCAGCAAGTCGACCTTTCCAAAAGCTTGAACGGCTTTCTCACAAAGTTTTTCAAATTCATCTTGCTTGCTCAGGTCAAAAGGCAGCACATAGACGTCTTCAGGTCTTTCTGAATTGTTTTTTAATTCCAGCAGTATTTCTTCACTTCTTGAAGAAATGATGGTTTTGTGTCCTTCCTGAAGATACTTGTCCACTAGTGCAAGTCCAATGCCAGAGGAGGCTCCTGTGATCCACACTACTTGATGCTTCATTTGGTATTTCGTTTATATACGACAAAGTCAAAATTGTACTGGTTTTGCGAATCTTTTTCAAAATGTTCTCTAGATTCTTCACTCCATATTTTTGGATCAATTTTAGGGAAGAAGGCATCTCCATCTGGTAAAGCTTTTACTTCGGTCACGATCAATTCATCAGCAAACCGCATGGCTTGTTTGTAAATATCTGCGCCGCCAATGATAAAAATTTTCTCAAGACGCTTTCCAATACAGGTCTGCACAGCATCTTCAAGTGAATGTACCACAATATGTCCTTCAGGTAAGGTATAATGCTTGTTCCGGGTAATTACTACTGAAGTTCTATTTGGTAAAGGCCGTCCCATGGATTCATAGGTTTTCCTTCCCATAATAATATGATGTCCTGTTGTCAGTTTTTTGAAAAGCTTTAAATCTGAAGATAGTTTCCAGATTAATTGGTTATCTTTTCCGATAACATCATTATCGGCTTTGGCTACAATAATTGAAATTTTCAAGGTGATTATTGTTTATTCGCCAAGATACCAAGGTTTCGTCAGTTTGAAAATCAAATTGGCACTAAAAAAAAGCAACCCCTCAGAATGGAAGTACAATAAAATCATCTGAGAGGTCATTTAACAGCTTTATTTTTCCTGCATGCCTGCAAAGGCATTTTGATATTCTGCCATTTCTAAAGTTTGGGGGTGGTTTTCGTTTATTGCTAGAATTGTCATCAGTATTTCGCTTTTGTCTTTAAGGCTTGTATAATGCATCTCCATCAAATTTCCTTGTGGCATGTTTTTAAAACTTTCCATTGGTTGATTTTTCATCTTAGCTGATAAAAACGGATTACTTGCTCCCCAAAATAGAGACCTTGACTGAATTGGTTTTTCAGTAAACCAATAAGAGGCCTTTCCTTCTTCATCTTCAACTTCATATTCTTCACACAAGTAGCCCAGAATGGTTTTGGTATTATTGGTTTTTCTGAATTTTGGGAGTTCATCATCCTCTGATTCTGCATCATCCAGTTCAACTCCTTCGGCAATTTTATTCAAATCCAAACCATAAGCCATCCGGGTTTTCTTTCCTTCATTTTCGAAAAGAATGATCGAGGCATTTCTTTCAAGATCGTAAATGATAATAGGATCGCTTTCATTTGATTTTTTGTCTTTGTTTTCAATTTCCATCCCAAGTGTCGATTGGTTATCGGAAAAGAAAGTTTTGATGTTGGTAGGTTCTTGGATTTTTCCTTTTTCATCTTTGCCGGTAAATTCCATTATAGAAAATCCGGTAAAGTGGTAAGCATCTGCCACAGGCACATCAGCACTTATGCCTTCTAGAATCTTACCCATATCCATTCCAGGCAACCCTTCAGGGCCGTAAATTCCCGTAAACACCTTCTCAAGCTGTCTTTGGGCGATTTTCTCCGTTTCACTTTCCACCTTTTTCTCAATGGCATTGCTTACGCCTCTTTCTGCAGCCTGTTTTAACTTTCTCATCAGCTGGGAATGAGCCTGAAATGGAAGATTGATAAAAATCAAGGATAAAAGAATTATAAGTTTTTTCATGATAAATTAGTTTAAAACACCATACTAATTTAAGAAAAATAAGCGTAAAGGCATAATATACAAGTGATTGCCTTTGTTTATTATGCCTTGAATTGAATGAATTGCTGTGGAATAGATTAGCCCAACTGATATCCTCTTAGGAAGTCTTGAATGTTCATCCTTTTTTTACCTTCCATCTGAATTTCAAGGATCTTAAGAGTTCCTTTTCCGGTTTGAAAGGTCAGGTGTGTTTTTCCATCAGATGTAAATTCGCCGATTTGAAGACCTTCTATATCAGATTCAGCTACTTCTGAAGTATATATCTTACAGATTTTATTGTCTAAGGTTGTCCATGCTGCTGGGTAGGGTGACAATCCTCTGATCAGATTATGGATATTAAGAGCGGATTTAGACCAATCTATTTTGCATGTTTCTTTGAAAATTTTCGGAGCATGATGCAGGGCTTGGTCTTCATTTTGTGGAGATGTTTTGACTTTGTTCTCTGCTATTGCTTCAATAGTTTTCAAGACTAATTTTGCGCCTTTTTCCATTAGTCTTTCATACAGACTTCCAATATTGTCTTCGGGATGGATTGGTTCTTTTTCCTGAAAAATAATATTGCCCGTATCAATTTCATGTTGGAGAAAAAAGGTGGTCAGACCAGTTTCTTTTTCGCCGTTGATGATAGCCCAATTGATCGGTGCAGCACCACGATAATTAGGTAGGAGAGATGCATGAAGATTGAAAGTGCCTTTAGGTGGCATATTCCATACAACTTCAGGGAGCATTCTGAAGGCTACAACCACCTGGATGTCAGCTTGAAAATTTTTGAGCTCTTCCAAAAATTCAGGAGCTTTTAAGTTTGTTGGCTGTAAAACCGGAATTCCATGTTTTAAAGCAATTTCTTTTACTGGAGATGGAATAAGTTTTTGTCCTCTTCCTTTTGGTTTATCAGGTGCTGTCACTACCGCGACAACATTCCAGCCCTCATCAACCAAAATTTCCAGAGCAGGCACCGCAAACTCTGGGGTTCCCATATATATAATGCGTAAATTTTTATCCATGCCAGTTTTACATTTGAAATTTCAAGAAGCAAAAATTGTGAAAATTATGGAAAGGACGTGAAAACCTTTGTATAAGTTTAATGTACCTGAAGATAGGGGTGAATTAAAGGTAGATTATTTTTATGGTGATACAAGTTAACCAAAATTTATAAACCTATAATCCGTCAAATATGAGTGAAACAGTACAATTCTTCGAGCAGTCCGGGTGAAAATTGTTATGGAAGTACTTTCAGTTACTTTATCAAAAGAAAAGGTCTCGCACGTTAATAGAATTAAAAGCAGATTTTACGAAACCTCAGGATGCAGAGTAGCTTTGGTTTATTGACTTTTTGATCAAGTTTTTTTGAAACTATTAATTTATCACTATTTTAAAATCCCAAGAGGGAAGTTAAACATATAAATCACACCAACACTATCTTATTGACTTCCTCCAAACTATACCTCGGTGTTCCTCCTTTTTGACTTACTAGGTAAGCACCTAACTTGCTTGCGAAGTCTAATATTTCGTGAGGCTTCTTGCCTTCTAGGTACATTTTTACAAATCCACTCAGAAAAGCATCCCCTGCGCCTACAGTATCTTGCACTTGTACGCTGTAGCCCGAGTGTCGTGTAATCTTACTATCCTGATACATCATAGCTCCTTTACTCCCCAATGTGATGCAGATTGTTTCAATGGGATACTCCTCCATTAAAAATTCACAGAGTTGCATAGCGATATCTCCTGTCTTTTTCAAGTCAAAGAAGTCTGCCAAAATCTCCAATTCATCTTCGTTGATCTTCAAAATATCAGTATAGCCTAGCAAGCTTTCAATCTTATGAAAATCTATAAATGGTGCACGCATGTTGATATCAAATACCGTCAAGAGCGGCTGATGAACTAGGTGGTAGAGTGTTTGCCAAGATGCTTCATTCCTCACTGCCAAGCTCCCGAAAACCAGCGCGTCTGCTTTTGCGACTAGCTCCTGATTCTCTGGAGTCAAGCTGATAAAATCCCAAGCAGCAGGTACAAGGATATCATACTTGATGTTTTCCCTGTCAGATTGGTCGACAATGACCTTGCCAGTAAGCTGCGTCTCATCTACCTGAATAGTGGTGAGCGGCAGCCCATATTCTTTGACAAAATCAAGGAGCTTTTGCCCATGGTCATCTTTTCCAACACGAGAAATCATCGTCACATCCAAACCGAGCTGCTGCAAGTTGAAGGCTACATTCATCGGCGCACCTCCAGCCACTTCTCCATCAGGAAACACATCCCAGAGCATTTCCCCAAAACAAATTACTTTTTTAGACATGATCTTTTAATAAGTCTCTCTGTATATCTTCCAATGACCTGCCCTTCGTCTCTGGCATCCGAAACATGACCCATAGCAACTGGAATAGCATCATCATTGCAAAAAAAGCAAAAATATTCCCCGCGCCATATTGATTGGTAAATAATGGGAAAATATTGGCAATCACTGCAGCCAAAATCCAGTGGGTAAAAGAACCCAAGGACTGCCCATAAGCTCTCAGTTCGTTGGGGAAAATTTCAGAGATAAAAACCCAAATCACAGAACCCTGCCCTATTGCATGCGCAGCGATAAAGACAAATACGAAATACGGCAGCCAACTGACATCCACAGCTCCCCCAAAATAACTGTAAGCCATCAGCGATAGTGAAATCAAATAGCCTATCGAACCGATATACATCAGCATCTTCCTGCCCAGTTTATCAATCAAGAACAAGCCCATCATGGTCGCTAACAGGTTGATCGCACCAATACCAATAGTGGATATCAAGGCATCCTCAGTAGCAATCCCCGCAGATTCAAATATCCTGGGAGCAAAATAGATGATGGCATTGATCCCTGAGAGTTGGTTGAAAAAAGCCATCAATACTGCCATAAGGCTGATTTTTCGAAACTTAGAGCCTAAAAGCATTTTCAAACTGGCCTTCTCTTTGATTTTCTCGCTTCCCGCTCTGGCCAAATCAATTGCTTCATCTACACCTTCTGGATCTGTTTTGGTCAAAATCGCTCTCGCTCTATCAAAATCCTTGTATTTAGTGATCAACCATCTCGGACTATTCGGTACTTTCAATATTAATAAACAATAAATCAAAGCTGGGAAAATTTCCACCCCAAGCATCCACCTCCAAGCATTGGCCAAGCCTGCCGTACCGATAAGGTAATTTGAAAAATAAGCCATCAAAATACCAAAGACAATATTGAATTGATAGAGCGCAACTAACTGCCCTCTCCTTCCCGCAGGTGCAATTTCAGAAATATAAAGCGGGGCGACTACGGATGATGCACCTACACCCAATCCTCCAAGAAATCTAAAAAACATAAAGCTGTTTATCTCTGGAGCTAGGGCAGAACCCAAAGCTGATATCAGATAAAGCAAACCTATGATTAACAGAGACTTTTTTCTCCCGTATTTATCGGCGGGGAATCCCCCAAATAATGCACCCAAAACAGTTCCATACAATGCAATTGCAACGGCTAATCCGTGTTTTAAATCAGATAATTGCCATAACTCTTGGATGTCCCGCTCAGCGCCAGATATAACAGCTGTGTCAAAACCAAATAAAAAGCCACCCAGTGCAGCTGTGATGGATAAGAATAAAACATAATTTTTGCTCTGCATTCTTTTGGATATAAGTATTGAAAACTAATGGTTAAGGATTTCATTTCTGTGGCCGTGATAGCGAAAATATCATTTTATGACTTTAGACTAATGGTAACTACAGTTGTTGCTTAGGGAAAAAAATCCGCAATCCTTTCATGTTTGCTGGATCTATGCCAGGATTGCGGATACTTGTTCATTTTTAAGAGAAATTAGTTTTGAGCATTAGTTGCCCCAAATTGATTTTAAAGGATACACAATACTCTTTGGCTCAATTCCTTGCATAACTAATTTGCTGTAAGGGGAGGAGGGGAAAATCAATTCGGTGAACACTATTTCTCCTTGATTTAAAAAGACCTCAATTGAGGATCTGTCAAGAAAAATGCGGATTTCCTCGTCATTCACTACTGTTGCTGGTGCAGTATGCATTTTATTAAATTCCTTATGGAATCCCAACGATGTAGAATTGCTTCTGTCGAAAAATAGTTTTCCTTGAATTTTTTCAAAGATCACTTGTTCACCTTTGTCATTTAAAAATGTCAATTTGAAATCTTCAGCAGAAGCTTTCAATTCAATTTCCAAAAGTTCTGATGGGAGCTCAATTTCATTGGTATTGAAAACGATAGGGTCCCTTCTTAATTTTTTTAATTCATCAACTGGTTTAGATGTTAAGACATAGTCATCCTTTAGGTAAGATAAATTTAATTCCCTCGCGATGGTCGTGCTTGATCTCCAGATTTCTGTAGGCACCTCTTGTGCGTAAAGCCAATTACTCATCCAGCCTATAAAAAGCCTTCTGCCGTCTTCTTTTGGAATATCAGACCAAGTCACGCCAGCGTAATTATCTGCTCCATAATCAATCCATTTGATTTCATTCGTCTCTGTATTAAATACCTTTCCATCAAAATCTCCTATAAAGTATTGCGTGGCGCTTCCGCCATTTGGGCCTCCTGGATTAATACTGACAAGTAGCACCCATTTTTCTTCACCAGTACTAGCGGTCAAGGGGAATAAGTCAGGGCATTCCCAGACTCCACCATAAGCAGCCCACTCAGGGTTGAAATCACTGCGGTGTTGCCAATCAATCAAATTGGGAGAAGTATAGAAGCTGATTCTGTCTTTTACCGCCAAAGACATTACCCACATACTACTTTCTTCGTGCCAGATAACTTTAGGGTCTCTAAAGTCATTGATTCCAGGACTCTTCAATACTGGATTTCCATGATATTTTTCCCAAGTACGACCTTTGTCGGTACTGTAGGCAATTCCCTGTGATTGGTAGTCGTTCCTTCCGGATTTTTCTCCCTCGGCATCATGGTACGTGAAAATAGCAACCATAGGCGGGTTGTCTAATGAACCTAAGCCCGAAGAGTTGGTGTAGTCGACTACCGCAGAACCTGAAAAAATCGTCCCGTGCTCATCTGGGAACAAGGCTATCGGGAAGTGTTCCCAATATACGAGATCTTCTGAAATGGCGTGCCCCCAGTGCATTGGCCCCCAGGTATTTCCATCTGGATGATACTGATAGAATAAATGATATTCGCCATCGAGGTAAACCATCCCATTAGGATCATTCATCCAGTTGCTGGGTGGTGAAAAATGGAATTGGGGCCGGAATGGCTCATTAAACATTGGTTTGGAAACTGACTGTAATTCAGTGCTTTTTTGACCACAAGAAAGAATGGCTGTGCACAGAAGGGCTATTACTAATTTATTTTTTGTTATCATGTTAATTGTAATTGGGTATTTGAAAGAACCATAAACCTGCCCCGAATACATTATTCGGGACAGGTTTTTGAAGTTAATAACCAGGATTTTGTTTGTAAACGCCTCTGGTAAAATCTATTTCTCGTTGAGGAATAGGGTAGTATTCATCTCTTCCTGCAGTAAATCGAGCATTGGAAAGAAAATCTCTCCTTTGTTTTTCCTTATCTAGGTATGCATTGAGCACTTGTGCTGCTTCTCCCCATCGGACCAGGTCAAAGAATCTATGACCCTCCATTGCAAATTCCAATCGTCTCTCAAATTTCAATACTTTTAGAGCAAATTCTTTGGAAGGAAAAGTTTCATACTGATTCACATTATAGATATTACTAGCACCTGCGGCTAAGGGACGTTGAGTACTTTGTCCTGCTCTTGCACGGATTTGATTGATGATTGGCAATGCCTCATTCCAACGATCCAGCTGAATCAAGGCCTCTGCTTTGAATAAAAGGACATCAGCATATCGAATAAAATCAATGTTTTTTGAGGTTCCTACGAAGGGACCTTCTTTAACGTAACAGCTACAATCGGGGGCTTGCTGTTCTTTCATATTTCCAAAATATCCATAGACTCCTGGGTCTCTTGCCCATGAAAAGTTATAAATCATATCACCAGTATTATTGACAGTATTTCTGTATTTGAATGGTCTTCCAGGGATTCCTACTGTATGGTCTAATCTTGGGTCGATCGTTTGTCCCGCTGTTATTGGTGAGATACCTCCTGGGGCAATGCTGTCAAATATGCTCTGATTGTTAAAATCATCTAAAAGAGGTAATCCTTGTGCGTTGGTTTTGAATGCATTTACCATATTTTGACTGGCTAAATGGAAGCCACAGCATCCATAAAGATCAGTACCATGTGGTGAATTAAGCCCTGTTACATAACTTACTCTGCTGACCACTGTCCCATCATTGATAGAAAACTGAACTGCCCAAATCGACTCAGGTCCATTGTCAAATCCATCCAAAAAGTTGTTGCTATAATCAGCTTCCAATGCTCCTTGAACTTGGTCTGCATATTGGATTACTTCTTCCAATAAGGCCCTGTTGATAGACACAACTTGATGACTGTCGTTTTGCTCGTACGCTTGATATAGTCGTAGTTTTGCAAGGTATGCAGCCGCTGCATTTCGGTTAGCCCTTCCCGCTTCGCTTTGAAATTGTGGGAGGTTATTGTATGCAAAGAGGAAATCTTCTGCTATTTTTTCCCATAGTTCATTATTTGGCACATCATTGCTGACCTGTTTGATTTCTTCTTGGGTCAGATCTTCGGTGATGATTGGGATTTTTTTAAAGAGCAGTTTTAGCATAAAGTGGGAATGAGCTCTCAAGAATCGTAGTTCGGCCTGTCGAATTATTTTTTCAGGATAGGTTTCATTCGGTATATCATTGATTACTCGTAAAGCAAAATTTGCCCTGGAGATAGCTTTGTAATAATTCGTCCAAGTTCTAGGCGCCATCCAGTCTCCTTGGTCTGCAATGGTCAGATTGTATTGTTCGTAGCGATCAATAACATCAACGTCTCCTCTTCCTCCTCCGCCTTTGTATGCATCGTCTGACCTTACACTGCCATATACCCAAAGACTTGTCAAGGGGCCAATCATTTCATCATTACCAATACCTGCATAGGCAGCTATTACCAAAGCTTCAGCATTGGATGGGGAATTAACATTTTCGGATGACAGTACACCTCTAGGTTCAAATTCCAAGAAATCTGAACAGGAATTTAGTGTGACTATAACGGAAAGAACAGTGATGTATTTAAGTATATTTTTCATGGTGAATTGCTATTAGAAGTTGATGTTTAAACCCATTGAATAAACACTTGGTACTGGGATTCTATTGACATCGGTCCTTTCAGGATCTGCGCCAATATAATTTTTCGGAGTTATCCAAAACAAATTTTCTCCCTGAATGTAAGCCCGTACGCTTCCAAGACCTGAAACTTTTTTCACGAGAGATGCCGGTAAAGAGTATCCTAGTTGTAGGTTTCTGAGTTTGAAGTAAGAATTATTTCTAAACAAGTAATCAGATGTCTGCGTGTCATTAAAAGCGAGCGATAAGGCAGGGATCTCTGTATTGTTATTTTGAGGTGTCCATGCGTTCAATACTCCTAATCCGGAGTTTTCTCGACCTGAGGCAAAGTTATTCCAGAAAATGTATGGATCTAACCCAATACGACCAGTAACACCTGATCCGAATAAGGCGAGGTCAAAGTTTTTGTAGGTCAAATTGATTCCTAAACCTAATTCAAGCGATGGAAGAGTGTTGCCAATGAAGTCTCTATCATCCGCATCTATGATTCCATCATTGTTGATATCAACAAACTTTATCCCTCCTGGCCTTGCGCCTACCTGGGTTGGACTGTTGGCAACGTCTTCAGCACTTTGGAACAGGCCATTAGTTCGATATCCAAAAATGGAGAATTGTGATTGCCCTATGATTGAATTTTCAGCAGTCCCTGGAAATGCCGCTCTGACTTCTTCTGGTAAATCAGTGATTTTATCTTTGAATGCACCAAAGTTGGTAGTCACAGTCATGCCCAATCCATTGTTAAACTTTTTGTTATAACTTAGGATAAGTTCCCATCCTTGTGCGGCGGTTGATGCACCGTTTAGAACACGTTGCTGTCCTTCTCCAATTACCGAGGCTATTGGAGGAGTGGTCAAAATATCAGAGGTGTTTCTTTTGTAATAGTCAAAGGAACCAGTGATCACATAGTCAAAAAAACTGAAGTCTAAGCCTAGATTTAATTCCCGAGTTGTTTCCCACTTTAGATTTGGGTTTTCAGCTTGAATGGATACAAAACCAGAAGGAAGGGTACCAGTTCCATTTCCCGCAATATCGTATGCAGTACCTACATTATAATAAAACTCAAAAAAGCCACCTACAAATTGAGATTGGTTTGCTCCATATCTTGATTCATACAAGCCAAATCTTGCAAGATCCCCTATTTCCTGATTTCCAACCAATCCATATCCTGCTCTAAATTTCAAATCAGAAACTTGCTTGATTTTCTTGATGAAATCTTCTTCACTAAGTCTCCAACCTACAGTTGCCGCCGGGAATACACCATACCTATTGTTTCTTCCAAACCTTGAGGAACCATCTCTCCTTACTGTAAATGACGCCAAATACTTGTCAGAAAGCACATAATCTACTTTTGCAAACTGAGAAAGCAACCGGTTGCCTGAAGTTCTTCCAGCATTTGTTCTGGCGCCTGTAGCAGCATCCAAGACAAAATAACTATTTGTTTCGACAGCAAAACCATCGGCAATCGATAACATAGTTGAAAAATCATCTCTGATAGCCTCGACTCCAGCCAAAAAGTTTAGTCTGTAATTATTCTTTTCCAAACTGTAGTTTAAGGTATTAGAGAAGACCAAACTTGAAAACTCATTAGTGTCATGAATTAACCTGTTGTTAGATCTGGTGATAAAACCATTTCTGACGGTTGGTTCAATATCTCGTCTAAAGAATGTATTGTAATCTACACCAGCACTTGTTTTGAAGGTCAGGTTTTCCAAGATGTACCATTCCGCGAAAACATTTCCATAAAAGTTATTTTTACGTATGTTGTCCCATCTATTGATGTATTGCATTAATAGGGGGTTATTTCTATCTGAATAACCTGCACCTAATGGTCCCGCAAAGTCCCCATTTTTATCTCTTACAGGGATGGAAGGCGCAAGGGTTATTGCTAATCCGGGTGTTGGTGCACTTCCTACATCTCTTGCGGTTGGAGTTTCATTAGAATTTGTAAACTGTGTGTTGACCCCAAATCGAACTTTATTGTTGAAAAGAAAGGTATTTGCATTTATTCTACCGCTATATCTTTCAAAGCCCGTATGTTTTAAAATCCCAGTATTTTTTAAGTGGCCCAAATTGATCATTAAAGTGGACTTTTCTGAAAAAGTTGAGACAGATACTTCATTATTGAAAACGAAGCCTGTTTCATACATTTCATTTTGCCAATCTGTGTCACCTACGGGTACATTTTGATTTCCGCCGACAAATGGCTGCAGTGTTACACTGTTTAATCGGGGATTGTTAAAGTCGCCGTTCCAATCAAAATTATAGATTTCACCATATCCCGAGTTGGGGTCTGCACCGTCATTTACCATGGCTCTCCAAAGGACTTCTCCGCGCTGCTGCGCATTTAGCATTTTATACCTTTGTGGTTTTTCTGATAGCATGGAAAAATTTGAGTTGATGGCTACCTGTAAGGATTCTCCTCCTTTTGCCCGATTTTTGGTAGTCACGAGAATTACCCCATTAGCGGCTCGTGAACCGTAGATGGATGCTGCAGAGGCATCTTTCAATACCTGAATGGATTCAATGGCCTCTGGATTGAGACTTGCAAATACCTCTTGTCTTTTGGTGGGTACACCATCTATAACATACAAAGGATCATTGTTTCCTAATGTGGATACGCCACGGATAAGCACTCTGGCACTCGCTCCTGAAGGGTCACCTGACTTTTCTATGAATAGTCCGGGTACACGACCCTGAAGCGCTTGCATGGGGTTGCCGGAACTCATACTTTGGCCTTTAATGGGCGTTAAGTCTACTGATACAATTGAACCTGTGACTTCAGCTTTTCGCTGACTTGTATACCCAACTACCATTACCGCTTCTAAGTCTGCAATGTTTTCTTCCAACGTGACATCAATAATTGATCGATTACCTACTACGATGTTGACAGTGGTGTATCCAACGAAGGAAAAGACTAACTCATCTGTCGTTAATACATTAAGACTGTATCTTCCATCAATATCTGTAACGATACCCTTAGTTGTTCCTTTTACTGAGACGGTTACACCTGGTATTCCTTCACCAAATGCTTTGTCTATAACTCTTCCTGTGACATTGACACTCTGAGCCATGAGCTGTAATGCCAAGCAGAAAAAGAATGAAGTGAGTAAAATTTGTTTTTTCATAAATTATGGGTTTAAGTAATTTGTGATTGTTTGTATTAATCTGCCGGGAAAACTCTGGCAGATGGGGTTTGGATAGGTTGAGAGATTTTTGTGTGTATTTTTATTTGGAGTTCTTCCAGTGTAAGTTTAGTGGTCTCAGGCATAAGAAATAAGACAAAAAAGAGCTGAAGAATAGCAAAGACTAGAAAGCATGAGAAAATATATACCAGTTCAAATGAACCAATAATGACCGTCCCCAAAAATGTTATTAGTGCAGCTAAGGTCCAATGCACAAAAGATCCGAATGACTGTCCTTTTGCTCGCTGCATGTTCGGGAAAATTTCAGCGATGAAAACCCATATAACAGAACCTTGGCCGATGGCATGGGAGACTATAAAAAGGATAAATCCTCCGTAGCCAATAATAGAAATAGTTGTACCGGTAGAGCTCAATACTAATAAAGATAGGCTTATAAGGTATCCTATTGAACCAAAAATCATCAGCTTTCTACGGCCAACTCGATCAATGAATTTGAGGCTAACAATTGTGAATATCAGATTTGCCAAACCTATGAATACTGGAAGAAGCAACGATTGTGCAGTTTCTAATCCTGAGAGTTGCAAAATTTCTGGCCCATAAATAAGGATGAAATTGATTCCGCAGACTTGATTGAAGAATGCAATTAAAAAAGCTAGAAAATAAGATTTTTTTAGTTTTTTAAAATCAAAAGTTCCTTTGCCAGCCTGTTTTTTTTCGTCTTCGAGCTGAGATATCAGCGTTTCGGTGTCATGCTGATTTGTGCCAAATAGCCGATGAATAATTTCAATTCCTTTTTTATCGTTGATTCTTTTTGAAATCAACCATCTTGGGCTTTCAGGTAAGTCAACCACTAAAATCAGAAATAGTATGGCAGGAATGGCTTCTGCTCCCATCATCAGTCTCCAGTCAAGATCACCACCGACACCTACCAAGAGATAATTGGAAAGAAATGCGGCAAGTATCCCGACTACAATGTTTAATTGAAATAAGCCGACGAGCTTTCCCCTCCATTTATAAGGAGATATTTCGGAAATGTAGGTAGGAGCTGCCACCGTAGATGCCCCAATGGCAATGCCTCCTAGAAACCTGTAAGCTGAGAAAAAATAGGGATCAGTAGCCAAAGCAGTCCCTATCGCAGAGATAAAATAAACTACAGCTATCCAGAAGAGAGTGTTTTTTCTTCCAATCCGGTCACAAGGAATATTTCCAAAAGCTGAACCTATCAGTGTGCCCCACAACGCAACGCTCATAATAAAAAATCCATGGAACCACTCGGATGTGTTCCATAGTTCTTTGATAGGAAGATTTGAACCTGATATAACGACTGTATCAAATCCAAATAAAAATCCAACAAAAGAGGCTAAGACTGCATTATGTTTTGGTTTTTTGTACATTAGGGTCTATTGTTGACGCTAATGTATTATTTGGCATTTGGAAAAGTTTTTAATTGCGTTTTTAAGATTTTCAATTTTGTCTGAAAAATGTTGAAATCAAAAAAAGGCACTTTAAGCCCTGTTCACTCGATTTAAATGAAGAAAAACTGAAAAGTATACTTTCAAAATTGTTCTATGTTTTCAATTTTGTTTCATTTTATCCTGATTGCTGGTCTCTGAATTCACTTGGCGTGATTCCAAGGGAATTTTTAAAGACTGTAGAAAAATAAGCGGCAGATTTAAACCCAGTCAAGAATGAAATGTCAGCAATGCTTTTATCACTTTCGCCTAATAAGTATTTCGATTTTTTCAGCCGTACTTTGGTAATGTAATCATTGACAGAATAGCCTAGTTCGGATTTGACTTTTCTGTACAATTGCCCTCTTGATAAACCTAATTCCCGGCAAATTGCATTCACACCAAAATCTGGGTCATGTAGGTTTTTTTCAATTATTGACTTAAATTCAATGATGAACTTTTTGTCGATCTTATCGGCTTTATGTTCAGCTACCGGTAATCCATGAAGATAAAACTGTTCAATTTTATTTCGATTTTGTAGGATGGTTTTAATTTTTTCCTTCAGAATAGCCATGTTGAACGGTTTCACCACATAATCTTCAACACCCAACTTAATTCCTTTGAGTTGTTCTTCTGATGAGCTTTTGGCAGAGAGAATGATTATGGGAATTGAAGCTGTAATTGGGTTGCCTTTTAGTTGTGAAATCAAGTCAAATCCATTCCCACTTCCTAACATAAGATCGCATGTAATTAAATCTGGTATGAAATCACAAGCTTTTGAAAATCCTGAAGAGGTATCTGAAGCCTCCATAATTTGATAATTTGCAGCGAGTCCCCTTTTAATATAATCTCTTATTTCCGCGTCATCCTCTATGATTAAGACTGATTGACTAGCATATTCATTTCCCTGAAGTGTTGGCAACTCTTCTTCTGTTGTAAAATTATCAAAATCAGCGTGTGCGTTTTGAGTGAAATCCTTGGCAATCTCACTTTCTTGAAAATGTGTCTGTCCCATTTTCATCCTGATTTCAAACACGGTAGTTTCCCCTAAATTACTTCTGACATTGATTTGGCCATATTGTAATTCAACCAATTCTTTTGCCAATGCTAAACCAAGTCCAGTGCCTACCTTTCGTACCCCTGTACGCCCTTGGTAAAATCGGTCAAAAACATAGGATATTTCTTCTTGATCTATTCCTGTTCCATTGTCTTCAACTTGGATTACGACTTCATACTTGAGGATGTCTTGAAATACCCGAATGGAAACAAATCCTTTTTCTGAGACGAATTTGAAGGAGTTAGAAAGTAAATTAAAAAAAACCTTATCCATTACGCTTGGATCAAACCAAAGTTTGAGTTTTGGTTCTTCACAAAATAATTTGAGCCTTACTTTCATTGAATCCGCTTTTTTTTCAAAAACAGACATAATCTCCTCTATAAATGGAACAATTTCCTGTTCTGTTACCTGGATTTTCATTTTTCCATTATCAAGCTTACGGAAATCCATAATCTGATTGACTAAGCGGAGCAATCGGTGCGCATTTTTTCTAATCAGTATCAAGTCTTTCTTGAATAGTGATACATTGGGACTATTCAACATTTCTTCCAAAGGCGCTAGTATTAATGTCAAGGGAGTTCTAAACTCATGGGAAACGTTTGTGAAGAATTCTAGTTTTTGAGTAGTAGCTTCTTCTGCTTTTTTAGAGTAGTCCAATAGTTGTTGCTGTTGCTTCAAAATTTCTGAGTTTTTGGCTTCCAACTCCCTGTTTATTTCTTGTTTGTCTTTCAAAGATTTGAATACATAAGCCAAAGAAATCAGCGCAATAAATAGGGTTACTGCAAATACAATTAATAAACCCTTTTGACTTTGATAAATGTCAATTTGCGAACGAATCATATCTTGTTGTCGGACGATATTTGTTTGTTGATTGATGATTCTGTCCGTTTGCTGTTTCATGATTCGGACGTTTGATGAATCAACAGCAGCTGTTTGGAGTATATTTTCTTTTTCGAAACTATCCTTTGAAAGGATTTTCCAAGCTAATTCAATTGCTTTCTCTCCTCCAGTTGGGTAAAAAAAGGTGGTATGCAAGACCCCGTCACTGACTGCCTGTATGCCAGCTAATGGGCCTGGTAACGCATCTACTCCAATGACTTTGATGTGTTCATACCCCAATTCTTTGCAGACTTCACTAGCAGATATGGCCATGACATCATTATGCCCAAAAATTAAATTAAAGGAGGCATTAGGATTTTCCTTTAGAAAAACTCTTAACTTATCTTTGGCGACCTTTCTTTCCCATTCCCCATCTATACGGTACTTGATGCTCTCTTCTCCTCCCAGTGAACTGACCAAGCCTTGATGCCTGTCTTTTGCAGGGGAACTCCCCTTTAATCCCCAGATTTCAAGAATTTCAAGCTTATCTGGGATTAAATTTTTGATGTATTGGCCAACTGAATATCCAATTTCGAAATTGTTACCACCGACATAAGCCGTGTATTGATTGGAATTGATTTTTCTGTCGACGACAATTACAGGTACTCCTGATTGAAATACTTCGGAAACAATCGGTGTGATTGGGTCAGATTCATTGGGTGACACAATCAATAAATCGATGCCTAATTCTTGAAATTCTTTTATTTGTGCAATCTGGAGCTCATTATTACCTGCGGCGTCTTTGATTATCAACTCTATGTTAGGGTAAAATGACAATTCCCTTAACATCTCCTCGTGCATAGCTTGACGCCATGCATCCGTGGATATGCATTGAGAAAAGCCTACTACAAATATTTTTTCTTTATCAGGCTTACAAGATGTTCCTAAGATGAGAGCAAATGCTACAAAGAAGCTATAGTTCAATTTTATAACGATCTCGAATACATGTTTCATAGGAGTGCACCTGATTTATTCTTAAAGATAGTGCTATTGACTATCGATTCAAACTTACATTATGTTCAAAAGTGTTCCAAGTTGATTTATAGCTTCGCCAAGAGTTATCATCACTTTCTTATTGTCTCTAGTGGAGCCAGCACAATTTTTTATTGGAGATTTTTATTCTTCGCAATTTATGCGTGGATTAGAGCTATTAATCTCTGCGTTTTTGATTTTTCTACTTTGCGGCAACAAGTCATTTTTACAAAAAAAAATGTAGAAAAAACGCTTAGAGATATGATTTCTACCTTTCTTAGAACTTATTTGCCCAATAATTCTTTATCAAAATGAAACATAAGTTTAAACATTATTGTTGGCAGCTCATATAAAAAGTAGTTGCACAGATAATATTTTGATTAATTTTGCAGCATGATTCAAAAACTACAACGGCAATTTAAGGTGTTCATCAGGCTTATGGCCTGTGTGATGGCTTTGTTTTTTGTAGTTTTGGCCGTTTTTGACGGTTTTGAAGAGGTTGAGCAAATCGAGTATTTCGGAGGATTTGAAGTAGATGAAGCTGAATTTGACTATGTTGATTTCCCAACTTCGATATCAAGGCCGAGTGGATCCAAAGTATCCAAAGTTAAAAGAATAGAAGTTGTCAAAATATTTGATCAGATTCAATCTATTCTTCCATTTCAGGTCGTTACTGTTATTCGACCAACTTTTGATGAAAAACCAATATTTCAATTTATTCAATTGATCATACAGCATACGGTCTGTGCCAATGCACCTTGATTTTTATTGTTTTTGAAGTCCTAAAAAACTCACTTCTCTTCTTTCCAATTGACAAAATACCCAGATAATCTTAGGTAAGATTAACTCATTATCATCTTAAAAAAAAATGAAATCAGAAGTTTCTAAGAGAACTTTTGGGCAGTTGAATTATGAATTCAGCCCAAAGTATCTATTGGTTCTGGCAATACTTGCCGGCATCATCATGTCTTCCTGCAGCTCAGGTAATGGCAAAAACGCAAACAAAGAAAAATTGGTGAATATTCCTGTACTGGAATTGAAATCAAGGGATATTGAGGTGCCCAAAACTTATGTTTGTGACATTCAGGCTGTTCAATTTGTTGAAGTCAGGGCAAAGGTTGAAGGATTTGTTGACCGTATTTATGTAGATGAAGGTCAATTTGTCAAAAAAGGGCAAACCCTTTTCCAATTGACTTCTAATGAGTTTAATGAAATGGTCAACTCTGCGAATGCAAAAATGATGCAGGCCAGGGCAGAGGCGAAATCTGCTTCTCTTGAAGTGGAAAGACTTCAGGTATTGGTCGACAAAAACATTATTTCGTCTTCAGAACTTGAATTGGCAAAATCAAAAAGGGCTGTTGCAGAGTCTATTATTCTAGAAGCAGAATCCATTCTTAAAAATGCCAAAACAGGGCTTTCTTACACTACTATCAAAGCTCCATTCGACGGTATTGTGGATAGGATTCCATATAAAACAGGTAGTTTGGTGACGGCAGGAGACCTATTGACCAATATTACAGATATTTCTGAGGTTTTCGCTTACTATAAAGTGACCGAAAATGAATATTTGCAATACATGAGGGAGAAAATGGAAGAAGATTCTGTAGGATTGAAAGAGGAGTTTGAAGATGATATCACCTTGATTCTTTCAGATGGAATGGAATATCCGTTAAAAGGTAAGCTAGAAACAATGGAAGCAGACTTCGAAAGAGGCACAGGTTCGATTGCTTTTAGGGTAAGGTTCCCAAATCCAGACCAGCTACTAAAACATGGGGCCAGCGGTAAAGTCCAAATGACCAACATGTTGGAAGATATTTACCTGATTCCTCAAAAATCAACTTTTGAAATTCAGGATTACAATTATGTCTACATGATTGGTAAAGATAATAAGGTTGTCGTAAGAAGTTTCAGACCTATGCAGAGATTTGGGGTCTATTACATATCCGATGGTTTTCAGGAAGGCGATAGAATCATCTTTGAGGGGATTCAGCAAGTAAGTGATGGAATGGAAATAGAGCCTTCTCCCGTCACCGAACTGGAGGCTTACGATACATTAAGTACATCTAATTAAATATTTCAATTTTTAAGCAATAGGTTATGTTTGAAATATTTATTAGAAGGCCGATACTTTCTACTGTAATTTCTGTTTTCATCACGCTGCTTGGTTTATTGGCTTTGACCACATTACCGATCACGCAGTTTCCTGAAATCGTACCGCCAGCGGTAACTGTTACGGCTAAGTATACAGGAGCCAATGCAGAAGTATTGTCAAAGGCGGTAGCCACACCTTTGGAAAGAGCTATTAATGGTGTTCCAGGAATGGAATACATGACCTCTGTTAATACCAATGACGGTATTACCTTGATCAATATCGTGTTTAAGGTAGGTACTGATCCTGATCAGGCAGCTGTAAACGTACAGAATAGGGTTGCGACTGTTTTGGATGAATTACCGGAAGAAGTGATCAGGGCAGGTGTTCAGACTGAGAAAGAAGTCAACAGTATGTTGCTTTACCTCAATCTTATCACTTCAGATACCACTCAGGATGAGAAGTTTGTATACAATTTCGCAGATATCAATATCCTTCCTGAACTGAAAAGGATCGATGGTGTAGGTTTCGCCCAGATCATGGGTTTCAAAGATTACGCTATGAGGGTTTGGTTAAAACCTGATAGGTTGGTTTCCTATAACCTGACTCCTCAAGATGTTACAGAAGCTATCCGTGCCCAAAACGTAGAAGCAGCTCCCGGTAAATCAGGGATCAGTTCCGACAGGGACCCTCAAGCTTTACAGTACGTATTGAAATATACAGGTAAGTTTAACGAGGAATCTCAATACGAAAATATCACCTTAAAAGCCTTGCCTGATGGTTCTTTGTTGAAGCTGAAAGATGTGGCTGATATTGAATTTGATTCTCAGGAATACAGCATGGTATCCATGACAGACGGTAAGCCATCTGCTTCTATCATGATTAAGCAAAGGCCGGGTTCTAATGCGAGGGAAGTTATCCAGAACATCAAGGACAAGATGGATGAACTTGAGGTTTCTTCTTTCCCTCCTGGAATGGAATATAATGTCTCTTATGATGTATCAAGGTTCTTGGATGCTTCTATTTTTGAGGTAGTAAAAACACTTATTGAAGCATTTCTCTTGGTGTCAATTGTGGTGTTTATTTTCCTTCAGGACTTTAGATCTACTTTGATTCCTGCTATTGCAGTACCTGTTTCCCTAATCGGTACATTTTTCTTTATGCAGTTGTTTGGATTTTCCATCAACTTGTTGACTTTGTTTGCATTGGTATTAGCTATTGGTATCGTGGTGGATAATGCCATTGTGGTAGTGGAAGCCGTACACGTGAAAATGCATAAGGACAGAATGAATGCTACGGATGCTACCATTGCCGCCATGAAGGAAATTGGAGGTGCTATTGTTGCCATCACTTTGGTGATGTCAGCGGTGTTTGTTCCTGTGAGTTTTCTATCTGGTCCTGTTGGGATTTTCTATAGACAGTTCTCATTGACCTTGGCTATAGCCATTGTGATTTCCGGTATCAATGCTTTGACTTTATCTCCGGCTTTGTGTAGCCTTTTACTTAAGCCTGCTGATGTTGAGCATAATCCAAAAAAGGGTCTTTTACAAAAATTCTTCTTTGGGTTTAATAAAAGATATGATGCACTTTCTGATAAGTATGTGGGAATCCTTAACATAATCGCTAACCGACGAACTGTCACATTTGGGGCTTTGATCTTATTTTCTGTCTTGACTTATGGTGGATTGGCTGTGTTGCCGACTGGCTTCATTCCAAATGATGACCAAGGTATGATCTATGTGAACGTGACTACTCCTCCTGGTGCCACTGTGGAAAGAACCAGAGATGTCATGGACCAGGTTCAGGCAAGTTTGCTGCCACTTGAGGAAGTGGAGACTGTTTCTACCCTTGCTGGATACAGTTTGATGACTGAAACTGCCGGTGCTTCCTATGGTATGGGGATGGTGAATCTTGTAGGCTGGGGTGAGCGTGATCGTAATGTCAATGAGTTGATCCGAGATTACCAGGAAAGGACAGCACACATCAGAGGAGCAGATATTCAGTTTTTCTCCCCGCCACCAGTGCCTGGTTTTGGTAATGCTTCCGGTTTTGAATTGAGGATGCAGGACAGATCAGGAGGTGGATTGGATGTGATGGCGCAAGTAACTGAGGATTTTATTAATGAACTTAACAGCCGTCCGGAGTTAAGTGGTGTTGTGACCAATTTTGAGCCTAATTTCCCGCAATACATTCTGAATGTAGACCATGATAAGGCAGCAAAATTGGGGGTTTCTGTCAATGAAGCCATGGAGACACTTCAGAGTTACATTGGTAGTTATTATTCTTCCAACTTTATCAGATTTGGTCAGATGTATAAGGTGATGATTCAGGCCTCCCCGGAGTTTAGAACAACACCAGAATCATTGCTTGGCATGTATACCAAAAATGATCGTGGTGAGATGGTGCCTTATTCCAATTTTGTCTCGCTTGAACGGGTTTATGGTCCTGAGCAATTGACAAGATACAACATGTTTACTTCTGCCTTGATTACAGGGGATGCTGCTGAAGGCTATTCTTCCGGTGATGCGATCAAAGCTGTAGAAGAAACAGCTGAAAAAATGCTGCCAAGAGGTTTTGATATAGATTGGTCAGGGATCACAAGGGAGCAAATTGCTTCCGGTAATCAAGCTGTCTACATCTTCGCACTTTGTTTGGTGTTTGTATACCTTTTGCTTTCAGCACAATATGAGAGTTATTTCCTGCCATTGCCGGTTATCCTTTCATTGCCTGCGGGGATATTTGGTTCATTCCTGTTCTTGAAATTAACCGGCCTGGAAAACAACATTTATGCCCAGGTTTCATTGGTCATGTTGATCGGTCTTTTGGGTAAGAATGCCATTTTGATCATCGAAATAGCCATTCAAAA
This sequence comes from Fontibacter flavus, assembly GCF_042432905.1. Classification (NCBI taxonomy): domain Bacteria; kingdom Pseudomonadati; phylum Bacteroidota; class Cytophagia; order Cytophagales; family Cyclobacteriaceae; genus Fontibacter; species Fontibacter flavus. The sequence goes on along the minus strand of NZ_JBHLWI010000006.1, from coordinate 79,914 downwards.
CAGACAGAAAGGTTATTCCATTCTTCAAAGTGCCATCAACGGTGGGGTGGAAAGGTTAAGACCTATTCTGATGACCTCTTTTGCCTTTATATCTGGTTTGATTCCTTTGACTATTGCGAGTGGTGCAGGTGCTATTGGTAATAGGACTATTGGTACTGCGGCAGCCGGAGGGATGTTAATAGGTACCATTGTAGGTGTATTTTTGATACCAGGGCTTTATGTGGTTTTTGAAACCATGTCAGAGAAGTTTAAAAAGAAAGAACCCAAGAAACATAAAACAGCAGCTTTACCACAATGAGAAAGAATATAAGAACACAGGTAAGCGTTTTGATGACCCTGGTTTTATTCATATTTCAGGGTTGTAAAACTGCTGAAATATCCCAGGAAAATCAAAATTTACGTTTACAAAATAATTACGATGTTGTAAATGTTGACACCTCTGCAACAGCGGCAGAATTGCATTGGGAATCTTATTTTGAGGATGAAGCTTTGAAAACCCTCATCAGGATTGCCCTGGAAAACAACCAAGACCATTTGAAAGCTTTGGAAAGGATGAGAGTAGCCAAAGCAAGTTTTAATATTGCCAAAGTGGGCATGCTACCTGAAATAAGTGGTATGGCAGGTGCTTCAAACAGAAAGTTTGGTGAGTATACGATGGACGGGGTTGGTAATTTTGATTCCAATCTTTCCCCAACTGTACCTGAAGATAAAAGAATTCCTGACCCTTATAAAGACTTTATTATAGGAGCAGGTTTCAATTGGGAATTGGATGTATGGGGCAAATACAGAAATCAAAAAAGAGCCGCCGCGGCAAGGTTTTTAGCCTCTCAGGAAATGGCCAACTATGTCAAGACTTTGTTGATTTCAGATGTCGCCATAGGTTATTATATGCTGGTAGGCTTGGATGAAGAGATCAATATCCTTGAAGAGAATATCCAATTGCAGGAATTGGCTTTCAACCTTTCAAAAGATCTAAAAGAGTCCGGTAAAGAAAATCAGCTTGCGGTTGACCAATTTGAATCTCTATTGCTTAACTCAAAGGCTTTATTTGTAGAGAAACAAAGGGAGAGGAGATCTGCTGAACTTTATTTAAGCGGTCTTTTGGGGATTTACCAGCCTGAAAATGAAAGGACTACTTTAGATGCAGCACTTAATTCCCAAGACTTGGTTAAGGTAGGTCTTCCTGCAGAACTGCTTCGATTCAGACCTGATATTAAAATGGCTGAACAGGAATTGTTGGCTTCCAAAGCAGATGTTGGCGCTGCAAGAGCTGCCTTTTTCCCGAGCATTAACTTGTTTGGTATGGCCGGATTCAATGCTTTTGATTTCAGCAAACTGTTTTTCAATCCTGCCTCAACTGCCTATCAGATAGGGTCGGGTTTGACAGCTCCGATTTTCAATAGAAATCAAATCCGTATGAGCTTTGAAGCAGCTAATGCGAATCAAAAGGTAGCTTGGTATGAATATGAGCAGGTGGTTTTGAAAAGCTATTTGGAAATTTTGGACTTGGTTAATCAGTTCGAAGCTTACCAAATGCAGGTTCAAATGAAGACCTCTGAAGTTGAAGTCCAAAAAAGGTCTGTTGAAAATTCCAATATCATGTTTACAGTTGGTTATGCCAATTATCTGGAAGTCATCAATGCCCAAAGCAGGGCTTTGACTGCCCAAATTGAATTGGTAGAACTGAAAATCCAACAATTGCAATCTAGAGTTCAGCTTTATCGTGCATTGGGTGGTGGCTGGATTTAAGCACAAAACTCAGAACAGAAAATTGAAGTATTAATGAAAAAGATACTTTTGAAGTTGAATAAAAAAGGCTGTCTCCATATGAGACAGCCTTTTTAGATTTTATCTTTTCCTCCAAAGAATTTTTTGAGATAATACAGAACAGGGTTTTTGTATTTGAGAAATTTCCAGGGTCTACTGCTATGGGGAAGGTGCAAGACAGGTAAATTTTTCAGCAGATAGTTTTCAAAGCCTAATTCCAGAGCTTTTTTTGATATGGAAGTATCATACCAATCCTTGTCTTTTCTTAACTGATGAAAATCGTAGGAGGAGAGAAATTCATTTGAAAACATCGTACAGCAAAAACTAAGACTTCTTTTGGTATTCAATATATCAGCTTTTTCTTCTGCAAATTTCAGATATGGGTAGTTAACAGCACCTCCTTTATCTACAGTAACAGCACCTATCATCCCAATTTTCTTATTTTTTTTATAGAAATTAAGCATACCAGATAAAGTGTCTTTATTGACAATTACATCTGATTCTACAACCATCAGAGGAAGATTGGTTTCCATGGCTACTTTTTGCCCATATTGAAGGACCAAATCGTAATTTGGAGAAGGTTTTTGTGTAATATTTTCCAAATGGATCAATTCATAGTTCCATTTGTTTTTATACTCTTCCAATCCCTTTTTGGTTTCTTCTGTACTGAAGTCATTAAAAATAATATGCCTTACGGGAATATCTGAAAGTTGAATAGCTTCAGCACATTGAAGGGTGGTTTTCAGGGAATCTTTTACTGGCGTGATAACAATGGCTTGGTGCATAGACGGTTTGAAAGTGTAGGAATCTGATAATCTGAATAGACGTTGCAAATTAAAAAATTATCATGTGGATTCCCGATGGAAGTTATTTTTTCGGATAAGTTTCAGGAGTGAAATATTGGAAAGGTGATAAGAAATGAACTAGATTGTGTTTGCTCGTATTTGGGCAAAAAAAAACCTTTGATAGCATCAAAGGTCTTTGTTTTTGGGGATAACCCTTATTTGAACTTAAACACTTTTTTAGAGAACCTCTAAAAGATGTACAAGTATATGTAATTATTTACGCCAAAAAAATACCCATTTATGGGTATTTTTTTGGTTTTATTATCATTAAAATTCAACTAATTAACCTTAAAACAAAACTAATTTATAGTTTTAATTCTCGACTAGTTTTGTCAAAATGCTTTTAAAATAGCCTGTTATCTAAGTGACTGTCAAGCCTAAGCCTTTCGACTCCATTTTTAATCCAGTCAGCTGGTTCAGCCCCTTTAAGGTGATAATCAAAGAATTCCATCATTCTTACACTGTAGTCTTTACGGTTTTCCAATTTGGATAAACCATGGTTTTCACCCTTGTATTGAACCATGATTACCGGTTTCTTCAACCTCCTCAATGCATTGTAATATTCGATGCCTTGTGTGAAATCAACAGCTCCATCTTTGTCGTTGTGCAACATCAATAGGGGAGTTTTAACATTTTTAACGTGGTAAACAGGGGAATTTCTCTGATAGGAATCCCAATTTTCCCAAGGGCCACCTGTAAACCTACCTTGTGAAGCCTCGAAAATTGACATATTTCCCCCACCACTGTTCCAATAGATCAAGTCATACATTGAAATCATATTGGTTAAAGGGGCTCCTGCTGCCGCAGCTTTGAACATGTCTGTTTGGGTTATCAGGAAAGATGTCTGATACCCTCCCCATGAATGTCCGTGAAGTCCCATCTTGTTTTCGTCAATCACGCCTGTTTTGATAGCTTCTTTCACGGCAGGCAGCACACACCAAACAGCAGACATGCCAGGGTCATCCATCTGATACACGATGTCAGGGATCAAAACAGCGTATCCATTACTGGTGTAAACATTAGGGTTCCAGCCTGTACCACTAAATCCAGGAGTACTGTAATTGTGTAAGGTCTGAGATAGTTTTTCGTAGTAATACACAATGGTAGGGTACTTTTTACCCTCTTGGTATCCTGCTGGAAGGAATAAAGCAGCTTTTAATGAATCACCTTTATCGGAGACATAATCAACAAGTCTTGCGCCCGAAGACCAAATGAATCTACCTTTGTCAGGAGCATTTTCAGTAACCTTTTTGGTATTTGATAAGCTGCCATCAGCAGATATGTAAAACTCTGTAGGCTCATTGAATTTCTCTTTGGTAAAATAATAGACTTCAGCATTTTTTGCTTTGCTTAACCTATTGATGTTGGCGTCCTCCCAAATCAGTGTTTGTGCATTTGCAACAAGCCCCGATTTACCCGGTCTTAATCTGGCAATACCGCTTTTCTTGGTTCTTTCTCCATAGGTTCTGACATATACAAATTTGGAAAGATCAATGCCCTTTTCCTCAGAATCCAAGGTAAACCGTGATTGATACCTGATTTTTTCAGCTCTGCCGTTTTGGGTCAGATTTATGGCTTTATCTTTTCCTGAAACAGGAACTTGCCATATATCCCATTCATCCCTTAACAGGACAAATCTATTGTCACTGCTCCATCCCAAAGCCGGAACCATAGGCTTCACGACATTGTGATCGTCTTCAGTATTGACAAAAGTAGTATTGAGGCTCTCAGTAATGTTTTGCTGCGTTCCTGTAATCAAATCCATTACATAGTAATGACCATCTAACCCAAAAAGGAGTTTCGTTCCATCGGGAGAAGATCTTGGGAAGGATGAGAAGGATGGAAGATAAAACTTTTTGAAAATCTCTTTTCTTTCACCTGTTTGAAGGTTGATGATATATAAGTCTCTGTAGTTTTGACCATCTAAGTTAATGTCCAATTCATAAGCTTGCAGATCAGCGCCCAAGGCATACTTTTCCTTTGGTAAGATGGTAAGTTCTCTCAAGCTACTGTCCTGGAGCGCTATGTGTTTTTTCCTGTTTACATCATACATTGCCCAGAAACTGTAGTTTTTGTCCTGATTTTCCAGAACCTGTTGACGGGATTGTAGCCTACTGTCCTGCCAGTGCCAGATGGTCATATCTGGTTTACTCAAGTCATTTTTATTTTCAGTTTTTTGTTTTCCACTTTCTAGTTTGGCAATGGCTTTCTGTAGATCCTCAACAGATTTAATCGAGGTGTCTGCCTTTATTTTTTCCAATTGGGCTTTGTTGAGGGAATCCTTGTTGGCTATTGGAGCCTCTTCTTTTTTGGCTTCTTTTTTCTCAGCTACTAAAGGATGTATCCCATAGAATAACCGGCTCAGATCTTCTGACCACATTGGTTTCCTATTTGGACTAATGGTGAAATTCTTTTCAAATCCAACAAAATCCTTTTGTGGATCATATAAGGTTATTTGTGGATTTGAGGGGTTTTTCACACCCAGGACTTTTCCGTGGTCCTGCTTGTACGCTTTGTCTTTCACCATTTTCAAGAGGGCAAAGGCATCACCTTTTTCTGTCCAGTTGATTGATCTGTATGTTGCCTTATCTGACTCAAGCAGTTCTATTTTGCCTGAAGTGATGTGTAATAGGTAAACACCGTTTCCGGACTGATTGGCGGCATCAATGGTATAAGCCAAGAAGTCTCCTGCTTTATTAAAAGAAAACTCTAGGACATTACCGATATTTTGGGATTTTTCACTGTTCAGATGAACAAGTAGGAGGTCGGATCCTTTTGCATCTCCATTGCTTCCTTCTTTGTTCAGATTGATAGCCAAATGAGACGATGATTTACCATTGAATGCAAAGTTTCCAACGTTTTCAAACTCAGTTTTCTTGAAATCACTCTGAAGGTCCAAAAGGATCAGCTTATCTTTTAGGCCTTTGCCATTTGATTTTACGGCTGCTTTTTTCTCTTTATCCTTTGGATATTCTTTGAAAGCAATCCAGCGTCCGTTTTCAGAGAAAGAAATACTGGGAAATGTTGTCGAACCTATTGGGTAAGTTTTTTTATTTCCAGGGTCATCTGATTTTTGGATGACAATTTCACCATCTCCTTCCACAGGCATGATGGCATAAGCCATCCATTTGCCGTCAGCTGATAGTTGAAAGGATGGTGTAGAAATTGATTTCCAGGCTGGGATATCCTGCCATGAAATTGGTTTGGGATCGATAGGGTCCTGTTGGGCATAGCCTTGGAAAATAAAGAGTCCAAGGATAAGATAAAGTATGAATGATTTTTTCATTTTTTAAGGGTTAAGGATGATTGACATATCTTTCAAAAAACTCGATTATTCTGGCCATTCTGTCAATTCTTCTAGAGACAGCTCCGGATCTTGACAATTCATGCCCTTCATCAGGATATCTGACATATTCAACTGGTCTTCCCAGGATTTTCAAACTTTTATACAGCAACTCGGACTGCCTTACACCTGTCCTGTAGTCTACATCTCCATGTTTGATCAAGAGTGGTGTTTTGATGTTCTGAACATAGGTTTGAGGACTATTGTAATCCAAAATTTCTTTGACTCCATCTTCCCATGGGTAACCAAAATGATTGGGAACCAACCTCCAGGCATTGCCTTCACCCAAGAAGAAAGTCAGTTCATAGACTCCTCTTTGAGAAAATGCCGCTTTGAACCTGTGGTCATGGCTGACTATCCAAGCGGTCAAATATCCCGCATAAGATCCTCCTGTTAGGAACAATTGGTCCTGATCAATCCAAGAATACTGATTCCCTGCAGCATCTAAAGAACCTAAGACATCGGCTGATGGCCCATCCCCCCAATCTTGAAAGTTCCCTTTTTGAAAGGCCTTACCATAGCCACCACTTCCCCTCGGATTGGCATAGACTATGCCATAGCCCTTAGCTGCCATAACTTGGAATTCATGCCACATGGAAGCTTCTCCAGGTCCCCACATAGCTGAAGGTCCACCGTGCATATTAAGGATAGTCGGATATTTTGTGCCTTCCGTTCTTAAAGTTGGTTCCATTACCCAGTAGTCCAAGACAAAACCATCATTTGTTTTGAGTTGATGGGCAGTTGGTTTGGAAAGTTTTTTACCAGCTAGCCAACTTTCATTGAATTTGGTGATTTGCTGGTTATTTTTATTGGCAAGGTCGGCAGTATATATTTCTGAAGGATTCTCGATTTTTGTTAAAGCGTAAACCAGTTTTTGGCCTTTGACGGCAAAACTTGTCACTCCGACCGGACCGGAAATAACAGCGTCGATTTTACCTGAATTTACATTGGCTTTCCAAAGAGAGAACCCGCCCTGATTGGCACCTGTAAAGAACAATTCAAGGTTGTTGTCAGCCCATGTTGGGTTGGAAACACTTCTATCCAACGATTCTGTAAGCCATCTGAAGCCACTGCCATCAGGTCTAATGACACCAATCATTGACATGTTATAGCTTGGTTCGTCAAGGTTTTGTCCACCGATGGCGATCCATTTTCCGTCAGAAGAGAAAACAGGGTTGCCGATTCTATGGTTTTCCAAGCCGAAAAATTTACTTTCAGACTTGTCTGACAGGTTGATTTTCCAGATTTCTGTATGATTAGTCAGATCTGGGTGCAGGGTGTTTTTCAGTGTTGAAGCCAAGATGTAGGAACCATCAGGTGACCAAGTGGCCCCAAAATAGTTTTGAAAGCCATTGGTGATTCTTTCACTTTTTCCGCTTTCAATATCCGAAATGTTTAAATGGGAAAAGTAAAGATCAGGACTAAGGTCTTTTTCTCCAAGGAAATTCAGACGGTCTATTACCCTTGGGTCATTTTTGGCAGCGTTTTGAGCAAGGTATGCCCTCATTTCTTCCAAACTTCCATCTGGGTTTGGCTTGATTTCTTCTTTGGCCAATCCCTCTTTGATGGCCCTGTAGTCAGGTTCATCACCATATTTTCTTCCAGGACGTGGCATCTCCCATTCAGGATTGCCCTCGATTGCCCACATTGGTATAGTAGTGGTAAATAGGATTTTCTTTCCATCAGCGGACCAAACAGGGTTTCCTGCTCCATATTTTTCATTGGTTAGAACCTGACTTTCACCGCCATCTAGCGGTAGTATCCATATTTGTGACTTCCCGTCTTTAGGTCTTACAAATGCTACTTTTTTTCCGTCAGGAGATAGCGATGGAGATGAGATGTTATACTCTGAGGAAGTAAGTGGTTTGTTGGCGAAGGGTGCCGTTAAATCCGAAATCCAAAGCTGTGACTTGTATGAATATTGATCATTTCCCTTGTCTTCCACAAAATTCTTGAGGTAAATTACCATTTTACCATCAGGACTGATTTCATGGGAAGAACTATTGACGATTTTCGTTAAATCTGTGATGTTTATCAGATTGTCTTTTTGTGCATGGGCAACATGAAAGCAGCACAAGACCAGTAATAGGATTATTCTTGATCTAATGGTCATCTTAAAATTTGATTTTAATTATGGAAATACAACTAATATATTTAGATTGGCTGTTTACTCAATCTCCCTTAAAGTAAACCAATTAAATTATAATCTACATTTAATTTTACAGGATTGTATGGCATATTTTGAAAAATTGGATATATCCGTTTTCAGCTTTTTTGACGAAGTACCTGATCCCATGATGGTTTTTAGTGAAGACCAGATAGTTTTTGTGAATAAATATTGGAGGGAAAACTTTGAGCATGAGTATAAAAAATGGCAAGAATTTGTGAACAGTGGGGCGAGCCAAAATGAATTGTACCGGTTCTTTTTGGGTGGGGATATTCCGAAGGCAGATTTTGTTAGGACTTTAAAAGATAAAAGGGGCATCCACCAAAGGTTTCACTGGGCTTTTATCAATCTTACTTCCAATAATGACCAACGATATTGCTTAGCAAAGGGTAGGCATCATATCACTTTGACAGAGTTATTGGACTCCAGCCAGCCCCATTCACCTGAAAGTGATTCTTTGAAGGAGTTGGGTTTTGTTAAAGCTGTTCTTAAAAATAGTCATGATTTTTTGGCGATTCTGGATGAAAATGGCATTTATAAATTTATCAGTTCAGGAGTAACCGACAAATTGGGGATTGCCCAAGAGAAAGTAATAGGTAAGTCAATCAGGGAATTTATTGGTAAAGGTCTCATTGAAATAGTCGAAGGGAACCTTGAAAAACTTTGGGATTCTAAAGAAGAAGTTAAAATAGATTTTTGGATTAATAAGGAGGATGGGAGCAGGGTATTTTTAGAATGTTATGGCAAAAACTTGATAAAAGATCCCTCTGTTGAAGGAATTCTATTCAGTGCAAGGGAAGTAACTGAATATTATCAGGCTAAAAAATCCCTGCAAAAGAGATACGAACTGGAAATATTGATCAATAGGATTTCTGCCAAATTTGTGAATGCCGACTTTGATCAGTTGGATAATGTTTTCAAGGAATCCCTTCAGATGTTGGGAGATTTTGAACAAGCAGACAGGGCTTATATCTTTTTGGTACATGACGATACCAGTACGCTTGAGTATGCCTATGAATGGACCAATTCTGAAATAGAACCTCAAATAGAATATCTAAAATACATCCCTATCGATGAGGATGCTACCACCTTGAAATCTTTGAGAAGAGGTGAAATTCTGATTGTTCCGGACGTGAAGAAAATGGAAAATTCCTTGGCAAAGGAAAAAGAGGTTTACCTACAGCAAGGAATTAAATCAGTTATTTTAATCCCAATTTTTTCTGAGAACAAGCTGATAGGTTTTTTTGGACTTGATGCTGTCAAACAGAAAAGAGATTGGTACGAAAAAGATGAATATGTGCTCCGTCAATTGGGGGATATCTATGCGGGGAGTTTCATCAATAGGGCAATCAAAAAGAGTTTGGACCGTAATGAACGCCTTCTGGAGTCCACTGAGATTTTGGCGAAATCAGGTTCTTGGAGATATAGTTCAGGCAAAAAAAAGATTTTCTTTTCTAAGGGATTGAATAAAATTTTTGACCTTGAAGAAGATGTGGTGTCAGCAAATGTAGGGGACCTTCTGGGTAGACTGGATAAATTGAGCAGAAAGTTATTGATCAAAAACTTAAGAAAAGCGGTATTTGATCTCACAGGCTCTTCAGGTGAATTTGTGATCAAATCTTCAGAAGGAAAGGAAAAGTACATCAGTTACAGCATAGAAGTCAGGCCTGTTCCGGGATCCAAAAAAATAGAAATTTATGGCTATTGTTCAGATATCACCCATAAGAGGGATGCTGAAAATTACCTGAAACTTCAGTCTCAGATTCTTGCTCAGGTGGATGACCCTATTTTTGTTACGGACAATAATTGGAATATACTTTACTTGAACAGGGCGGCAAGAAACGAGTGTAACATTTCTACTTCTGCCAATTATCAGGGCACCCTTTTCGATTTATTTGACTTTCTTTCGACAGATGTAAATTCACTTCAGAATACTATCTCTGGACTTAAGGGATCAAAGGTTCTCAAAAAAGAATTGAACCTCAAAGCGGTGAACGGCACAGTTCAGCCTTATGATATCTCTGTCCAATCTTTTTTAAATAATGATTTTGAAAAAATAGGATACTCCTTTGTTATCCGAAACTTGTCTATTCTTCAAAAGCAAGAAGCTCTAGCAAAAAGGGCGAAAATGGTTGTTGAAAATAGTCCTGCCGTACTGTTCACTGTCGATCCTAATGACCGTTTTAGGATACTTTATATCACGGAAAATATCAGTCAGTTTGGGTATGACGCAGATGACCTTATTACCAGAGGCGTGAGCATTTTGGATCTCATACATCCTGATGATGTGGAGGAGTTGATGGATTTTCATTTGAAAGAAACAGATGAGAAAGGTATTCCTGCATATTCAGGCGAATATAGAATTAAGAAGAAGACAGGTGAATATAGATGGGTGGAAGATAAATCCACAGAAGCACTTGATCAGGATGGGAAAGTAGTCTTGCACGAGGGGCTATTGCAGGATATAACCGAAAGGAAGAAAAGCCGCGAGGAAATTATACGAAGTCAACAGCGATACAGAGTACTTGCTTCAAATATACCTTTGACCTCCGTATTTTTGATAGACAGAGATTTGAGGTACATAGTAGCCCAAGGTACCACAATGAGCAATTGGGGTATGAGTCCTGAAGACTTTGAAGGGAAAACACTTTCTGAAGTTCATAAAACCAATCTTAGTGAAATCCAACCTGCTGTAGTATCTGCTTTACAAGAGAAGAAGGACGTCAACAAATTCCTGATTTTTAGAAAAAGGGTTTATGAAATGACCGTAAAGCCCATCATGTACGAAGGTGAGGTAGAATATGCACTGGGGATTTTGCGGGATATTACGGATGAACATGAGGCAAAAGAAAACCTTCGAAAGAGTGAAGAGAAATATAGAAGCCTTGTAGAAGAATCCACAGAGGTTATTTTTTCAATGGCTCCCGATCTGACACTTACCTACGTGTCGCCCAATGTCAAACAGTTTTTAGGATATGAGACTTTTGAAGTCTTGGATAAAAAGCTTACAGATTTCTTATCTGATGAGGATCTGATGGAGTTTGATAGACAGTTTGTCAGTGATGAACATTTCCTTGAAAACAATCAATACCTTGAGTTCAGGTTGAGAAGAAAAGATGGCGCTATGCGGGTTTTCAGCTCTCACGGAAAAATGGTGAGCACAGAAGATGGGAATCTTTTTTATAATGGTATTGCAAGGGATATCACGGAGTTGAAAGAAGCTCAAAAAGAATTGTATTTGGCAAAAGAAAGGGCAGAACAGGCTTCTAAAGTAAAGTCGCAGTTTCTTTCAATTATGAGCCATGAAATCCGTACACCTATGAATGCGGTAATCGGGATGTCTCATCTATTGATAGAAGATAGCCCTAGGCCTGACCAACTTGAAAACCTTAAAACTTTGCAGTTTTCAGCCGAAAATCTGCTCGGTCTTATCAATGATATTCTTGACTTTACAAAGATAGATTCCGGTAAAGTTGAACTTGAAAATGTGGAGTTTGAACTCAAAAATGTCATCAACAGATTTATTCATTCTTATACATATCAGGCAAGAGAAAAGGCATTGGATATTATTTTCGAATACGATGAAGAAATACCTGCCAAGTTATTAGGTGATCCAGTGAGATTGGGACAAGTGATCAATAACTTGGTTTCGAATGCCGTGAAATTTACCCATGAAGGTCATATTAGAATCGCTTTGAACAGGATAGATGAAGATTCGGAAGGGATAGCCATTAAATTTGATTTTGAGGATACAGGTATTGGTATACCTCAGGAAAAGATTCAATCTGTATTTGAGGCATTTACTCAGGCGAGTGCGGAGACTACTCGGAAATTTGGAGGAACAGGTCTTGGATTGGCCATTGTAAAAAGATTGGTGAATCTTTTTGGGTCAGATATTGATGTGATGGGCAGACCTGGAGGAGGTACAATTTTCTCTTTTGTGATCAGGTTTGAAAAGGTTAAGGCTATAACAAGTGTTCATTTTCAGCAAATTGCTTCTTTAGATAAGAATCTTGAGATGGCCAGAATTTTGGTGGCAGAAGACAACCTTGTCAATCAGATCATGATCAATAAATTTCTGAATAAATGGGGAGTAAGGGAAGTTGTAATTGCAAATGATGGTAAGGAAGCCATTAAGGAGTTTGATAAACATAACTTCAATTTGATCCTTTTGGATCTTCAAATGCCAGAACTGGATGGATTCGCTGTGGCAGCATATATCAGAAAGCACCCTGATCCTAACAAAAGTAATGTTCCGATCATTGCCCTGACAGCATCTTCATTGATTGATGTCAAAGTTCAATTAGAGGAAGTTGGTATGGATGACTTTATTCCTAAGCCGTTCAACCCAGATAATCTCTATTCTAAAATCATCAGGTTTCTGAACGTATAATTTTTATGCTTTCGATCATTGGTAATGAGTTTAGCTTTATTTTTGGGATGAAATCCAAAATCATGAAACCCGTATTTGTTTGCATATTCGTTTTACTCAGTGTTTTTTCTCTTCAAGCACAGGATAGTAAATCCAGTCGTTCTACCATGTATTTCACATATGGCAAGACTGGGTCTAATATCAGGGAGTTTAATCAAATGCTTGATGATAAGGGGCTTAGTCCAATGAGGAAGGGTTATAGTAACTTCAACCTTGGCTATCAGGCTAGGTACAATGACTTCGTAGTTGGTTTTGATCTTTTTCAGAATCCAGGTCCCAAATCCCGCTTCAATGGTTATGACATTGACTTTAGGACAACAAGATTTAATCTAAATGTTGGGTTTTCTTTTACAGAAGAAGGAAGGTTTCAGCTGATCCATTACATGGCTATTGGTGCTGGATTTCTTAATTTTCAAATGTTAAAGGACCGAGAGTCTGGTAGTCTTGATGAATTTTTGCAACAGCCTGAACAAGGGTTTATTCTCAGAGATGGAAACATACATAAGAGTTCTTTGAATTTTGCAAATTTCTTGACTGAAATCGGCTTTCATATGAGTTATGATATGCCTATTCCGGGAAGAGATGAGGCTTTGGCATTGATTGCCAAATTTGGTTACTCATTTAGCCCTTTTGAGGATTCCTGGCAATTAAATGGTGTCAATTTCAACAATATTCAATCAGGGGCATTTTTAAGATTAGGGGCTGGACTGACCTTGCCGGATTACAAATTCTTCTACAAGGATGCAAGTCTTGGAGCACATCTCTTTTATGGTTTGCACTTCACTTCTCCAGATGCTTTTAATACACATTTGAAGGAAAATGGCCTGGAGCCATTTTCAGGAAGACCCAACAACTGGGGAGTGAAAATTCTTGGATACAATAAAAACCTGGTATATGGGGTGGATGTTTTCAATTTAGGTTATGGCGGAAGGGCGAATGCTACAAAGACGCATAGTCTAAACAGTGTAAGGATTTATGCAAATGGAGGAATGAAATTTCTTGACCTTAGAAATCTGGAAATTGGAGCCTTGGCCGGGCTTGGATTCGGAAATCTAAGATATTCCCTGACCAGTAACAATAAACCTGATTTTCCAAGATTATTCGAAGAACCTGATCATGATGGTTATTTAAGAAGTCATGGTGCAATGGCCAAGCCTGAAGTTTTTATCACCTATGGAATTCCTTTATCCTCAAAAAAAATCTTTGATCTTGTTTTAGGAGCCCATGCCGGTTATGAAGTGCCTCTGAGTCCTTATCAATTGGCTGGATTGGCCATGTTCAAATATATGGCCAATCCATATGTTCAATTCAGTGTGGGAGTAAGGCCTTAGCATTTAATGCGTTTCTGAGTTTTCTTCGGGTGGGTTTAATTGACATTTTGATCATTTATCGTCATCTTCAATTTCCACTATCAATTCAACCTCTACGGCAATATCCATAGGTAAGGAATTCATGCCGACGGCTGACCGGGCATGTTTTCCTTTTTCCCCAAATACATCCACCATTAGATCGGAAAAACCATTGATGACCTGTGGATGTTGGGTGAAATCAGCCCCACAATTGACCATTCCAAGAACTTTTACAATTCTTTTTACCCTGTTGAGATCTCCTAACTCTGCTTTCAAGACGGCTAATTGCGCTATTCCAACTAATCTTGCCGCTTCTTTCCCTTCTTCAATGCTTAATGATTCCCCTACTTTTCCTGTGATGTAATTTCCATTTGGAAGATTTGGTCCTTTCCCAGCCAAAAAAAGTAGGTTTCCAACACGAACAGCGTTGACATAATTGGCAACAGGAGAACTTGCTTCGGGTAATTGGATACCAAGTTCTGTTATTCTGGTTTCTGCATTCCATTCAAGCGGTAGCGGCTGTTGAGTGGAAGATTCCTGTTTTGTGCATGAAAGCAAAACAGATACAATCAGAAAAAGGATTGCTTTATTCATAGGAGGCTTGGATTTTTATGTTACACAAAATAACGGAGTGAATCTGCAAATCAAACAATAACTTTTAAGAATGGGGAATTTGTAAGAAAACTTTCTCAATGTTGAATAGTTCTCGATATTTATGTAAGAAATTTGAAAAAATGTAATATAATTCAAGATTAGGAATTACCTTTGAACTTGCTTATCGAGAAAGACCGAGGGAAGGGCCCTATGACGTCTTAGCAACCTGAATGACAAGGTGCTAAATCCCTTTCCGGAAATGCCGGAAAAAGATGAGCGGAAGAATTCCTTTTTCATCCGGTTATACTCGCATAAGCTTTTATTATATTAGACTATGAACCGAAGCGAGTTATTACTTTCCTTAGCAAAGAAAAAAATCCTTATCCTTGATGGTGCCATGGGTACCATGATTCAGCGATATAAACTGTCTGAAGAGGATTTTAGGACACCAGAATTGGCCAATCATCCCAAGGCTCTTAAAGGTAACAATGATCTCTTATCACTTTCAAGACCTGATGTGATCAAATCCATACATGCAGCTTACCTTGAGGCAGGAGCAGATATATTAGAAACAAATACCTTTAGTGGGACTTCCATTGCGCAAGAAGATTATGGGCTTTCACACTTGGCTTATGATATTAATTACCATTCAGCAAAAATCGCCAGGGAAGTTGCTGATGAGTTTACCGCCAAAAATCCCGAAAAACCGAGATTTGTTGCAGGTGCCCTAGGCCCGACCAATAAAACAGCATCCCTTTCGCCGGATGTGAATGATCCCGGTTACAGAGCCATTACTTTTGACCAATTGGCAGCTGCTTACAAAGAACAGGTGCAGGGCCTTCTGGACGGTGGGGCAGATATCCTCTTAGTAGAGACCATATTTGATACGCTGAATGCCAAAGCAGCATTATATGCTATCCAGGAGGTTTTTGAAGAAAAAAATATCCCTCTTAATCCTGAAGAAGGTGGTGTTCCAGTTATGGTTTCAGGGACAATTACGGATGCATCAGGCAGGACTCTGTCCGGGCAGACTACAGAAGCATTCTTGATTTCAGTTTCCCATATTCCATTATTCAGTGTGGGATTAAACTGCGCCTTAGGTGCTAAAGAATTAAGGCCGTATCTAAAAGTGATGTCGGAAAATGCACCTTTTTTAGTGTCAGCCTATCCCAATGCGGGCTTGCCCAATGAATTTGGTCAATACGATCAAGATGCAGAGGATATGGCCAAACAGATTGAGGAATTTGCCAAAGAAGGTTATGTCAATATATTAGGCGGGTGCTGTGGCACTACGCCGGAGCATATTGCCGCAATTGCCAAGATTGCAGATAAATATCAACCAAGAAAAGTGGAACTTGTAAATAATGGTGATGACTAAGATCCAGAAATATAATGTTTTAAAGCTGTCAGGACTGGAGCCTTTGGTGTTCACTCCTGAAATCAATTTCGTGAATATTGGGGAAAGAACAAACATCACTGGTTCCAAAAAATTTGCCCGATTGATTTTGAACGGGCAGTATGATGAAGCATTGGAAATTGCGCTCGAACAGGTCAGAGGAGGAGCCCAGATTTTAGATGTCTGTATGGACGAGGGGATGTTAGACGGTGTGGCAGCGATGCAAAAATTTTTAAACCTGATTGCTTCTGAGCCTGAAATCAGCAGAATCCCCATTATGATCGATTCCTCGAGGTGGGAGATTATTTTGGCAGGATTGAAATGTATCCAAGGTAAGGGGATCGTCAATTCAATCAGTTTGAAAAACGGTGAAGAAGAGTTTATCAACCAGGCCAAAACTATCAAAAAATTTGGAGCAGCTGTAGTGGTGATGGCATTTGATGAAGAAGGCCAGGCAGACACCTATCAGAGAAGGATTGACATCTGTAAGCGTAGTTATGATATTTTGGTCAATCAGGTTAGGTTCAACCCGCAGGATATCATTTTCGACCCTAATATTTTTCCAGTGGCAACGGGGATGGAAGAGCATAGGAGAAATGCCCTTGATTTCTTTCATGCCACCCAATGGATCAAACAGAATCTTCCAGGGGCAAAGGTCAGTGGAGGGGTAAGTAATGTGAGTTTTTCTTTTAGAGGAAACAATCCAGTGAGGGAAGCTATGCATGCTGCATTCCTTTATCATGCAATTCAGCATGGGATGGATATGGGGATAGTCAATCCTACCATGTTGGAAGTCTATGATGATATTCCAAAAGACCTTTTGGAAAAAGTAGAGGATGTTCTTTTTGACCGTTCAGAAAATGCAACAGAGGCTTTGTTGGCTTTTGCAGAAACAGTCAAATCTGAGGGTAAAAAAGAAATTCAGTCTGAAGCCTGGAGGTCTCAGGAAGTAGAAAAAAGGATTGAGCATGCTTTGGTAAAAGGAATCATTGACCACATCATCGACGATACTGAGGAAGCGCGGTTGAAATATCAGAATGCGCTAAAAGTTATAGAAGGGCCATTGATGGACGGGATGAATGTGGTAGGGGATCTTTTTGGAGAAGGTAAGATGTTTTTGCCTCAAGTGGTGAAGTCTGCGCGGGTTATGAAGAAAGCGGTGGCCTATCTGGAACCTTTTATGCCACAAGTTGGAGATTTGGACTACAATGCCACACAAAGTAGTGTTAAAAAAATCCTCTTGGCGACAGTAAAAGGGGATGTGCATGACATTGGCAAAAATATCGTGGGAGTGGTACTAGCATGTAACAGCTATCAGATTATTGACCTAGGAGTCATGGTAGATGCCCAGAAAATTATTGATGAGGCGATCAAAAACAAAGTAGATATTATAGGTTTAAGTGGTCTTATAACCCCTTCTTTGGATGAAATGGTAAATGTGGCTTCGGAGATGGAAAGACAAGGGCTCAAAATCCCTTTGCTGATCGGTGGTGCTACTACTTCCCGGATTCATACAGCAGTGAAGATAGATCCAGTGTACAGTGGAACTGTTATTCATGTGACGGATGCATCCAAATCAGTTCCAATTGCAGGAGAGTCTATTTCTGAAGAGACAAGAGATGCTTATCATCAGGAGATTAAAGAATTGTACAGACAATTGAGGATAGAGCATGAGGCCAAACAACAGGTCAAGCAACTGGTATCTTATGAAGAAGCCAAATCAAACCCAGTTTTTATAGATTGGGAACATTTTGAACCTTTAAGACCTGCTCAAGAAGGAGTAAAAGTGTTTAAATCGCTTGATTTGAGTGTGTTAAGGAGGTATATTGACTGGACTCCATTTTTCAGTACCTGGATGTTGAGCGGAAAGTTTCCAAAGATTTTGGAAGATCCAGTGGTTGGCCAGGAAGCTAAGCGCTTATATGAGGAAGCCAATGCCATGTTGGATAGGATTACTCAGGAAAGGTGGATTGAAGCCAGAGCAGTGGTTGGAATTTTTCCAGTCCAAAGACATGGGGATGATATCAGCGTATTGAATAATGAAAAAAAATTTACTTTTCATTTTTTAAGACAGCAGGGAAAAAAGGGGAAAGGAGTGCCTAACCGTTCTTTGGCTGATTATATCCATCCAACTAAGAAGGATTACCTTGGAGGTTTTGCAGTTACCGCAGGTTGGGGAATTGAAGATAAGCTGAAGGAGTTTCAGGAGAAGCATGATGATTACCATGACATCATGCTCAAAGCATTGGCTGATAGGTTAGCGGAGGCTGGAGCAGAATATTTGCATGAACTGGTACGCAAAGAAATATGGGGATATGCATCTGGAGAAGTATTGGATAATGAGGGGCTGATTCGGGAGGATTATGAAGGGATACGACCGGCTCCAGGGTATCCAGCCTGTCCAGAACATTCAGAAAAAAGAACGTTATTTGATTTATTACAGGTAGAGGAAAATACAGGGATTACCCTTACAGATAGTTTTGCTATGTATCCTACTTCCTCAGTCAGCGGATTTTATTTTGGACATCCTGAAAGTAAATATTTTGGATTGGGAAAAATCGGAGAAGATCAGGTAGCTGATTATGCCAAGAGGAAAAATGTTTCAATAAAGCAGGCAGAAAGGTGGCTTTCACCTAATCTTGCTTATACTCCTTCATTGAAAGTTCAAGAATAATGAATTATGAAAATTACTGACTATATCAATCAGGCAAAGAAGCCTTTGTTTTCTTTCGAAATATTACCTCCTCTCAAAGGCCAGAGTTTAAAAGATCTTTGTGAGGGCATAGAGCCTTTGATGGAATTTGATCCACCGTTTGTAGATGTTACTTATCATAGAGAAGAGTATATTTATAAAAAACATCCAAATGGCTTATTGGAAAAAGTATCCACCAAAAAAAGACCAGGTACGGTAGGGATCTGTGCGGCCATCATGAATAGGTTTAAGGTAGAGGCCGTGCCGCATCTGCTTTGTGGAGGCTTCACCAAAGAAGAAACAGAAAATGCGCTTATTGATCTGAATTTCATAGGAGTGCAGAATATCCTGGCACTGAGGGGAGATGCCCCAAAGAGTGAAAATAAGTTTGTGCCCGAACCTAATGGTCATGCCTACACCAAAGATTTGGTCAAACAGATAGTAGATATGAACCATGGCAGGTACTTACACGAGGAAACCGAAACAGGTTTTCAGACTGATTTTTGTGTAGGCGTAGCAGGTTATCCTGAAAAGCACTTTGAGGCTCCTAGTTTGAAGTTTGATCTGAAGCATCTCAAAGAAAAAGTAGATGCCGGAGCTGAATACATTGTCACCCAAATGTTTTTTGACAATCAAAAGTTTTTTGACTTTGTGAAAAAGGTAAGAGAAATGGGGATCAATGTGCCTATTATTCCAGGTATTAAACCCATCACGACCTTGGGACAGATTACCATGCTTCCCCGAACTTTCTTTTTGGATTTGCCGGATGACCTGATGGATGAATTGGAAAAATGCAAGACAAATGCAGATGTAAGGGAAGTTGGTGTCAAATGGGCAATTCATCAAAGTAAGGAGTTGATAGCCAATGGAGTTCCTGTCTTACATTATTATACGATGAGTAAAGCCGAAGCTACATATAGAATAGCGAAGGAAGTATTTTGATTTTGACTAAAAGTTTCCAATGTCCAGAGTTTCTAACTCTGGACATTGGATGTTGGGTTTCCAGCTCTTTTTCTCAGTATAATTTTTGGATTATTTGAGTTAAAAACTCTTGATTCATAGTCCCGCGTTCGAAAACGCGTGACAACAGAACTATTTGTCGGAAATTCTGTCAAGGATCATTGCCAACTGTTTGGTCAGGTTTTTACGGGAATATTGTTGGATTTCAGGAGAGGGTGTATGATTTACCTCAGGTTCGAAATCCCTAAGAAATTTCCTGATTCCTTCCATATCACTGTGTGCATAAACTTTTCCTGCGTTAGCTTTTTGAAGAATTCCGGCGGCATCTCCATCCGGGTCTCCCAAAGCAATGATCGGTTTGCCTGTAGCCATATATTCAAAAAGTTTACCCGGAATATTACCTTTAGCATTTTTGGTGTCCGTTAGAATCAACAGTAATAAATGGGCTTGTCCGTAGAAATCAAATACCTTTTCATGGCTTACGTATCCTTCCAACTTGACATGTGCCGAAAGCCAGTCGTCTGCTTGAATATAGGTCTTCACGCCATCTGAAACTTTTCCTACAAACCGAAGCATGACATTTCCCTTATTGTGCGCTAAGCTGGACTTCATGGCTTCCAGAAAAGGGATTGGATTTCTAATCGCATCAATAACTCCTGTATAGACAATTTCAAAGGAACTTGAGGAGGGAATTCTTTTAGTCCAATCGTCAGGAAGGTCATCTTCATCAAAACCATTGGTCAGAAGGTCTACCTTTCTGTTCGATAAGGCTTCCATCTCTGATTGAAAAATAGGACTAATGGTGCTTATCGCAGTTGCCTTTGATAAGACCTTTTTTTCAAGTTTTTCGTGTTTTCTTCTTGCCCATGAAGTCATGGGTAATGTGTCAAGAAATTCCCATTTTGACCAAGGATCCCTGAAATCTGCTAACCAGGGTATTTTGTGTTTTTGATGAAGCTGCAATCCAATCAAGTGAAGACTGTGGGGAGGACCGGTAGTGATGATAGCCTGAAATTGTCCTGAATTGACCAGGTCAAGAAGGAAATTTACCGAAGGTTTCACCCAGAATACCCGTGGATCAGGGATAATGGCATTTGCCCTAAGCCAAATTCCAAACTTGTCCATCAAGCTCCTTTTTGACTTTTCCAAAACTTTGGAAGTATCTCCGGCTTTTTCTCTTTTGAGTTTTCTAAAAAGATTGTAGGGTTCCCATATCGGAAATTTCAAGACCTCTGTTTGTGCACTGATTTCCGACAATAAAGTTTCATCTTTAAGTTCAAAATCAGGATTTTCTGGAGTGAAAATCACCGGATCCCAACCAAATTCAGGCAAATATTTTGCAAATTTCAACCATCGCTGAACTCCTGATCCTGCAGAGGGAGGCCAGTAATAGGTTATGATAAGGACCCTTGCGTTTTTTTTTGATTGGGAGTCGGATATTTGCATAAGTTACAAGTCAGGTATAAGCAGGTTGTTTCAGTTCAATCACTTTCTGTAGTATTTCCTAC
Source organism: Fontibacter flavus (assembly GCF_042432905.1). Classification (NCBI taxonomy): domain Bacteria; kingdom Pseudomonadati; phylum Bacteroidota; class Cytophagia; order Cytophagales; family Cyclobacteriaceae; genus Fontibacter; species Fontibacter flavus. The sequence goes on along the minus strand of NZ_JBHLWI010000006.1, from coordinate 58,861 downwards.
CAAAGAGGATGAATATCTGCTTTGAAATATTTTTCGTAGATGTTTCTTACCGCTTCCATCTTTTTTGGACTTATTTCAGGTAAGTTCATGGCTTGTAGATTAGAAGAAACCTGTTCCACTTTTGAAGCCCCTGGTATAACAGTGCTTACCTGAGGAAACATCAATACCCATTTGATTGCCCATGCTGCCAAAGGCTCGTTTCCTTTAAAGATATCTTTAAGTTCCTCCACTGCCAAAAGCCCTTTTTGGAAGTCAATTCCTGAGAAAGTCTCTCCTTTATCAAAAGCTTCCCCATTTCTATTGAAAGTGCGGTGGTCTTGAGGATCAAAAACAGTATGTGAATGAAGCTTACCGGTTAATAATCCGCTAGCCAAAGGTACTCTAGCAATGATCCCATATTTGGAGATATCAGGCCTATTGAAGAGTTGCTCTGCGGGCTTGTGTCTGAACATATTGAAAATGATCTGAATGGTTGAAACGATTTCGTACTGCATGGCGGTAATAGCTTCATCTACCAATTCCACACTAACCCCCATCGCCTGGATTTTTCCCTCTTCTTTGAGTTTTTCAAAAAGTTCAAAAATCTCCGATCTTTGGTAGACAGAACTAGGAGGGCAATGCAGTTGAATGAGATCGATTGTTTCTAAGCCTGTGTTTTTCAGTGAAGCTTCTACGAATTGTCTCAATACCTGAGGTGTATGTCCTTTGTCGATGTGCGGATTGATCTGTCTTCCACACTTGGTTGCGATATAGACCATTTCAGACCTTTCTCTCAAGACTTTTCCTACTACTTTCTCACTTAATCCAGCATCATAAACATCCGCTGTATCAATAAAATTGATGCCCTGATCAATTGCATGGTGAAGGATTTTATGTGCCGTTTTTTCGTCAAATGTGCCGCCCCAGCCTCCACCAACCTGCCAGGTACCAAGAGATACCTCAGAGACATTCCAGCCTGTTTTTCCCAGTGTTCTGTATTTCATTTTGTTTCGATTATTTCCGAGACCTGTTTCATCAGGCAATTTAAATTTTTATATTTAATGCCTTTAAAAATATGAAAATGAATTCCAGAAGAAAATTTCTCCAAACCTTAACTGTAGCGGGAGCTGCAGCAACATTACCTATTAATCTTATGGCAGAACAAGCAAACAAGCAAAAAATGATTCACCAGGTGTTTTTCTGGTTGAAAGACGGTGTCAATGTAGCAGATTTCATGAATGAAGCCGCGGTATTGGGCAAATGTAAAACAGTACATAAATTTTACATGGGCACTCCGGCACCTACTGAAGCCAGGGATGTGGTGGACCATAGTTATCAGGTAGCCTGTACCCTGTTTTTCAAGAGTAAAGAAGATCAGGATGCCTACCAAGTGGACCCAGATCATTTGAAGTTTATTGAAAGAAATTCAAACAAATGGTCAGCTGTGAAAGTATATGATTTTGTAATTTAAAACTATTATGAAATGGACTTCGTTATTAGTCCAAAAATACAGCTTAAATCAATGAGTACATTTAGAGTAAAAATTTGGAGTATTTTATTAGTGTTTGTAGTAGGATTCTCCTCCTGTAATCCGGAATCAGAAGAAGTTGAACCGGTGAAAGTAGAAGATACTATCAAGAAAGCGATTTTTGATAGTATGAAGGAATGGTATTACTGGACGAATGATTTGCCTACATCGGTTGATGTATCAAGTTATGCTTCTAATGCGGATTTGTTGAATGACCTGATGTTTAGACCTCTGGACAGATGGTCTTACCTGACCACAAGCGCTGCATTTAATGCTTCCTTTACAGGACAGGCATCTGGGGCTCATGGATTCAGTTTTGCATTTGATGAAAATGAGCGTCTTTTTGTCGCTTTTGTTTACGATGAAGCTCCCGCAGGAAAAGACGGTTGGCAAAGAGGATGGGAAATAATTGAAATTAATGGAAGACCTATTTCTTCTTACAGAAACAGCAATGGCAGCTATTCTTTTGATTTGGGGGCAAACACCGTTGGGGTTAGAAATACTTTCAAATTTAAGCTTCCTGATGGCTCTGAAACCACTAGAACTATCGAAAAAGGAGCATTTCAGACGAATTCTGTTTTACTCCGAGATGTATATGAAGTTGATGGCAAAAAAGTAGGACATTGGGTGTATCAAAGTTTCCGTGCAACAGCAGGCCTTACGCCCACAAGAAGTCAGGAAGTTGATGACTCATTTGCGTTTTTTCAGCAGCAGGGGATAAATGAATTGATCATTGATCTAAGATACAATGGGGGAGGATCTGTAGCTGTTACAGAACAGATTCTGAACTATCTCGTGCCTTCTTCAGCTTCTGGCAGAACGATGTACACCAATAGGCACAATGGCAATAAGTTTGAAAACAACAGAACAGTTAATTTTAACAAAGTTGGAAATCTGAATTTGAGTAGAATTATATTCATTACTTCTAGAGGTTCTGCTTCTGCATCTGAATTGCTTATTAATTGTCTAAATCCATATATGAACCTGCATATCATTGGTGATGATACTTATGGTAAGCCGGTGGGCTCTTTTCCACTTTCTTCATTTAACAGGACTTTGGCTACAAATGACGTAGAATTGGTTCCGATAACATTCGCCATTGCAAACGCTGACGGTAGGGCTGATTATTTTGATGGTTTCCCGGCTAATTTTAAAGTTGGCGATGATCCTGCAAGAAACTGGGGAGACCCGCAAGAAAGAAGGTTGGCGGCTGCACTGGACTTCATTAGAAACGGTGGGGTAAATTCAAGAATGACTGCCACTTATTATAAACCTATATGGGAAATGATCGATGCTTTTGAAGGCTTGCAAAAAGAGTTTCCGATGTATTGATTGAGGTCTATAAAACCAAAAAAAGCGGCATTTGCCGCTTTTTTTTGGTTTTTAGGTCGATGTTTCAGTCTTCTTCAACTTCCCAATCCCCTCTGTTTTTGATGATATCATGTGCCTCCATGATTGCAGCCCTCATTGAACCGTCGTCTGCAATTTTTTTACCCGCGATATTGTAGGCTGTGCCGTGGTCTGGAGAAGTCCTTACTATAGGTAGTCCTGCAGTGAAATTTACACCCGTTTCAAAAGCAAGGGATTTAAAAGGAATCAAGCCTTGATCGTGATACATAGCCAAAACCCCATCAAACTTTTTTTGGTGCATCATGCCAAAGAAGCCATCTGAAGAATATGGTCCGAAGACCAAGTGCGCTTTGTCCTTGTATTCCCTAATGACTGGTTTGATGATGTTTTCTTCTTCATCTCCCAATAAGCCATCTTCTCCTGCATGGGGGTTAAGACCTAAAACTGCCACTCTTGGTTTGCCAATACCAAAATCATTCTGAAGAGATTTCAGCATGATGTCCAGCTTTTTTCTGATGTTTTCGGCTGTCACATGCTGCGCGACTTTTTTCAATGGCATATGCCCGGTCACCAATCCAACTCTAATATCTTCTGCAACGAGAAACATCAAGCTTTCCTTTATTTCAAAAGCCTCAGTCAGGTATTCTGTATGACCAATGAATTTTTTTTCAGGACTGTTGATATTGTTTTTGTTGAGCGGGGCAGTTACTAATCCATCTATTTTTCCATCTTTCAGATCTTTGATGGCGTGGTCCAAAGCAGCCAATGCCATTTTCCCGGCTTCCTGAGTTTCCACACCAGGAATAACTTCAGGGCTTTCCTCTACCACATTGATGACATTGATTTTTTTATGGTGGACTTCTTCAATACTTCGGATTTGCATAAAGTTGAAATCTTCAAGTTCCAACTGCTTACGGTAAAAGGTTATTACCTTTCCATGACCGTATATGACAGGTGTGACCATTTTCAACAACCTGTTGTCCAAAAGTGCCTTGATGGTAACTTCAGGTCCGATTCCATTAATATCTCCTATACTTATTCCGATGACGGGTTTATTTTTTCTTGGGTTCATTATACTTAAACAATAGCTTCGTTTTTAAAATTTATTTTTATGATCTCCTACATATTTCTGGTCCCGGTTTGATTCACCGGCCATTTAAATGTCACTGAATTGAAGAGAATGAGTTCAAGGTTTATAGTAAGGCTTTGTGATAAATCACTTATTTTTGAACTGCAATTTATATAAAATAATCATAGCAAAGGCAATGGAGAAGGTCAAACCCAAAAAACACCTTGGACAGCATTTTCTGACGGATCTCAGTATCGCTGAAAAAATCGCCAAGGCGGTGACAGGGCACCAAGGAATCAAAAAAGTCCTTGAAATCGGACCTGGTATGGGGGTACTTACTGATTTTCTGATGTTAGGTCCTTGGGATCTTTATTTGGTTGATATTGATACAGAATCCATTCAATATCTCCATCAGAAATATCCATCCCTTAGTGAAAAGATCATTGAGGCGGATTATTTGAAAAAGGATTTTGGATCAATCATGCAAGGGCCCTATGCAGTTGCAGGGAACTTTCCATACAATATTTCTTCTCAGATTTTCTTTAAAATTCTGGAGGAAAGAAATATGGTGACAGAGGTGGTCTGTATGTTGCAAAAAGAAGTTGCGCAAAGGATTGCTTCCCCAAAAGGCAATAAAGATTATGGTATTTTGTCTGTCTTATTGCAGGCATTTTATGATATTGAGTACCTGTTTACTGTTCCTCCGGGTGTGTTCAATCCCCCTCCAAAGGTAAATTCTGGTGTGATCAGGTTAAAGCGCAATCATGTGCAGCAACTTGCTTGTAACGAGAAACTGTTTTTCCGAGTGGTCAAACAAGGCTTTGGAACCAGAAGAAAAACCCTAAGAAATTGTCTAAAGTCCTTTGGTCTGACGGATGAACTTAAGGAAGATCCGATTTTGGACAAAAGGGCAGAACAGTTGGGTGTAGAAGAATTTGTTTCACTGACAAATAAATTACAGGAATCTTGGAACCAATAAAATCATTTGAATTATCCAAAGAATACCTGGAAAGCCTTCGGGAAGGCATAGCATTTCAGGATAACGATTTCATCATTGAATCATTTGATGGTGCCAATGTAGCTGATATTGCGGCACTTTTGGATGAGCTGGATTTAGAGGAGGCTATTTATGTTCTTAGACTTTTGCCCTCTGATACAGCAGCGGATATCCTGATTGAGTTGGATGAAGATTCTTTGATCAAAGTGATCAGGGAAATGGAGCCTTCGGAATTGGCTGCACTGATTGATCAGATGGAGTCTGATGATGCAGTAGATATATTGATCCTGATGCCTACCAAAGAAAGGGAGGATGTGATTTCTTATCTTCAGGAAAAAGAAAAGTCAGCCAACATTCTGGACCTGTTGCGTTATGATGAATATTCTGCAGGTGGTCTGATGGCCAAAGAATTTATCAAAGCCAATCAAAACTGGAATGTAGTTCAGACTATCGAAGAGATCAGAAGGCAAGCTGAAAAGGTAGAAAAAATCTATTCTATCTACGTGGTAGACAATAAGCAGCATTTATTGGGAAGGGTTTCCTTGAAAAAGATCATCCTGGCCTCTTCTGACACCAAGATATCTGACATATACGAGCCGGAACTGATTTCTGTCCCTACCCATATGGAGGGAGAAGAAGTAGCAGAGATTATGCGTAAGTACGATTTGGAGTCAGTTCCAGTTACCAATGCCAAAAACAGATTGGTAGGAAGAATTACTGTGGATGACGTCCTGGATTTGATCCGTGAACAATCTGAAGAAGATATGCAGGCTATGACTGGTATATCTGCCGATGTAGAAGAATCTGATTCCATATTCAGGATTTCAAAAGCACGCTTGCCCTGGCTTCTGATTGGAGTGATTGGTGGATTAATGGGCGCACAGATTATTGGTTTTTTTGAAGATGGTTTGAGCAAGTATATCGCTTTAGTCTCATTTATACCTTTGGTAGCTGCTACAGGTGGAAATGTTGGGATCCAATCCTCTTCTCTGGTGGTTCAGACCTTGGCCTCAAAGTCAGTTTTTAATGATACTCCATGGCAAAGGTTTATCAAAGGTCTCTTGATCGCCTTGGTCAACGGTATTGTTCTTGGTTCATTTGTATTTTTAGTAGTTGTATTTATATATGGTTTTGAAAGCATATTTGGTCTGACAATAGGCCTGGCTATGTTTTGTGTAGTTTTATTGGCGTCTTTTATGGGTACAGTTACTCCTTTGGTTTTGGATAGATTTGGTATCAATCCCGCTATGGCCTCAGGCCCTTTTATTACCACTGCCAATGACCTATTGGGATTGGCAGTTTATTTTGGTGTTGCCATGGCTTTGTTGAAACTTTAAGTGGGAAGGATCGTGGAGGTTTGAAAAAGAGATTCACCAAAAAAGATAACTGGTAGCTTATAATATCGAGCTGGGTTAAAAATTATGAATTCAATGAGATGATTGTGTCAAAGAAGGTATTGATCATAGATGAAATGCACCTTTCGATTATTCCAATGTTGGAATCAGAAGGGCTGACTGTGGATTACAGACCCGAAATCAAGCGGCAGGAAATATTGGAAATAGTAGGGGACTATGTCGGTCTGATCATCAGGTCAAAAACACCAATAGACCGGGAACTACTTGAAAAAGCAACAAAACTGAAGTTTATCGGAAGAGCTGGAGCCGGCTTGGATAAGATTGACCTAGCTTACTTAGCAGAACACGATATTCAGCTTTTTCATGCAGCGGAAGGCAACAAAGATGCTGTAGGTGAACATGCTATTGGAGGATTGTTGGCTTTGTTCAATCATATTAATCGCGCAGACCTTCAAGTCAGGAAAGGAGTTTGGAAGAGGGAAGAAAATAGGGGAGAAGAGTTACAGGGAAAAACGGTTGGCATAATGGGTTATGGAAATATGGGTTCTGCCTTTGCCAAAAAGCTAATTGGTTTTGATGTCCGTATCATTGCCTATGACAAATACAAGAAAGGATTTGGAAATCAGTTTGTGGAAGAGGTGGATTTTACTGAATTAGTTGAACATGCTGATGTTTTAAGTCTACATGTGCCATTGACACCGGAAACGAAGGATTTTTTAAGTTTGGAGATCCTCAATAAATTCAAAAAACCCTTTTATCTCATCAATACTGCGAGAGGTGAGATTATTTCGTTTGAAACATTGAATAAGGCTTTAGATCTGGGGGTATTGAAAGGGGCGGTTTTGGATGTTTTGGAAAATGAAAAATTCAGTGCGTTTTCTGAGGAGCAAAAAGCTTCCTTTGCTAAATTAGCCAAAAGAGAAAATGTTGTTTTCAGTCCCCATGTAGCCGGTTGGACCTTTCAATCCTATGAAAAGATCAATCAAGTACTAGTTGAAAAAATGAAAGTGAGAGGTGTGATTTATTGATCAAATCTGTAAGCAGTTTTTCTTTTGAGGCCATATATTGCTTTCTGAAATTGATTTGATTACCTTTGTTTCATTACATAAGCAAAAAGTATAGGAGAAACGGTTTCAGCAATGAGACCGTTTCTTCTATTTTTCATAGCACATATAATTTTAATACCATGGGAAAAATACAGTATTATACTGAAGAAGGACTTAGGAAGCTGAAAGAGGAGCTTCAGGAGCTGAAAACCAAAGGACGTGCGGATATCGCAAAACAGATCGCTGAAGCAAGAGATAAGGGCGATCTGAGTGAAAATGCTGAATATGATGCCGCTAAAGATGCCCAAGGGCTGTTGGAACTTAAAATTGCCAAGCTTGAGGAAGTTGTGGGTAATGCTAGGGTAATGGACAACTCTAAATTGGACACCTCCAAAGTAGGTATCTTAAGTACGGTGAAAATCAAAAATGTCAAAAACGGAATGACCGTGACTTACACTTTGGTATCTGAAGAAGAAGCAGATCTTAAAGCAGGTAAGATTTCTTTGGGTTCTCCGTTTGGAAAAGGATTGCTGGGCAAAACCGTTGGTGAAATTGCTCAGATCAATGCACCGGCGGGTGTTTTGGAATTTGAAGTCCTTGATATCAATTATTAAATATTATACAGTCCCGATGGTTTCTCCCTCGGGATTTTTTATTTTTACCCCATGGCAAGCATATTTACAAAAATCATCAACAGAGAAATCCCCGCAGAAATTATTGCAGAGGATGATAATTACATCGCTTTTCTGGATATTATGCCTTTGGTCAGAGGGCATGTTTTGGTTGTTCCAAAGGCTGAGGTGAACTATATTTTTGATTTGGAAGACGATGTCTTGGCGGGATTACATGTTTTTGCCAAGAAAGTTGCCAAAGCCATTGATAAAACAATCAAATGTACCCGAGTAGGGGTGACAGTGATCGGGCTGGAAGTGCCGCATGTACACGTGCATCTTGTTCCGCTTAGGACAATGGACGATATCAATTTTACAAGACCAAAATTGAAATTGACACAAGAAGAACTGGCTGAGATTGGTGAGACGATCAGGAAAGGACTAGCTTAAAAAGTGCTGGTTTCAAAGCCACTTGATAATCCTTTATCATTGATTTGAAATGGTTAAATTTTCAATTGTAAACCGCTTATAAAACTTATTTCAGTAGTATAATGCAAACGTTTTCCATATTCAGGAAAAATGGATAATTTGCTACACTCTAATTTTATTAAACCTATTAAAAACCCAAAATTTATGTCTAAGACTTATTTTCCAGGAATTGACAAGATCAAGTTTGAAGGAAAAGGCTCTAAAAATCCCTTTGCTTTCAAATATTATAATCCCGATCAGGTTGTGGCAGGAAAGGCCATGAAAGATCATTTTAAATTTGCTATTGCCTATTGGCATACTTTCTGTGCCACCGGCGCTGATCCATTTGGTCCTGGTACAATGGCTAGACCTTGGGATGCTTCTTCTGATGCTGTCCAAAGAGCCAAAGATAAAATGGATGCAGCCTTTGAGTTTTTTACCAAGATTGGTGCTGAGTATTATTGTTTTCATGATGTTGACTTGATTGACGAGGGTGCTACTATAGAGGAGTATGAGGAGCGCATGCAGATCATCACAGATTATGCGCTTCAAAAACAAAAAGAAACAGGTGTGAAATTGCTTTGGGGTACTGCCAATGTATTCAGTAACCCGAGGTATATGAACGGAGCTTCCACCAACCCGGATTTTGATGTAGTGGCATGGGCTGGCACGCAAGTGAAGAATTCGATCGATGCAACCATCAAATTGGGCGGGGAAAATTATGTGTTCTGGGGTGGCCGTGAAGGTTATATGTCCTTGTTGAACACCGATATGAAGAGAGAAACTGAACATTTGGCCAAATTCCTCACCATGGCTAGGGACTATGCAAGATCTAAAGGGTTTAAAGGGAATTTCCTGATTGAACCTAAGCCAATGGAACCTACCAAGCATCAGTATGATTATGATTCTGCCACTGTGGTTGGGTTCTTGCGTCATCATGGATTGGATAAGGATTTCAAAATCAATATTGAGGTCAATCACGCCACTTTGGCCGGACATACTTTTCAACATGAATTGCAGGTAGCAGCTGATGCAGGTATGTTGGGCTCTATTGATGCCAACCGTGGTGATTATCAAAATGGATGGGATACAGATCAGTTTGCGATCAACTTACAGGAATTGACAGAAGCCATGTTGGTGATTTTGCAGAGCGGTGGTATACAAGGTGGAGGTGTGAATTTTGACGCCAAAGTGAGAAGAAATTCTACAGATCTGGAAGATTTGTTCTTGGCACATATAGGGTCTATGGATGCATTTGCAAGAGGATTGTTGATTGCAGATAGAATTTTGGAAGAATCTGCCTATACAGAATTGAGACAAAAGCGTTATGCTTCATTTGATTCCGGTAAAGGAAAAGCTTTTGAAGAAGGCAAGCTTTCATTGGAAGATCTTAGGGCGCATGCAATATCTGTTGGGGAGCCAAAGCAAACCAGTGGCAAGCAGGAGCTTTACGAGAATATTTTGAATGAGTTTATTTAAAATAGGATTTCGAAAGTCGGATTTCGAAAGGGCCAGCAGGGAAAACTCTGCTGGTTTTTTTAACTTAACTTGTTAAATCATTCTTTCTGATAACCTGATTTTTATGGAGTTTATCCTTGTAGTTTTTTGAATTGTAAGATGAGGAATTGTAATTTTGGTATCGATGAGTCCTGATCCTAGCCATAACCTCAACCAACTCTCTGATCATCAAGCATGGGAAATGCTGAGGTCTGGTGATGTAAAGGGGCTTGAAGTGATATACAGAATTTTCTCAGCTGAGCTTTTTAGGTTTGGAATGTCCTTGGTCCAAGACGATGCATTAGTACTGGATAGCATTCATGAATTGTTCTTAGATTTATGGAGGTACCAAAAGAATCTTTCTGAGCCAGAAAACCTTAAATTGTATCTTTTTAGATCCCTGTCAAATAAAATTAAAAGGGCAAAAAAATCTCAAGCCAAACAGCCTAAAGTTGGATTTACTGGTAAAGAAGATTTATTTTCTATAGGTTCAGCTGAAGATGAGTGGATTTCAAGACAACAAGATGAGGATTTAAAGAGGAGATTGGCCAATGGTATCGAAAACCTTCCGCTTAGACAAAAAGAGGTCATCCAATACTTATTTTTTGAAAAACTGAGCTACGAAGAATGCTCCAAAATTCTGGAAATAAATCTTAGATCAGTTTATACTTTAGCCTGGAAAGCAATTAAAAGCCTGAAAAAACACTTGGGCTTCTTGTGGCTTATATGTTTACTGGAAATTCTTTTTAACTTTTTTTAAGATCGAAGGATAACTTTCAGGTCTTCTTGACTCATGTATTCAGAATAGTGAATTATGAGCAGAAGCGATTATAGCATAGAAGACTTTGTCCTCGACCCGGAATTTAGATTATGGGTCTTAAATCCCAATAACGCTAATAGAACCCTTTGGGAAGAATTTCTTCTTGAGCATCCCCATAAACAAGCAGATATCCAAAAAGCAAGGATTTTGGTCATCAATATGTCCAGAAAAGTAAATCCTTGGACAGCCGAAAAAGAAGAGGCATTGTGGCAACTAATTGAAGATTCAGTATCTACCGTAGAAATAGCAGGCAAAGAATCAAAAGTGATTTCAATAGTCCCAAATGTGCGGGTGGGCATGAAGGACAGGGAATTAGTGAGACCAAGTATTCGTAAAAAAAGAACTTTTGTCAATTTCACATTTTTGCTGATTTTTTTGATGGCGGCCGGTTTGACATACCTTTTGATGACTTCCGATGCTTTCAAGCCTATGGAAGAAATAGCTCAGTTGGAATGGGTAGAACACAAAGTTCCGAAAGGTCAGAAATCTGTTTTTATGTTGACTGATGGTACCCGGATTACCGCCAATGCTGAAACTGTATTGAGACACTTGAAAAATTTCGAAGGAGATAGAAGAGAAATTTATCTTGAAGGTGAAGCCTATTTTGAAGTTGCAAAAGACGAGCTTAAGCCATTTTCAGTACATTCTGGAGATTTGGTAACAACAGCGTTAGGTACGGCCTTTAATATTAAAGCCATTGAGGGTAAGGAACTGAAAGTTTCTTTGCTTGAAGGTAAAGTAAAAGTAGCTACACCGGAAGAAGAAGAATTTTTATTGCCTGGTAAAGCAGCTTCCTATTCGGATGGTGATAATGGTATTAAAGTGTCTGATTTTGATGAAGAGGAGGTTTTGGCGTGGACCAAAAAGATTATCTACTTGAAAGACACCGACATTAAGGAGGTTTTTGATATTCTCGAAAAATGGTATGGTGTGGACATCACTTTTGTGAACAGCCCCAAAAAGGAAATAAAAGTTACCGGAAAATACCAGGATCAGACTTTGAAAAACCTGCTATCAGGTCTCAGCTATTCTGCTGGGTTTAATTATGAAATCAATGCCAAACAAATCAAAATAACTTTCAAATAAACTAACGTTAATGCCTATGGAATTAAGCATCATTTGATTATCAACTGTCTCTGACAGTTAATACACCACAACTATTGAAGGTGGAAACCAACGATTAACACAATCCAAAAACCTTAAAAAATTATGAAAAATATTTTACGGCGCTATGTTTTTAACATGCTAAAATTATTTTCTATTGCTTTAGCTTTTCTTTTAATGGGGATAGGTGCCAAAGTAAAGGCTGCTGATGACCAAGCTAAAAGCATAGAGAATGTGTATCTTTCAGTTTCATTGAAAGAGCAAAATTTATCCAAAGCTTTCGAAGTCATTGAAAAGAATGCTGGATTTAATTTTGTTTATGTCAACCGAGACGTGAAAGATGCAGGGAAAGTTTCGGTAGAGGCTAATTCCATGTCTCTTTATGATATCCTAAGTGAAATATCTGTTCAGACCGGTTTGGATTTCAAACAGGTCAACGAAAATATACATGTAAAGAAATCTGATTCGAGACAACCAGTTCAGGTAGTATTACAACCTGAAGTTACGGTTACCGGAACCGTAGTTGACCCATCCGGTCAGCCATTACCAGGAGTGACTGTTGTCGTAGAAGGAACCAGCAGAGGTACTGTTACTGACATTGATGGTAAATATTCCATTGATGCAAATCCAGAAGATGCTTTGGTTTTTTCATTTGTAGGCTTTGAGACACAGCGTTTCGTTATTGGAAATACCAATACCATTAATGTCACTATGCGTGAGGATATTTCTTCTTTAGGCGAGGTGGTAGTCGTAGGTTATGGTACCCTAAAAGAAAGGGATTTGACTTCCTCAATAGCCACACTTAAGACGGATGTGATCACACAAACGCCAACTCCTAATGCTATGCAGGCATTGCAGGGAAGGGTAGCGGGTGTTCAGATTGTCAGTAATGGTGCACCTGGCGCTTCTCCAACCGTAAGGGTTAGGGGCGTTGGTTCATTTGAAGGCAATGCAGCACCATTGTATGTGGTGGATGGAATGTTTTTTGACAATATTGACTTCTTGAACCCAAATGATATCGAGACCATTAACGTCTTGAAAGATGCTTCTGCTTCTGCTATTTATGGTGTGAGGGCATCCAATGGTGTGGTGCTGATTGAAACCAAGTCAGGAAAGTATAACCAAAAACCAGAAATCATTATCGATTCTTACTATGGTACCCAGGTTCCTCAGAATGTTTTGAAAATGGCCAATGCCCAGCAATTTGTCCGTTATATTAATGAAACAGGATCTACTGCTGATATAGCCTTCGTCAACAATGCCATGCAGAGATTTGGTAGGAGCAGGATTGACCCTAGTATCCCAAATGTCAATACGGATTGGTATGCAGAGATCATGAGTCCTGCAGCCATTCAGAACCATAATTTGAGTTTTAACGGAGGGAATGAAACTACCAGGTACTCTTTGGGAGGTTCTTATTTCGACCAAAAAGGTCTTCTAAATGATACCAGAAATGAGTACAAAAGATTGAATTTTAGGGCAAAAATTGATACTGATGTCAGAGATTGGCTAACCGTTGGAGGTAATTTCAATGTCAGCGTTGCCCGTCAGTATAACGGTGATGACGGAGCTTGGTTCCAGGCTTATTTTGCTGTTCCAATTCTTCCAGTGTACGATGACCTGAATACACAAGCTGAGCCATTTAGACTTTCCAATGCACAACGTCTAGGTTACAGAAACAGACAGAATCCTTATTATAGTTTGTTATACAATGATAACCGAAACCATGTCGGTAAGGTATTGGGTAATTTCTATGCTGATTTTGAAATTCTGCCTAGCAAACTTTCATTCAGGACAGCCTATAATTATGCTCTTGAAATTATCAACTCAAGAAATGTAGGTTTTGATTTCAACGATGGTGTCACAGATTTCCAGTCTTCCATCGGGAGAACCAATTTTGCAAGATTTGACCAGGTTTGGGATAATTTCTTTACCTATACCGACTATATCGATAAGCATAGCTTCACTGCTGTTTTGGGCCAATCTTTCAGGAGTGAATATTCAGAAGTTTTGTTTGCAAGAGGAACAGGTATTTCCCCAATTCCGGATAGGACTTTAGAGAACTTCTGGTATTTGTCCAATGCAACCAACTTTGATATCAATGGAATTGGAGATACTGGAGATGTTATCAATTCCAGGCTTTTCTTCATGTCTTATTTTGGCCGATTGTCATACAATTATGATGACAGATACTTGCTTTATGGTACCTTCAGAAGAGATGGGAACAATAAGTTTCAGCAGAAGTGGGGAAATTTTGCCACTATAGGTGCAGGTTGGGTGGTGTCCTCTGAAAGATTCTTTAATGTTTCGGCTATTGACTTCTTTAAGCTAAGGGCTTCTTGGGGGCAGTTGGGTAATGATGGCATCAGACCGTCTGTGGGAAGGCCAACGATACAAGAGACTTCCACAGCCATCAATGATGTTCTTATATTCGGTAGAAGGTTGAATCCAACTTTTGACTTGATCGATAGATGGGAAACCACAGTTGAAAAAAACTTCGGTTTCAATGCTAAATTCCTGAATAATAGGCTGTCATTAGATGCAGACTACTTCATCAGAGATACTAGAAATCTGGCTGTAAATATCATTCCTCCTGTATTTAGGGCAACAGAAAGAAGGAGTGTGGGAGAAATTAGAAATCAAGGGTTGGAATTTACGTTGAATTGGGAAGATAGGGTGAGCAAAGATTTCTCTTATTATATAGGGGGGAATTTTGCAACGCTTAAGAATCAGGTGCTCAGTCTAGGAGGACCACAATATTTGGATGGCGGTTCTGCTGAATTCCGTCAGAGATCTATTGTTGGTCAGCCGTTTCAGGCATTCTACGGTTATCAGGTAGCTGGTGTATTCCAGAATCAACAGCAAATTGACCAAAGCGGATACACTTCCCAATTTATCGCTGAGAATAATTTACAACCTGGAGATTTTCAATTTGTGGATCAAAACGGTGATGGAATCATCAATGATCAGGACAGGGTAGTTTTGGGCTCATTCTTACCTAAACTTACCTATGGATTCAATATGGGATTCACTTACAAAAATTTCGATGTTTCAGCATTGGTACAGGGACAGGCTGGATATAGCATTCTGAATAGAAAAAGAGGGGAGTTGATCTTTACCAATGACACCAACATTGATGCGGAATTGGCAGAGAATCTTTGGAGAGGTGAAGGCACTTCAGACAAATATCCCTCTGCTGCTGGGTTGAGAAAAGGTTGGAACCAAAATATGAGCGACTACTTTGTGGAAAGCGGATCTTACTTCAGGATACAAAACGTTAGAGTATCTTACAATCTATTGGACAAATCTCTTTTTGGTGTTCCAATGCCGGCGACAAGGGTGACATTTACCGCTGAAAGGCCGCTCACCTTGTTCAATTACAACGGCTTCAATCCTGAAGTTGCCAATGGTATCGATAGGCAGGTATATCCTATCCCAGCAATCTACACTTTGGGTCTGAATATCAAACTTTAAAGCGCACTACCATGACTAGAAATATTAAAACTAAAATACTTATTCCATTAGTTGCTGTCTTATTTGGGACTTCCTCTTGTATGGACCTTCTTGACCAACCTTTGGAAAACCAAATAGTAGCTGATGGAACTGACTATACGCAATCAGAAAATATGGTTCTGATGCTATATGGTTCTTATGCAGAATTAAACTCATTGCAATGGGAAACCTTCCCGATCATCTCTGTGAGAGGCGATGATGTGAATGCTGCAGGAGATCAATTTCCTTTGACGGAAACAGATCTGTTCAGGTACGACCGTAATTTTTGGATGTATAATTCCACTTGGTTGAATTTATATACCGATCTGCTTTATTGGCATGGAGCCATGGAAGAAATCCAGAAATATCAGGATGCAGGAGCTAATGCTACCTTGGCGCAACAATACATTGCGGAAATTAAAGTGATGCGTGCCTTTGAGCTATTTCAATTGGCCAGGCTTTGGGGTAATATCCTAATTCCGAATTCATCACAACCCAGCGCATTGTACAATGTAGAAGTGTCTTCTTTTGAGGACGTACTACAACATATTGTTTCCCAGATGGATGAAGCAATTCCTTCTTTGCCAACAGTACATCCCAATCAAAGATCAGATGTCAGAGGAGGAATTACCGCTTACACTGCACTGGCAGTGAAAGCAATGGCCAACTTGGAGCTTAAAAATTATCAGGCAGTGGCTGATGCTACTGGTCAGATTATCAGTAGTAATCTATTCGCTTTGGAGCAGGATTATTATAACCTGTTCAAAATTCCAGGAAAACTTAACAGAGAGAATATTCTAGAGCTTCAATACTCTGATTTTGGTACTCCTACAGGTACCAATACCAGATACCTATGGGATTTCTTTGGACCTGCCAGCTGGACACCGGCAGTAGCAGGTGCAGGTGGTGGTTGGGGCTTCTGGGAGCCAAGTATGAAATATGTGAAATTCCTGCTTTCTAGGGGAGAGCAGACAAGGGTTCAGACTTCAATCTTGTTTACTCCGGATGCCATCACCGAATTGAGAAATGATCCTGATTTCCAAAACTTACCTAGCTGGGTTTCACATATTACTCCTGATGGGGATGTTTTCAACAATCACCCTAGGTACAAAATGTTAAGTGGTAAGTTTTATTTGCCATCAACCCAACTTACTCCAGGTAGGTTTACTTATGGCGAGAATAAAAACTTTGCAGTCATCAGGTATGCGGAGATTTTATTGATGCATGCAGAGGCATTGGTGAGCGGTGCAAACAGTACTGTTTTATCAGCCGAACAGGCAGTCAATCAAGTCAGGTCAAGGGCAGGTTTGGCTACAGCCTCATCGGTCAATTTGGATGTAGTCTTGGATGAAAAATATGCAGAATTTGGTACTGAATGGGGTATAAGATTTTATGATTTGGTGAGACATGGAAAAACCTCAGAGTTGAATTATGAAGGCAGGTCATTCCAGCAAGCCCAGCATAGATTCCTTCCTTATCCGTTGGAACAACTGGATATTATTCCACAATTAAGAAATGCCTCTAATGGAGGTTGAGTATTCATTAACCAAAATAACTGAGTTATGAAAAAAATGCAGATAATTTTACTAGCTGTAATCTTTGCTTTTGCAGGGTGTACAGATAGCTATATAGACGATATTGTAGCTGTTGATCCAGGACCGGACAATGCTGCTCCTGAAATCCTGATCAATTTCCCGATTGAGGGTGCCTTAATCAGGGTGGTAGAGGATGTGACTTCCATTGATATCAATTTCGAAGTCAGAGACGATATTGAAGTAGATGTTGTCACTATTTCTCTGAATGGCAATCAACTGGAATCTTTTAATGATTTTCTTGACTACAGAAGAGTGGTAAAGACCTATACTTATCCTTCATTGGGGAACGGAGAACATATACTTTCGATCACAGCGACAGATAAATCAGGTAAATCCACAGTGGAGACTGTTAGGTTTGAAAAAGTAGAGCCTTATCGACCTGTTTATGAAGGGGAAGTTTTCTATCTCCCATTTGATGGAGATTATACGGAGTTGGTGAATATCAGAAATGCAAATGTTTCTGGATCCCCTGGATTCGTAAATGGCATTTCAGGAAGAGCCTATTCTGGGGCTTCTAATGCATATTTGACTTTCCCAACAGCAGGCTTGTTAGGTCAGGAATTCTCTGCGGTGTTCTGGTATAAAGTGAATGCATCGCCTGATAGGGCAGGTTTGTTGGTGATAGGACCACCTGATCCAAATAATCCGAATAATCCAAATAATAGATCAAAGGGTTTCAGATTTTTCAGGGAAGCAGCAGGTCCAAATCAACGTTTCAAATTGAATGTAGGGAATGGTGGATCTGACAACTGGTTTGATGGTGGGGCTGCTGCAGACCTCAATCCTGCTGATGGAGAATGGGCCCATTTGGCATTTACCATTTCAGGAAGTCAGGTGACTGTTTATATCAATGGAGAAATTGTGAGTCAGGGAGGTTTCCCTGGAATCGATTGGACAGGATGTGATGTATTGTCAATTGGATCAGGAGCACCACGATTTACAGAATGGGGTCATTTGTCTGATCAGAGTTATTTTGATGAACTGAGGTTATTTAATAAGGCATTGAGTCAAAATGAGATCAGGACAATTATTGATGCCGAAAAACCATAAACTTTAATTAAGCAAAGGGGTCAGAGGACTCCTTTGCTTTCTCAAACCCATGTGACCATGAAGCACCTTGCGCTGTTTTTTGTTTTGTTTTTTTTACTTGTATCCTGTGGTGAACGAGGAGAAGATGTGCCAGCGTTTACATTGTTGAAAGTAGAAGTAGGTACTGAAACAATCAATTTGGATCCGCCTTATAGTGAAGGTCTTCCTTTGGATAGGCCGATAACCATGTATTTTAGCAGGCCTGTAGATGAAGGTGTGCTCAATCAAGGGATTATTTTAAGTAGATTGAACGGTAATCCAGTAAATGTCAATTTTGCCACATCTTCCGATAATACAAATGTCATTTTGAGGCCAATTGGCGCACTGGAAGCGGGAGAAACGTATTTGTTGTCTATTTCTGATTTCTTAAGAAGTGAATCAGGTCAGACTATTTTGTCCAGACAAATTCAATTTAAGACCCAAGAAGATGGCTTAAGGATTGAAAGTATTCAATTTGAAGGAGGTCGGTTGGTCAATTCCAATAGGGTTATAGATGTGAATGTTGACCTCAATATTGAAATCAATTTTTCAGCGCCGGTGGACAGATCTACTGCTCAAAATGCCTTCCGAATAAGTGGTCAGGCAGTTCTGGGACTGCAAGTCGAATATTCAAATGAAGACAGAAAAGTTACTTTGAAATCATCAGGCAAGCTTCCCTACTTTTCTAAATTTGAGCTTGAAATTTCCAATACACTTAAGTCTGCATCAGGTGCTGCATTTCCGGAAGAAAAGCGTGTATTTTACACCGGACCAGATGGAGTTTTGAAATTCCCTCTGATCTCAGATGATGCATTATTGACCAAAATCCAGGAACAGACCTTTAAGTATTTTTGGGATTTTGCCCATCCTGCAAGTGGTATGGCAAGAGAGAGGAATACCTCGGGAAATCTGGTAACGGTAGGTGGATCTGGATTTGGCGTGATGGCAATCATTGTGGGTATTGAAAGAGGCTTTATTTCTCGGTCAGAAGGTGTTCAACGCTTAGCTCTGATTGTGGATTTTTTATCCAAGGCTGATAGATTTCATGGTGTCTGGCCACATTGGTTGGATGGTAATACAGGTAAAACCATTCCTTTTAGTCAAAAAGATAACGGAGGAGATTTGGTTGAAACTGCCTTTATGATACAAGGACTTCTTACTGTAAAGGAGTTTCTCCAACCATCAATTCCAACAGAAAAGATTATAATAGATCACATACAGCAGTTGTGGGAGGAAGTAGAATGGAGCTGGTACACCAGAGGTAGTCAAAATGTGCTTTACTGGCATTGGTCGCCAGATTTTGGCTGGGATATGAATTTGCCAATTCAGGGATACAACGAATCATTGATAGTTTATGTTTTGGCTGCTTCTTCACCTACCTTCCCAATCTCCAAAGAGGTTTATGATCAAGGATGGGCTAGAAATGGTCAAATGAAAAATGGAAACAGTTTCTATCAATTCAATCTTCCATTGGGAGAGGATTTTGGAGGGCCCTTATTCTTTTCACATTACTCCTTTTTGGGATTGGACCCGAGAAACCTGAAAGATGCTTATGCAGATTATTGGGAGCAGGGAAAGATGCATACCAAAATCAACCGTGCGCATGCAATCAACAATCCAAAAGGATTTGCCGGTTATGGGGAGAACAGTTGGGGTTTTACAGCAAGTGATAACCATCAAGGTTACAGTGCCCATTCTCCCATTAATGACCTTGGCGTCATATCATTGACAGCAGCACTCTCTTCTTTTCCTTATACCCCAGAAATATCAATGGAAGCATTAAGGTTTTTTTATTTCGAAATGGGAGATAGGCTATGGGGCCCATATGGTTTCTACGATGCTTTTAATGTTACGGAGTCCTGGTATGCGAACTCTTATCTGGCCATAGACCAAGGCCCTATTATCCTAATGATCGAAAACCATAGGTCTAGATTGTTATGGTCATTATTTATGAGAAATCCTGAAGTCCTTTCAGGATTACGGAATTTAAATTTCACCTATTAAACTTTAAAAAATGAGATATTTATTCTTTTTGATATTATTGATCAATTTGACTCAAATCTGCTCCTGTAAGGAAAAGAAGGGGGAAGTTGAGTTGGAAACCAATGTCATCAGCGATGACTCCCTGATGACATTGGTACAATATAGGACGTTTCAATATTTCTGGGAAGGAGCTGAGCCTACCTCAGGAATGGCCCGCGAAAGAATTCACATAGACGGAGATTATCCACAGAATGATCAAAATGTAGTCACTACGGGAGGTTCAGGCTTCGGTCTTATGGCGATATTGGTTGGGATTGAAAGAGGTTTTATTACCCGTGATGAAGGCTTGAAAAGATTAGATAAAATCGTGGACTATCTTGCCAAGGCAGACCGGTTTCATGGGATTTGGTCACATTGGATTGAAGGTGAAACAGGAAAGGTAAAACCTTTTGGAAGAGATGATGATGGCGGAGATTTGGTGGAATCTGCTTTTTTGGCCCAAGGCCTCCTTACGGTAAGGCAATATTTTCAAAATGACCATCCTTCGGAAAAACTGCTTGTAGAAAAGATCAATCAATTATGGGAGGAAATGGAATGGTCCTGGTACATTAAAAAGGGAGACAATGTCTTGCTTTGGCACTGGTCTCCTTCTATTGGATTTCAGAAGAACCACCCGATTAAGGGATATGATGAAACCCTGATCACTTATATTTTGGCCGCATCTTCTCCAAATTATCCAATTACTGAAGAGGTATATCATGATGGTTGGGCAAGAAAAGGTGAAATTGCATTTAATGCAGAACCTTATGGTCATCTTTTGGAATTGAGACACAATGGTGCGGAAGAATTGGGAGGACCCTTGTTCTGGGCGCACTATTCCTATTTGGGTTTGGACCCTAGAGGATTGAAAGATCGATATGCGGATTACTGGAGACAAAATGTAAACCATACCCTGGCCAATAGGGCCTGGTGTCTGGAAAATCCTTTAGGTTTTGCTGGATATGGAGAAAAATCCTGGGGATTGACAGCAAGTTATTCGGTAAATGGCTATGCAGCCCATGCGCCAGGAGAAAATAAAGATAAGGGGGTTATATCCCCAACAGCAGCACTATCTTCATTCCCTTATACACCGGAATACTCTATGGAAGCGATGAGATTTTGGTTTGAGAACTATGGGGATAAGCTTTTTGGGCCTTATGGTTTTTATGATGCGTATTCGGAAGAAGAGGATTGGTTTCCCCAAAGGTATTTGGCCATTGACCAAGGGCCAATAGTAGTCATGATTGAAAATCACCGATCCGGATTACTTTGGGACTTATTTATGTCTGCACCAGAAGTGAAAGGCGGATTAGTTAAATTGGGTTTTAGTAGTCCTCATTTAAACTGAACCGGAATATGAATAAGAGCAATGATTTACTTTTATTGATTTTCGCTTTGGTGTCATTTCCTTTTTTGGCCCAATCGCAAAATCCTGTGATGGAAACATATTGTAATCCGATCAATCTGGATTATACTTACATGATTTATAATGCCCATAATGATTTGTCTTACCGTTCAGGAGCAGATCCTGCAGTGGTAGAGTTCAGGGGAGAATACTACATGTTTGTGACCCGTTCAATGGGATATTGGCATTCTACGGATTTGGCAAATTGGACATTTATCAAACCTGAAAAATGGTATTTCGAAGGTTCCAATGCACCGACTGCTCATAATTATAAGGATTCCGTGCTATATGTTTCCGGAAACCCTTCTGGAGCTATGAGTGTATTGTATACCGATAATCCAAAGAAAGGCGATTGGAAAGCAGTACCTGGGATTTTATATGATTTGCAGGATCCTCATATTTTCATAGATGATGACGATCAAGCTTATGTCTTTTGGGGTTCATCTAACGTTTACCCAATTAGAGCAAGAAAATTGGACTTGAAAAATAAGTTCCGTCCAGATAAGGAAATTCATGAACTTTTTAATCTTGATATGTCCAAACATGGTTGGGAAAGGTTCGGGGAAAACCACGCTGACACAGTCTTGGGGGGGTATATGGAAGGCCCCTGGCTTACGAAGCATCAGGGGAAGTATTACCTGCAGTATGGAGCGCCTGGGACAGAATTCAATGTATATGGTGATGGGGTCTATATGAGTGATCATCCATTAGGGCCGTATACTTATGCTCCAAATAATCCGGTTTCCTATAAGCCAGGTGGTTTTATGAACGGGGCAGGTCACGGTAGTACTGTTTTAGGACCTAAAAAGGCTTACTGGCATTTTGGGACCAATGCAGTATCTGTCAATGTGAACTGGGAAAGAAGAATCTCCATGTTCCCCACTTATTTTGATCAGGATGGTTTGATGCATGTGGATACATACTTCGGGGATTATCCTAGGTTTGCACCGGCCACACCAGGTAAGAAAGGTGAGTTTGCCGGATGGATGCTGCTCTCCTACAACAAGCAGGTAAAGACTTCATCAGAAATTGATGGGCATAGTGGCCATCATTTGGTTGATGAAAATGTGAAGACATTTTGGTTGGCTCAACAAAATGGTACCCAAGAATGGGTTGAAATTGATTTGGGAAACCCTTCATCTGTAAGATCTATACAGATCAATTACCATGACCATAACTCAAATCTTTATGGGAAAATTGAGGGTTTATTTCACCGGTATAAGGTGAAAACCTCCCTAGATGGCAAGGAGTGGGTGACTGTCGTGGATCGAAGTAATAGTTTTAAAGATGTGCCAAATGATTATGTGGAGTTGGATTTTCCAGTAGATGCCAGGTATGTCCGCTATGAAAATATCCATGTTCCAACGCCTTCTTTGGCAATTTCAGGATTTAGGGTCTTTGGCAATGGCAAAGGTAAAGCCCCTTCTAACGTCAAGAATTTAAAAGTCGTTAGGCAGACTGATAAAAGGGATGCCATGATTACCTGGGAAACTGTAAAGGATGCTCAAGGGTACAATATCATCTGGGGAATTGCACCTGATAAAATGTACAGTTCTTGGTTGGTATATGGAACCAATCAATTGGATTTAAAATCACTGAACACAGACCAAACCTATTATTTTTCAATCGAAGCATTCAATGAAAACGGGATTTCCGAAAGAAGCGCTTTGCAAAAAGTAAATTGATAATCATAAAGAAACAAAAAGAAGGAAATGATGAGAAATTCAATATTATTTGTTTTGCTATTGATGGTCATGCTGGCCTGCAGCAAACCAACTGCTGAAAAAGGCACCAATGCTTATTATATTCAAAAAGCCGACTCTGTATTGGCATTGATGACCCTTGAGGAGAAGATTGGTCAGCTTAATCTTCCTGCAGCCGGAGATATCACTACCGGTCAGGCATCAAATTCCAACATTGCAGAAAAGATCAGGGAAGGTAAGGTCGGAGGACTTTTCAATCTTAAATCAGCTGAAAAGATCAGAGATGTTCAGCGTATTGCTGTGGAGGAAAGCAGGTTGAAAATACCTTTGATTTTTGGAATGGATGTTATACATGGTTATGAAACCATCTTTCCGATTCCTTTGGGGATTGCAAGTAGTTGGGATATGGAGCTAATCCAGAAATCTGCCAGGATAGCAGCTATAGAAGCCAGTGCAGATGGGATTTCCTGGACTTTTTCACCTATGACAGATGTCTCCAGAGATCCAAGATGGGGTAGGGTATCTGAAGGAAATGGGGAAGACCCATTTCTTGGTGCCGCTATAGCCAAAGCTATGATTACCGGATATCAGGGAGATGACCTGAGTTTGGATAATACCATTATGGCCTGTGTCAAGCACTTTGCTTTGTATGGAGCTCCAGAAGCCGGCAGAGATTATCATACTGTGGATATGAGCCGTCAGCGGATGTTCAATGAGTATTTTTTGCCTTATAAAGCTGCCGTTGAAGCAGGAGTAGGAACTGTGATGACCTCATTCAATGACATAGACGGTATTCCTGCCTCTGCAAACCAATGGTTGATGACAGAAGTTTTGAGAAACCAATGGGGCTTTGATGGATTTGTTGTAACTGATTATACAGCTATCAATGAGATGATAGACCACGGTTTGGGAGATTTGCAGCAGGTATCTGCATTAGCTTTAAAAGCCGGTGTAGATATGGATATGGTTGGCGAGGGTTTCCTTACTACTTTGGAGAAATCATTGGAAGAAGGTAAAATTACCCAAAAGCAAATCGATGATGCAGCAAGGAGAATATTGGTAGCTAAATTTAAACTGGGGTTATTTGAGGACCCATATAGGTATGCAAATGTAGAAAAATCCAAGCAAGTAGTTTTTTCACAGGAACATAGAAACATTGCCAGGGAAATAGCTGCCCAATCTTTTGTGTTATTGAAAAACGATGGAAATGTTCTTCCTCTTCAGAAAAAAGGAACAATTGCACTTGTTGGTCCTATGGCGGACAACAGGGAAAATATGACCGGTACCTGGAGTGTGGCTGCTAATTTTGAAAAATCTGTTTCCCTAAAAGATGGACTTGAAAAGGCTTTGGGAGAAAAGGCCAGAATTATACATGCCAGGGGGGCTAATGTGGTAGAAGATCCAGAGTTAGAGTCCAGAGTCAGTATTTTTGGTAAACCAACCTATAGGGATGAAAGGCCTGAAGCGGTGATGATTCAGGAAGCTGTAGCGGCCGCCAGAAATGCAGATGTGATTATTGCTGCTATGGGAGAAGCTGCTGAAATGAGCGGTGAAGCATCGAGTAGGACTGATATTGAATTACCGGCTAACCAAAGAAGGTTGTTACAGGCATTGAAAGCGACAGGGAAACCGATAGTACTGGTGCTCTTTACGGGTAGACCACTTGCCATCAAATGGGAGGCTGAAAACATCCCCAGTATTTTGAATGTTTGGTTTGCAGGTTCCGAGGCTGGTGATGCCATTTCAGATGTCCTTTTTGGAGATGTCAACCCATCGGGTAAGCTTCCGGCCACATTTCCTCAAAATGTCGGTCAGGTACCCATATACTACAATCAAAAAAATACAGGGAGACCTTTACCTGAAGGCGAATGGTTTCAGAAGTTCAGGTCCAATTACCTTGATGTATCCAATGATCCACTATATCCTTTTGGTTTTGGTCTAAGCTATACAGAATTCAATTACAGTAACTTGCAGATAAGCTCTAATTCCTTAAAAGGTGATCAATCATTAATAATTTCAATTGAAATCAGTAATGATGGGAAATATGATGGAGCAGAGGTAGTGCAGTTATATATCAGGGATTTGGTAGCTTCGATCACAAGACCGGTAAAAGAATTAAAAGCTTTTGAAAAGTTATTCCTTAAATCCGGTGAAAAGAAAAAAGTGGAGTTTGAGCTAAAGCAAAAAGATCTTATGTTTTATGATCAGGATGCAAAATTTGTCTGGGAGCCAGGTGAATTTGAAATCATGGTTGGTGGTAATTCCAGAGACCTGATCAAAACCAAAATCGATTGGAATTAAACCAGACACATTATCTCTCATACCTAAAATAAAACCCAATAGCTTGAAGCTGATCATTCAGCTTCAAGCTATTGGGTTTATTTTTTTATTTTATTGGGTCCACGGTCTTGATCTTGCCGTCATTTTCATGGATCAGCTCAGTCATTTTGATGTTTCTTAATGGTGTTTTTCCTGATATTTCTGTGTCATGGTAAAATAAGTACCATTTGCCCTCAAACTGGACAATAGAATGATGATTAGTCCATCCCTCTACAGGATTTAGGAGATTTCCCTGATAGGTGAATGGCCCATAAGGATTGTCTCCTGTAGCATAAGCAATAAAATGGGTGTCACCAGTAGAGTAGGAGAGGTAATATGTTCCATTATGCTGATGTACCCAAGCTGCTTCAAAAAACCTTTTATTGTTATCACCGGCTTTAATGGGATTCCCATCTTGATCAAGGATGATGACCTCTTTGGGCCTTTCTGCCAACTCTACCATGTTATCCTGTAGTTTGGCAATATAAGGCATCAAAGCGGTTTCTTCAGCTGACGGTAGGCCATCTGTTGGGCCTTTTCTTCCTTCTACAAGCTCTTGGTCTTCAAACCATTGGAGCTGTCCTCCCCATATGCCGCCAAAATATAGGTAATGGCTTCCATCCCCATCTTCAAATACAGCTGGATCCATACTGAAAGTTCCTTGGATATAATTCGGCTCGGCTTTGAAAGGTCCTGCAGGATTATCCGAAACTGCCACTCCTATGCGGAAAATATCATTTTTGTCTTTCGCAGGAAAGTATAAATAATATTTCCCATCTTTCTGTGCTGCGTCAGGAGCCCAAAGCTGTCGGCTGGCCCAAGGGATATCTTCTAATTTCAATACAGGACCATGATCAATAACTTCAGAACCCGGTTTTTCCATGGAAAACACATGGTAATCCCTCATGTCAAAATGTGAACCCATGTCATCTTGAGTTACTGCTGTTTCAACATCATGGGATGGATAGATGTAAATTTTTCCTTCAAAAACATGTGCTGAGGGATCCGCAGTAAACATATGCGACACTAATGGAGGGTGTGCAAATTTGCTGACTTCTTCAGTTTGTTCAGTTTGTTCTTTCTCTTTAGGACTACAGTTGAATAGCCCCAGCATCACACAAAATGCTAGTGGTTTGGAGTAATGTTTCATTGTTTTGTTAATAGGTTTGTTTAAAAATAGGACACTTTATCAAATAAATCTATTCATTATTTTTCATTTCAGGTATATTTCAGAATAAATCCCAATCCTATGAGACCATCAATTGTCCAAATTTCCATAATTCTGATTAGCGTATTTGTGTTTTTATCCTGCAATCGTCCGGAGAAAGAGCAGTCAGACCAAAGGCCTAACATCATCTTTATCATGTCTGATGACCATGCCTATCAGGCCATTTCTGCTTATGATTACAGATTAATTCAGACTCCGAATATTGACAGGATTGCGAACATGGGTATGTTGTTTACCAATGCCAGTGTAACCAACTCTATCTGTGCTCCATCGAGAGCAACGATATTGACCGGAAAGCATTCTCATATAAATGGTAAAATCGATAATCACTTTGCCTTCGATACGGCCAATATCACTTTTCCACAAATATTGCAGCATGAAGGATATCAGACAGCCATGTTTGGCAAGCTGCATTTTGGCAACAACCCAAAAGGATTTGATCAGTTCAAAATCCTTCCTGGTCAAGGGAAGTATTATAATCCTGATTTTATCACCAAAAATGAAGGGAACATTCAGGTAGAAGGATATGTCACGGATATTATCACAGATATGACATTGGATTGGCTTCAAAATGAGAGAAAAGCAGATCAGCCATTCTTGTTGATGTACCTTCATAAGGCACCACATAGGGAGTGGTTGCCTGCAGAAAGACATTTGGAAGAATATACCAACAAGACATTCCCAGAGCCCAAAACATTATTTGACGATTACTCAGGTAGGGGCACAGCTGCCCGAGAAGCAGAAATGAACCTGCTTAAGCATATGAACTGGGCAGGTGACTCCAAGGTTTACCCGGAATTATTGGATGAATTGGGTATCCAAGATGCTTCAGGTTGGGATAAATCGGCTTTTGAGGGAGAAGTTGGAAGGCTAAATCCTGCGCAAAGATCCAATTGGGATAAATATTATACTCCGATTATGGAGCGTTTCAAGAAGGAATTTCCAAAAATGACTGATGAGGAAAAAATGAAATGGCGGTACCAGCGCTATATGCAGGATTACTTAGGTACTATTGCCTCTGTGGATGAAAATGTGGGAAGGGTTTTGGATTATTTGGAAAGCAACGGATTGATGGAAAATACCATCATAGTCTATACATCTGATCAGGGCTTTTATTTGGGAGAGCATGGATGGTTTGACAAGCGTTTTATTTACAACGAATCTTTCAAAACGCCATTGATGATTTCATGGCCAAAAAATATAAAAGCAGGAAGCAGATCGGATGAAATGGTTCAAAATTTAGATTTTGCCCAGACATTTCTGGAGGCTGCCGGAATAAAAGCACCTGAAGATATGCAGGGAGAAAGTATGATGCCCTTATTGACCGGAAATATCGCAAAATGGGATAGGGATGCCGTCTATTACCATTATTACGAATATCCTGCAGTACACATGGTCAAGCGGCATTATGCGATTGTGACAAAGGACTATAAACTAGTCCACTACTATTTCGATGTGGATGAATGGGAATTGATTGATAGGAATAACGATCCCTACGAAATGAGGAATGTATATGGTGATCCAAAGTATGCAGGAATACAAAAAGAATTACATGATCGCTTGGAAGCACTTAGGTTGAAATACGGTGATTCTAAGGAACTCAGCCAGCATTATATCAATACTTATTTGGATGATATAGAAGCCAAGGGAGTTTGGGGTGCTAATCAGGAAAAAGTGAAAGAAATTTTAAAAAACAGGAAAAAAGATTGATGCCAGAACCGCTCTTTTTTATTAAATATAATACCATGATTGAAAACCAGAAACATCTATTTCAACTCCCAGAGGATATCCATTACCTGAATGGGGCATATATGTCTCCATTGCTGCGTTCTGTAGAAGAAATTGGCATTCAGTCGCTTACCCAAAAGAGGAATCCAACCAGCATTCAGCCCAAGGACTTTTTTGAAACTGGGGAGAAAGTCAAAGCAAATTTCGGAAAACTGGTGAACTGTCCTGCCCAACAGGTAGCCATCATTCCTGCCGCATCTTATGGTCTGACCACTGCTGTCAATAATTTACCTTTGGATAATGGCAATACCGCAATTGTTGTCTCTGATGAGTTCCCAAGTGGTTATTATGCCATAGAAAAATGGTGTCGGGATCATGACAAACAATTAAAAACCATTCCCGCACCGGAATTCAAGCAAGGAAGAGGGGAAATCTGGAACCAAAGAATATTGGAAGCCATCAATCAGGATACTGCAGTAGTGCTCATGTCCACCATCCATTGGGCAGATGGAACCCAATTTGATCTGAAGGCCATTGGTCAAAAATGTAAAGAGAATGATGCCTTTTTTATTCTTGATGGTACCCAGTCGGTAGGAGCGCTTCCAATAGATGTTCAGGAATGTCAAGTAGATGCTTTGATTTGTGCAGGTTACAAGTGGCTGATGGGGCCTTATGCCATCGGAGCAGCCTATTTTTCTGAATATTTCAATAATGGGGTACCCTTGGAAGAAACCTGGGTCAACAGGAGCAATGCCCAGCAATTTTCTAATCTCACTCAATATGTGGACGATTATGCCCCAGGAGCAGGAAGATACAATGTAGGTGAATACGGAAATTTCATTTTACTGCCCATGTTCAATGCCGCATTGGAACAATTGTTGGAATGGGGAGTGGCCAATCTCCAAGCTTATTGCGAAGTATTGTCTCAACCAATGATCCAATTTTTCAGGAAAAATGGATTCTGGTTGGAAGAGGATGCCTATAGGTCCAAACACCTATTTGGAGTAGGCCTACCGGAAGGAATGGATAGCAATGAAATCATTCAAAGATTGCAGGAAAACAAGATATTTGTTTCTATAAGGGGGAAAGCCATCCGCCTATCTTTGCATTTATACAATACTGAGGAGGATGTACAGGCTTTAATTCATGTACTGGATGGGGTTTTGGCTGAAAAATCCTAAACTAATTCCCGTTATGGGAACCAAAAGGGAGAATATCACTGCCGACAATTCTTGGGCCTCTGACCATGAGCATATTTTAGCCAAATCCCTTTTCAGTGCTGGCATCTCCTGGCTTGCGGTTTATTTGACGGAAGATCATATCGCTTTGGATATTTTGGCATCAAGGGTTGATGTGGACCCGGAGAGATTAGGTTGTGCAGGACTTTCTGGTGGAGGATTAAAAACAGTCATGTTGGGAGGATTGGATGAAAGAATTGAATGTGCCATCAGTGTTGGTTTTTTGACCACCTGGATTAACTTTTTATTGAAATAATTCCATACCCAAGCTTGAATGTCCTATATTCCAATGCTCTCCAAAGAGTTGGATTTCCCTGAAATTATGGCCTTGAGGGCAACCAAACCAAACATGGTGCTCAATAATTTGGAAGATGGCTCAGATTACATTGGAGGAAGTGAAAAAATCAGACCAGATGTTGGCTGTAATTTTTAATAAGACAGGAGTTTTAGATAAGTACCGTTTTACTTTCCATCTCGGACCGCATAATTTTGATTTGGCGATGCAAGCGGAAGGTTTTGATTGGTTTTACCGTTGGTTGAAAAATTAAGAAATGATGGAATTGAGTAATTTTTTTCTTAGTGATAAGAAGTCAGAAATGTTTTTTAGAAGAATTTTCCGTTTATCCCTATAATCGAGAAGCTTTTCAAAACCGATTTTTAAATTGATTCAAATTTTGTAGCTTTTTGGTTCTATTCACAATCTTCCCCATTATGAAAAAACACCTTTCTTTCTTGGCGTTAGCGGTTCTTTTTTTTCAATTATCCGCTATATCCCAAACTATTGATCAGAACTACATCCAAAAAATCAAAGAGTTTACCACCGATGACAGGTTTTTGCCACAGTCCCTCATGGATGTGGTGGACCATCCTACTATTCCCTCACCTTTAAAACATTTTGGTCATATTACCGGAGCAGAAGGTGTTATCCATAGGTCAAATGAGATTTTTGGGTATTATCAAAAACTGGCCGAAACGTCACCTATGGTGGAAGTTCAGCAAATGGGTACTTCAGAAGAAGGCAGACCCTTTTACATTGTCATCATAGGCAATGAAGAATCGATGCAAAGATTGGATCATTATAAAGGTCAACTTGCATTGTTGGCTGATCCACGAAAAACTACTCCTGAACAAGCCCAAAAGATTGTTTTGGACAGCAAGCCTGTGTATTATGTTTCAGGTGGTATGCATGCCACTGAAATGGGTTCTCCAGAGATGCTGATGGAACTGTCTTATCGTTTGGTTACCTCTACTTCACCTGAAATTCAAAAAATCAGGAACAATGTAATTACAGTCATCAATCCAGTCATGGAACCAGATGGTTGGGATAAGCAAGTGGACTGGTACTACAGGTATACAAAAGGAAGAGAAAAATTTGACGATGGCTTTCCGCGGTCTGCTCCATATTGGGGTCAATATGTGTTCCATGATAACAATAGAGATGGTCTTCAGATCTCTCAGGCGATCACCAAATCTATTTTCAAAGGCTTCTTTGAGTTTCATCCTACTGTGATGTTGGACCTTCATGAGTCTGTTCCCTTGTTGTACATTTCCACAGGTACAGGCCCTTACAATGATTATGTTGATCCCATTACTCAAAGCGAATGGCAGGTGATGGGCAACCATGACGTGGCTGCCGTAGCTTCCCAAGGGATGCCAGGTGCATTTACGTGGGCGTTTTATGATGGTTGGTGGCCAGGATATGGCATTTGGGTTGCCAATAATCACAATTCCAATGGAAGGTTTTATGAAACTTACGGCAATGCCGGAGCAGATACCTATTTGAGGGATCTTTCAACATCACGCTATGCCGGTGATTTGGCTACTTCCAAAGAGTGGTACCGACCTGACCCTGCTACGCCTCAGGTAAACTGGTCATACAGGAATAACATCAATTATACCATGGTAGGCGTTATTGCATCCTTGTCTTATGCAGCAAATAATTCCGAGCTTTTATTGAGCAATTTTTACAAAAAAGGATTGAACAGTGTTGAAAAGGGCAGAAAAGAAGGACCAAAAGCTTACACCATTGCCAAAGATCAGCGTGATCCAGCCATGGCAGCATATCTGGCCAGCCAGTTGATTGCCCAAGGTATAGAAGTACATGAAAATGATACTCACTATGTAGCTCTGACGGAA
The DNA here is from genome assembly GCF_042432905.1 of Fontibacter flavus. Classification (NCBI taxonomy): domain Bacteria; kingdom Pseudomonadati; phylum Bacteroidota; class Cytophagia; order Cytophagales; family Cyclobacteriaceae; genus Fontibacter; species Fontibacter flavus. The sequence continues at coordinate 27,103 of NZ_JBHLWI010000006.1, read as the reverse complement.
CAGCCTTATCGTAACTTATTAGTGTCATTGATGACACCGACAGCTTATCCAAAAGATGCAAAATTTCCTCCATATGATGCTATCGCTTGGACATTGCCTAATTTGTATGGTGTGGCAGTTGAATCACATGAAAGTCTAGATTTGAATACTTCTTCTTTGAAGAAAGTAGACACTACTGTCAAATATGAAGGGAAAGTGGCAGGGCAAGGAAATACCTATGTTTTGGCTTACAAGGCTCAAAACAATGTGCTTCCTGCTTTATATGCCTTAAAATCCCAAAACAAAAATGCTGAGATGACCATCCTCCCGAAAGAAACAATTTTTGAAGGAGATACACTGAGTGCCGGGTCAATCCTGATCAAGAAAATCAACCAAAATCAAGCAGCTAAAATTGCATCGGATTTTGGATTGGACCTAAAAGCTGGTGGTGATGGGATTGTTGCTTCAGCTCAGAAAAATATCCAATTACCAAGAGTGGCGATATATCATACCTGGTACAATACCCAAGATGAGGGATGGTCAAGGTTCACTTTCGAGGAGAGGGGGATTCCATATACTTCAATAGACAAGGACGTTCTTAAGACAGGTAATCTTAGATCAAAATTTGATGTAATCCTATTGCCTAGGGTAAGGGGAAATGCCAAAAACTTCATCAATGGAGTGGATAAAAAATTTGGGCCAATGCCTTATACCAAAACACCTGAGTTTCCTTCCCATGGATTTCCGGCCTATACCCTTGATATGACAGGTGGTCCAGGATTTTTGGGAATGGAAAATCTGAGAAAATTCGTAGAAGAAGGAGGACTTTTGATCACATTGGATAATACTAGTAATATCATTGCTGAAGCAGGTATTGCTTCTGAATTGAGTCCGGTAAGTGCAGGAAGTTTATTCCATCCCGGCTCCATTGTGATGGCTAAAGTCAGAAAATCAGATTCACCCATTCTTAATGGTTTCCCTGAAAGTTTCAATATCTTCCGTGGAAATGGACCTTTGCTGCAAACAGACAAATACAACCGTGACATGATGCTGGTGCAATATGGCTTTCAGCCTTTAAAAGATGAAGTTCCATATGAAGGGCCAATTATGGGCATGAGAGATAGAAACGAGGCAGCCAAAGCAGACAAGAAAGATGAGAAGAGCCCATCATATGTAGTTTCTGGAATGGTACGGAATGAGCAGGAAATCGTAGGTCATGGTGCTGTATTCAATGTGCCTGTAGGAAAAGGGAATATTCTAGCATTTACTTTTGATCCATTGCATAGGTATCTTAACCATCATGATGCTCCTATGGTTTGGAATGCCTTAATCAATTGGGATAAATTGAGATAAATCAAAAGCTATAAAATATAAGAAACCAGGATGACTTTAAGTTGTCCTGGTTTTTTTATTGGTTCAAATAGCCCTTGCGTTTCTTTTTTCAATCATGTTAAATAATGAATGTTTTTTTTATTCGTATTTGATTTTGCAGAAGGTATTGGAATAGTTATATTCAGAATAATTCAGCAATAAGTGATATGAATCGTCGGCAATTCACAAAAAAGCTCAGCCTAATTACCTCCATATCTTCAACTATGCCATTTTTACTCTACGGGAAAACAGCAATGCCTGAGAAGGCAAAATTAAAATTTGCAATTGCTTCAGATGGACATTATGGTCAGCCGAATACAGATTATCAGCAAAGTCATCATATGCTGATTTCTGCATTACAAAAAGAGAACGATTTGGACTTTGTGGTTTTCAATGGAGACCTGATTCATGATGATCCCAAATGGATGCCAAAAGTGAAAAGCACTTATGACCAGCTTAATGTGCCTTATTTCCCAGTTAGGGGAAACCATGATCAAGTGGATAAAAATATGTGGGAGGAAATCTGGGGAGTTCCTACAGATTACGCTTTTATATTTCAAGATAAATATGGATTGATTTTAGCAGATAGTTCCAATGAAAAAGGAGATTATCTTTGTTCTGATGTGGTTTTTTTAAAAGAGAAACTAGAGATGTTCAAGGATCTTCCCTATGTTTTTGTATTTATCCATATTTCCCAAAATGACTGGACAAGACATGGCGTGGCGTGTGAGGAATTATTGAAGCTTTTTGGAGAGTATGCAAATATTCGAGCCATATTTCATGGACATGACCATGATGTGAACGGGATTATGTGGAACAGAAAGAAGCCTTACCTTTGGTCCGGGCATTTTGGAGGGAGCTGGGGTTCTTTATATCCTGGTTATCGGATTTGTGAAATAGGAGAAGACGGCAAGGTAGTCACTTATCTAAAATCCATGAAAGAAGGGTATATTCTGAACGGCCATACTGTGTAATCATCTTTGCAAAAATCCCATTCTTACATAAATTCGCATATTTCCAGCATTGAGTAAAATGAAAAATATACTTCGAAAAATTCGTCTAATGGTCTTGCTACTGATCTTATTTGCTTGTCAAAAAGAGACAGTACAAAATGAGATTAACTTACCTAAGATTTTTGCCAACAACATGGTTTTCCAAAGAAACCAACCTATCCGTGTTTGGGGTGATGGCAGTCCCGGGAATTCTGTAGTGGCTAAATTCAATGGTGAAGAAAAAACTGTAAAAATTGGTGATGACGGATTTTGGCTTGTAGAGTTTGATCCTCTGCCTGCTTCAGGTCCTTATGTTTTGGAAGTCAATGAACATATGTTTTATGATGTTCAGGTAGGAGATGTCTGGTTGGCAGGTGGACAATCCAACATGGAGTGGGTGATGAGTGCACAGGTAGAAGGGCTTCAGGAAGAAATTATTGACTCTGATTATTCTTTGATCCGTTTTTTCAAAATACCGCATGATTATAATGCAAAAGAAACTTTTGATGTTAGGGGAGGAGAATGGAAAAAAGCTAATGCTGATAATATTTTGAATTTTTCTGCAGTTGCTTGGTTTTTTGCTAAACAAAATCATCTAGAAAAAGGGGTTGCAGTTGGCATCATTGAAAGCAATTGGGGTGGGACACCTGCTGAAGGTTGGATACAAGCAGAAAAATTATTGGGAATAGATGCCTATAGTGAAAAAGCCAGGGATGTGTTGGAAAGAAAAGAGTATTGGATTCAGGAAGTTGTTGATAATAAATTAAGGGAGCTTCAAAGAAATGATATTGTCACTGCCCCTCAGAATGGCGAAATCCAAGGTGTGGTGAATTCCAATTATGATGATAGTGAATGGGAGACTGTAAGTCTGCCTGACGATAATCCATTCGAAGATATAGCCTGGTTCAGAAAGAAGTTCACAGTAAATGATACTGAAGGTTATATGATTCATTTGGGCGATATACAACAAATGGCGTATGTCTATCTCAATGGTGGAAGGTTGTTTGTCAAAGATTGGGGGCATAGTGTCAGAGAATTCCCTATTCCTCCTAGTATGCTCCAAGAAGGAGAGAATACTTTGGCCGTCAGGATTGTCAACACTTGGAACAATTCTCCTGTATTAGGAAAGAAAGGGGAATTTTACCTCAGATCGGGCAATAAAAAAAATTCCCTTGAAGGGGACTGGAAGTACAACAATAGGATTGAGGAAGCATTACCAAAAGTGGAGTGGTACAATTGGTTGCCGGGTATGATGTACAATGCGATGATTGCTCCAGTCGTAAAATACCCCATCAACGGTGTGATTTGGTATCAGGGCGAAAGCAATACAGATGCTCATGAAGAGTATAGGGAACTTTTTGGCACCTTGATCAAAAGTTGGAGAGAAAGTTGGGGCATAGGGGATTTCCCATTCCTATATGTGCAATTGGCCAATTTCATGGAAAGGAAAGATATTCAGCCTGAATCAAATTGGGCCTCTCTCCGAGAAGCACAGACAAAAACATTGGAATTGCCCAACACAGGTATGGCAGTGACCATTGATATTGGAAATGCTAATGATATTCACCCAAGAAATAAAAAGGATGTCGGATTAAGGCTTTGGAAAGCAGCACAGAAAGTTGCCTATGGTGATGATGTGGTATATTCAGGTCCTGCTTTGAAGGAATATCAAGTCAATAATGCTAAGGTTTTGTTGAGTTTTGAACATGTGGGTGATGGATTAAAACTTTCCAATGGAAATGAAGTCAAAGGATTTATCATAAAAGCACAGGATGGCGATTTTAAAAATGCCAATGCTCGGATTATTGGGCAGAACCAAATTGAGGTTAGCCATCCTCAAGTCCAAAATCCCCAAGAAATCAGATATGCATGGGCAGACAATCCTGAAGTAAATCTTTATAATTCAGAAAACTTGCCGGCTGTTCCATTTCGGATTTCAATCAAATAAATTAATCAGAGGTTTTTTAGTTAATGATCTTAAATTCTTTGGAGTTATTGGAGGCATTCTGAATTGAGTGCCTCCAGCTTTTTGGTGTGGGATTGAAGAAAAAAGTGCTTTTTACTTTTCATAAAAGAGAAATGTCATGGATCAATATGATTGGGAATGAAAGAGTTCGTGTTATTTCCCATCTAATTTTGCCTGAGATTTTCCCCCACTCATTTAAAATCCTATTTTTGCAAGGTTATTCCTATTAGACCATTAAAAATGAAAAATATTGATCCCACCCGAACTGCTTCTTGGGAAAAGCTTAACCATTTGGCAGTTGCTCATAAAAACCTACATATTAAGAGTTTATTCGCTGATTCTGACAGATTTGAAAAATTCTCCATCAGATTCGAGGATTTGTTGGTAGACTATTCCAAAAATAGACTAAATACGGAAATCAAAAAGACATTGCTTGATTTGGCCAATGAAGTAGGGCTCAAAAATGCAATTGAAGCGATGTTTACCGGAGAAAAAATCAATGGGACAGAAGGGAGAGCAGTGCTTCATACCGCATTAAGGAACCGTTCCAATGAATCTGTAATGGTAGATGGTGAAGATGTGATGCCTGAGGTGAATCAGGTTTTGGCGCAAATGAAAGCTTTTGCTGATCAGATTTCCAAGGGCACTTGGTTAGGATATACAGGAAAACCAATCAAATCTTTGGTCAATATAGGTATTGGAGGTTCAGATTTAGGTCCAGTGATGGTGACAGAGGCTTTAAAGCCATATCAGAACCCTGATCTTGAGATATTTTTTGTTTCCAATGTAGATGGTACCCATATAGCAGAGACTCTTAAAAAGGTCGATCCTGAAACTACTTTATTTTTTATTGCTTCGAAAACTTTCACCACTCAGGAGACCATGACCAATGCATATACTGCAAGGAATTGGTTTTTGGATTTCGCAAAAGATGAGGCTGCTGTAGCCAAACATTTTGTGGCACTTTCTACCAATGCCAAAGCAGTAGAAGCATTTGGTATTGATACCAAAAACATGTTTGCTTTTTGGGATTGGGTCGGAGGAAGGTATTCCCTTTGGTCTGCTATCGGCTTACCTATCGCCTGTGCCATTGGCTTTGATAACTTTGAAAAGTTACTGGAAGGTGCCCATTCCATGGACCAACATTTTAGAACGACAGCATTTGAGCAGAATATTCCGGTGATATTGGCATTGGTAGGGATATGGAATACCAATTTCTTGGGTGCTTCATCGGAAGCCATCTTGCCTTATGATCAATATTTACACAGGTTTGCGGCATATTTCCAGCAAGGAAACATGGAGTCAAATGGTAAGTATGTCACTAGGAATGGCGATAAAGTGGACTATACCACTGGCCCAATCATCTGGGGAGAGCCTGGAACAAACGGGCAGCATGCTTTTTATCAGTTGATCCATCAGGGTACCCATTTAATTCCCTGTGATTTTATAGCGCCCGCGATTTCCCATAACCCTATTGGTGATCATCATGTGAAGTTATTGTCCAACTTTTTTGCACAGACAGAAGCCTTGATGAATGGTAAATCATTGGAGGAAGTACAAACGGAAATGACCAAGATGGGTAAGCCTGCAGAGGAAATCGAAAAGATAGCGCCACATAGGGTTTTTGAAGGCAATAGACCTACCAACTCAATCTTGGTAAAGCAAATTACTCCTTATACCTTGGGTCAGATGATTGCCATGTATGAGCATAAGATTTTCGTCCAAGGGGTAATCTGGAATATCTTTAGTTTTGACCAATGGGGCGTAGAATTGGGTAAGGTTCTGGCCAATGCGATTCTCCCAAAATTACTGAATGAAAAGGCCGTCTCAAGCCATGATGCCTCTACCAATGGCTTGATCAATGCCTATAAAGCATTCAGGAAATAAATTTCTATTGGATTCAAAAAAGCCGGCATTACTTCAGATTAGGTAAGTGCCGGCTTTTTTTTGTAATGAAGATTTATAGTTGTGTTTTTGTTGTTTAATATCCTTATAATAAACTGTTTAGTCATGATATCCGACAAACATCAAAGGTTCTGACATGCGGATGTCCAGGATTTTTTCTGTTTCCTGACCTGCAATGATAAAAGTGATTTTGAGTTCACTTATTGGAGGAAGTGTATAGATGCAGGAATTGCAGAATATTTCTGCATGGGATACACAACTTTTGCACTGAAACCAATCCCTAAGTCTTTCAAGTTTTTCCTGACTGCTCAAATCCCGGGGCAATTCCCGTAGGAATTTATCGATGATAGGCCCAGATTCTTGCAAGTTTTCAGATTGAATAGGATTACAGAATTGTCTGTTATTCCTGCATTCAAAATCATTCTCAGTACAGTTGGTCAAGAAAAATGCTGAAAGAATAAATATCCATGTTTTTAACCTTTTATAAACCATCATTTAGAGCAAAGCAGGGTTTCCTAATTTTCCCATAAACAGAATCGTACCTGAGCTTTTTTCCTTAATCAGGAAATAGAAAGGTTTGTCCAAGGTGATGACAACAGGGCCTGAAGGCAAAGAAGTGACAACCATTTCTACCACAGTAGCAGCTGCTGCCTCTGTTCCTTTTTCATCAACTTCGATCAAAGCTTCATGTATTATTCTTGAAATCATCATGGGAGGATGCTCTCCTTCAAAAACTTTCGTGAAATTGGCCGGACTCGGATTAAATGCAGTGACTAATCCCATACTTTCCAATTGTTCCTTTAAATTCTCGATTTTATGTTTCATTTTGAATTTGGGCATCTTAAGAATTGCACTTGTTTCATGTGCATTTTTTGACCAACTGCTAAGGTTTTCATGAGTTATTTCTGGCAGTATGTCTGATAATTTCCCTGATTGTGGTTGTATGATAGCCATCTGATATTGACCAGTGCTATAGGGTATTTCCATATAGTTCACTTTAGCATCACCTCCCCGCCATAAGCCCACTCTGTCTTTTGATTCCATCATATCTACTTGAACAGCCGGGCCTTGCTCAGGATAGAATGGTGCTTTTTTGGTTTTACTTGGATCAAATTGGTATTTCCAGTCACCTTTGAAATAAATCGCATTGACCAAATACATGACTGCTTCTCTCGGAATACTGTCTATAATGTCTTTGATAAGGTCATTGGTTTGGGATGCTATCCAATTATTGATGACTTGGTGTGCATTGGGTTCGTTGAAATCAAGAGCACTGATGTTGGCATTGTAATAGTTTTGCATCTCGGACTTAAAAGTAGCCTGTACTTTTAGACCTTCCCGGTACCAAATACCATTCGCAATATTGACCTTAACTTTAGGGTCCACAGTTTTGAGATAGGAAGTAAGACTTTTGACTGCCAGGTTGGCTTCTTCTTTAGAAAGTCCATGATAGGCGAGTACATCCATGTATTCCTGTAATACATCTCCATCGTTTCCATTCATTGTCATAGAAAGAGCTTGATGGATACTAAAGGGACCTGTGAAGTAGTTGTCCAGGTTTTCTTTTTCCATTTCCTGAAAAAAGCGGACTGCAAAATCTGCATTACTCTGAACAACTTCTGATTCTGTTGCTGTCATTTGTCTAAGATTGGCTTCAACAGGGCCCATATCTGCATCCTGTACAGGATTGCATGAAGCTGCTACCAAGAAAAATGCGATAATCAGTAGGATGAAATTTTTCATAATGAATGGATTTTATACCCTAAAGACGAAAAGTTAGGTGATTTTGCTACAGGAAGACTAGAAAAAAATCGGAGGGCAGTTTTATTGTCCTCCGATTAAACATAGATATCCTAAACGAGCGATTTGTAAATTCGATGTTATCTGGACTTTTCTAAGGCACTTTCTACATCCTGAATGATGTCATCTACGTGTTCTAAACCGACAGAAAGCCTGATGAGTCCATCTGTTATGCCTACCCTTTCCCTTTCCTCTTGAGTAAGCTTACTGTGAGTGGTGGATGCAGGATGGGTGACGATACTTCTACTGTCGCCAAGGTTTGGTGTAATGGAAATCATCTGTAGATTGTCAATGAATTTTTGGGCTCGATGGATTCCTCCTTTCAAATTTAGCGTAATGATACCCCCTCCTGCTTTCATCTGCTTTTTGGCAAGCTCATACTGAGGATGACTTTCCAAAAAGGGATATTTTACAAATTCCAGATCTTTACTTTCCTGAAAGTACTTGGCAGATTTCAAGGCATTGTCACAATGTCTGTCCATTCTGAGAGCCAATGTTTCCATACTTTTGGAAAGGACCCATGCATTAAACGGCGACATAGAAGGACCGGTGTGTCTGGTAAAATAAGTGACTTCACTAATCAGTTCTTTATTACCCAATATCAATCCTCCCAAGACCCTTCCTTGTCCATCGATGTATTTGGTGGCGGAATGAGTTACTATATGGGCTCCCCATTTAGCGGGTTGTTGCAGATAAGGGGTGGCAAAACAATTATCCACTACTAAAATCAGGTTATGAGCTGCTGCGAATTTCCCGGCCCATTCTAGGTCTATGATTTCCAGGCCTGGATTGGAAGGGGTTTCAATAAAAAGCATTTTGGTATTTGGCTGTACAAGTTTCTCCCAGTTGGCGATATCTGAAATGTCCCCATATGTAGAAGTAATGCCCCATTTGGGAAAAACTTTGGTCAACAGTTGATGTGTTGATCCAAACAATGACCTTGAAGCTAAAATATGATCTCCTTGCTGAAGTAAGGAAGCCATACTTCCAAACATGGCAGCCATTCCTGAAGCAGTTGCTATTCCGTTTTCTACTCCTTCTGCTGAGCAGACTTTTTCAATGAGTTCAGCAAGATTAGGATTGGAATACCTGGAATAAATATTTCCTTCAATCTCATCCGCAAACATTTGTCGGGCTTCTTCAGCACTTTCAAAAGTAAATGAAGAGGTAAGGTAAATGGGAGAGGAGTGTTCCCTTTGATTTGATTTGCCATTGGAAATCCTGATGGCATTGGTTTCGAAATGACTCATAGACAAGTAATGTATATTTATTTAATGAGTGGGGAAATACTTAATAAATCTGTGTTTGGAACTTTTAGATCAATCAAATTTAACATCCTGTAAAAAGGAGTGTCATCTGAAGAAGAAATGCTTGTTTTGAGGAGTGAATTCAAAACGACCCTAAAAATGGTTATGGGTAGCTGGGGAAGGAATAATTCTTTTTTGTGCATAATGTCTAATTTATAGTTCCCTTTTTGGGCAGGTATTGGCACCTTTTCTAATGCTAAGAATGGTTGCCAGAGGTTCATAGAGCCTGTTCTCTCGCCTCTTCTATATAAATCAATAAACTGAAGTGTTACAAAGTAAAGCTTGGAATTGCTGAAAAACAAATTTTAAACTTTGTTCTGTTTATTTATTCAAGGTTATTAGGGTTGAACTGAATGCTGAAATAAGGTGGTTTAGTCGTAATTGTTGTCGGATTATAAAGCTTTCATGTTTCGAAATCCGACTTTTTTTTATTTTCTTATTTCCCGATGCTTATCTCTCAATTTTAGTCATTAAACTGCGTCATTGTCATATTAATTCCCACCGTACAAAAACTCAGGATCATGTCAATTGCCTTATCCATGAAGATTGGTAATTCATCTATTTCTTTTTGAGACCATCGTCCTAGAACATATTCAACTTGTTTTCCTTTTGGAAAATCATCTCCTATACCAAAGCGTAATCTGGGATAATCCTGACCTCCACAAAGAGCTTCAATGTTTTTCAAACCATTGTGACCTGCTGCGGAACCTTTGGCGCGCATTCTTAGCTTTCCAAAGGGGAGTGCCATGTCATCTACAATGACCATGATGTTTTCTTTTGGGATGTTGAGTTCCTTCATCCAATAATTGACAGATTTTCCACTTAGATTCATGTAAGTGGTAGGCTTGATCATATACACCTGCCGGCTTTTATATTTAAAATTGGAAATGAAGGCTAATCGGTCGCTTTTCCATTGAGCATCATATTTATCCGCCAGTCTATCTACTGTAAGAAAACCAACATTATGTCTGGTAAGCTCATATTCAGGACCAATATTTCCAAGTCCTACTATCAGATATTTCATCGAATTCTGTTTTTAATCGGGGTTGGCAAAAATAAAAAATCCTGCTTAAGGAATAAGCAGGATTTGATAATATGGTATTCGAAAACTGAATTATTCAGCTTTTTTACCTCTAAGTGCTCTTGGAATACCGATAGTAACGATGGAAACGTTAGGGCTGGTAAGGATTTCGAATCCTTCCGCCTGCAATTCGCCTACTTTGAAAGATTTACCCAAATCCAATCCTGAAATATCAACCTGGATTTTGTCAGGCAGGTTAGCAGCCAAACCTTTAACAGCTAATTTTCTGGTTTTGATTTCCAATTTACCACCTTTTTGGATACCTGGAGAAGTACCAACGATTTCTACAGGAACTTCAAATTTGATAGGTCTTTCTTCACTGAATGCCAAGAAGTCAGCGTGCATCAACACCTCAGATACCGGATGGAATTGCGCGTCTTTCAATACGGCCTTCATTTTTTGACCTTCCACGTTCAAGTCAACCATGTGAACATCCGGAGTGTAGATCAAGTCCCTGAAAAGGATAGCTGGAGAGTAGAAATGAATTTGCTCTTTGATAGCTGGACCGTAAACAACACAAGGAACGTTACCTTCCTCACGGATTTGCTTAAGTTCTGCACCATCGAGATTTGCTCTTTTAAACCCTATAATCTCTAGTGATTTCATAGTTTTTTTGTTTTGTTATTGAGATGATTTATTAACCTGTTGATTTTCAGTAGTTAAATAAGGGTAGATTTTGACTTCAACCTCTTAAATCCTTCCCGTCTTTCTCAAACAGAGTGCAAAGATAGGATAAATATTTTCTGTATGCAAAGTATGGTAAAATCTCTATAGATGAGTAATAATATTTTTTCATTTCTTTTTTTGAGGAACGATTTTGATTTACAAACTTTTATGTGTGAAAAGCAAACTTCATTTTATAAGATGCTGGTAAGGGAAATAGGAGGAAATTAGGTGTGATTTTTCTAAGTAATTGAATTTGTAAAATAAAAATTTTATCTGTTTTATTAAGTGTTAATCACCCCAAATCAGAATAACATATTAATGATCATTATATGCAAAAAAATTTATTTCAAATGATGAAATTATTTTTTGTAGTGAAAAATGACGGTTTTACCAGTTTGAAATCTTGTGCCTATGGAAAAAGTGTATGCCAAAGCAATTCTATTTGCTTTACCGTCTTTTTTATTTTTGGCTAGTATAGCCTATGCGGATGGATATCGATATGAGGATAAAGAGGAAGTTGGTTTTCACCGTGAAATAATTCTTGATTCTGAGGCCACTCCTTCAGGGATTTTTGATAATTTAATCAATGAAGAACCAGAAAAGTTTAAGCTCATTTTTAATAATTCTTATGAAGAAAATCAGCGGTTAGACTTTGAGGAATTTGAATTTTCACCAGGACAAAAGATACAATTAACAGCAGAGCCAAATGCGGGGTATTTTTTCTCACATTGGAGTGTTGATGGGGCCAAAATAAGTGAGACAGCTACTTTGGATTACATTATGCCCAGTAAAGACGTCAATTTGGTGGGACATTTTGTAAAGATTTTAGAACCAAAAGTTCAAATATTATCACCCAATCAAAATGCCTCATTTCTTACGAATGAAACTGTCTTGGTGAACGTTAATGCTGAGAGTCCTAATGGGAAAGTCACGAAAGTTGAATTATTTAGAAACGGTATCTTGGTAGGTTCTGTAGCTGACAGCCCAAACGATATCTCTTTTACTCTTTCAAACATGACCGTTGGCAGTTATAAATTAACTGCCATGGTGCAGGATGACAAAGGAGCTACTTCTATTTCAGCTCCAGTGGACATTTCCATTGTTCCACCAAATGTGTTGCCCAATGTGGAGGTTGTTTCACCGAAAAATGGTGATACTTTTAATGAAGGACAGGATATTAAAGTTGATGTTGTTGCCACTGATTCTGACGGGTATATTTCAAAAGTTGAATTTTTTAGAGGATCGGCTTTGATCGGTACTTCAACAACTTCGCCTTATTCAGTTATTTGGCCAAAGGCTGTAGCGGGAAGTTATTCTCTCAGTGCTGTAGCATATGATAATGTAAATGCCCAAACAACATCAGTTCCAGTGAAAATTGAGGTTATCAAGCAAAATGCCGCCCCAGTGGTTAATATCACCTCACCTACAGCTGGAGCTAGTTTTACAGAAGGGGCAAATATAAAGATCGAAGCAAGTGCTACGGATTCGGATGGGAAAATCACAAAAGTCGAGTTTTACAGGGGAACTACATTGGTCGGAACCTCGACAGTGGCGCCATATGCGGTAACCTGGTCCAATGCTGTTGCCGGCAGTTATAACCTAACGGCCAAGGCTTTTGACGATAAGGGGGCTGCGAATTCCTCAAGTATAGTAAATATTACTGTCAATAAGGTCAACTTGCCACCGGTGGTCAATATCACCTCACCTACAGCTGGAGCTAGTTTTACAGAAGGTGCAAATATAAAGATCGAAGCAAGTGCTACGGATTCGGATGGAAAAATCACAAAAGTCGAGTTTTACAGGGGAACTACATTGGTCGGCACCTCGACAGTGTCACCATATACGGTAACCTGGTCCAATGCTGTTGCCGGCAGTTATAACCTAACGGCCAAAGCTTTTGACGATAAGGGGGCTGCGAATACCTCAAGTATAATAAATATTACTGTCAATAAGGCCAACGTGACACCGGTGGTCAATATCACCTCACCTGCAGCTGGAGCTAGTTTTACAGAAGGGGCAAATATAAAGATCGAAGCAAGTGCTACGGATTCGGATGGAAAAATCACAAAAGTCGAGTTTTACAGGGGAACTACATTGGTCGGCACCTCGACAGTGGCACCATATACGGTAACCTGGTCCAATGCTGTTGCCGGCAGTTATAACCTAACAGCCAAGGCTTTTGACGATAAGGGGGCTGCGAATACCTCAAGTATAGTAAATATTACTGTCAATAAGGCCAACTTGCCACCGGTGGTCAATATCACCTCACCTACAGCTGGAGCTAGTTTTACAGAAGGTGCAAATATAAAGATCGAAGCAAGTGCTACGGATTCGGATGGAAAAATCACAAAAGTCGAGTTTTACCGAGGCACTACATTAATAGGTTCATCTACTGTAGCTCCTTATGCTGTGATTTGGACTAATGCCAATGCTGGAAATCATTCACTTACAGCCAAGGCTTTTGATGAAAAATCCGGTGTTGCAACTTCTTCTCCTGTAAGTGTGACAGTAACTCCTGTTGTAACGTTACCTGAAATTTCTTTGATAACTCCTATAGAACATCAGGTATTTGAGGTTGGATCAAATGTTTCATTTACAGTAATGTTTAATGGAAATAGTAGCTCAGTCAAAAAGGTGTCTTATTTTGTAGATGAAGTTCTTGTTGGGACCTCAACCCAAAGCCCATTTAATTTTGTTTGGAAAAGTTCTAGTACAGGGCAACTTAAGGTAAAAGCCATGGCAACTGGAGGAGAACCTGAAAAAACCAACACATCTGAAATTGTCAACATCACGGTTGATCCAGTTTCTCCTATTAAATTTGATATTGTTTCACCAGTTAAAAACGCAACCTTTAAGAATGGAGAGAATATTGAAATAAAAGTAGATGTTCCTGTTTCCAGTAAAAGAATTGTCCGAGTTGACTATTTCAGAGGCAATATATTATTAGGATCAAATTCTGTTCAACCTTACAGCTTTGTTTGGAATAATGTTAATCTTGGAGTACACAATCTAGTTGCCCGATTAGTTTATGATGATGGAAGTAGTCTGCTTTCCTCCGTAGTTAATGTAACAGTTGAAGAAAATAAAGAACCTAAGGTTTTGCTTAATTATGAAATTAGTTCAAAAGGAAATAAAAAATCAGTTGATATTTTATTTGGTGTCAGTTTCCAGAATTTACTAGAGACAATATCTTCAGTGGAATATTATCTGGATGGGGTTTTAATTGGTAAATCTGAACGGGAACCATATTCTTTTACAAGAAGAAATGTTCAAGGAGGAATTTATCAGGCTTCAGCTAAAGCAATCGATATTACCGGCTATGAATTTTGGTCTGAAAATGTTCAGGTAGAAGTTTCGGGTTCTATTGGTGCTAAAACTGAAGAGGAAACGTCAGTTTTTAATTATACAATTGGTCCAAATCCAACCGCAGACTATCTAAATGTATACTTTGAGGAATTTGAAAGTGATCAACAAATTGAAATTTACCTGGTAGCAATGAAAGGGGACTTCAGTAAAACTTATTCGGCGGAGGCGGAAAATAAAACTCTTACTTTGGATGTAACTGATCTTATTTCAGGGAACTATGTTCTATATATACGCATTGAAGGTATGACTGTGGAAAGTAAAAAGTTCATAAAGAAGTGATTTGAAAGACCTGATTAGGCAGTTTTTTCATTATTATCTTGAAAAATTGAGGAGAATAAAAAAAGACCAAAAAAAAAATATTTTTTTTCGGTCTTTTTTTATTTGCTTTATCAAGAGTGAACTAAATCTGATTTTGTTTTTAAATATCAAAAAATGTAGTTTGGTATAGATATTGTTTATGTTGTATCGTAAGAGTTCATATGGAGCCTATATAAAGCCCTGAATAAGTATTATTTAGGTTAGCGAAGCACTGTGCTTTTGGTATGGAAATTGAGAAAGATTTTTTAAATTTAAGCATTAGCTAATCTCTATATCATAGCCCTAGAATATGGAACAATTATCACCCCTAAGATCGGTTTGTACAATCAAAAGCATTTTACCCTCAAGAATTTCATTATTCAAAGAAACAAGACGTAGTTGTATGTTGATAGCATCACTCAAAATTTGTTAGACTGTTTTCTTGTCAGAATGAATAATAAAATCCAAAAGTTTTGAGGGGATGTTGAAAAAAAAGAGTTTCATTTTATTATTGCTGTCATTAACCTTATTGGTTACTGACAAGTCATTTGCTGTTAAATTAGATATTTTACCGGAGGAAGATGGTCATTCCATTTTCAATGAAATTTCAGAAGTTGAAAAACCGAAGTTGTTTTTTTCAAATTTAATAGAGGATTCAGAAGGTGTTTTAGTATTAGCTGAAGAAGAATATACCTTTAATCCAGGCGAAAAAGTCACAGTTGTGGCAGAACCGAATCAAGGTTTTTATTTTACTCATTGGGAGGCAGATGGCCAAAAAGTAAGTGAGGCAAAAGAATTTGTTTACACAATGCCAAGTAAAAGCGTAACACTTACCGGTATTTTTAAAAAGATTGTAGATCCAACCGTTCGAATCATTTCTCCAGGCAATAGTGCTAGTTTTGAAGTGCAAAAAGATATACCTGTTAAGGTTCAGGCAGAAAGTCCAAATGGAAAAGTCACCAAAGTAGAATTGTTGAGAAATGGTATAGTAGTAGGGTCAATTAATGATCCCTCTAATTCCTTTATTGTATCCAATTTACAGATAGGTACGCATTCACTTACAGCGAGGGTTACTGATGACAAAGGTGCTCGTGCTACTTCAAGTGCTGTTACTATTTTGGTTACTGAGCCTAATAAAGTTCCCATTGTAAGCATTATCAGTCCTAAACCAGCTGAGGTTTTTCCGGAGGGAGTAGACATTAGAATCGAGGCAAACGCATCTGACCCTGATGGATCCATCAGCAAGGTGGAATTCTACAGAGGCAGTATACTGGTGGGTACATCTACAACTTCCCCGTACATTATTACCATGCCGAAAGTGGCTCCGGGAAGTTATAATTTAACAGCAAAAGCTTTTGATAACAAAAATGCCACTGCTATTTCTTCAGTTGTAAATGTAGTAGTTGAGAAAGCAAATGTGGCACCTACTGTGAATATTTCTTCTCCAAAAAACGGGGATGAGTTTGTTCTAGGTTCCAATATCAGAATAGAAGCACAGGCAAGTGATTCTGATGGTACAGTAAATAAGGTGGAGTTTTACAGAGGGGACGTCCTTATAGGCACTGCCACATCTGCTCCATTTGCAGTAACCTGGTCAAATGTGACTACTGGAACACATTCTTTGACAGCAAAAGCTTTTGATGACAAAGGAGCTTCTAAAATTTCAGCTGCGGTCAACATTAATGTATTGAGTGAATTTGAAATTCCTGAAATTAGCTTGGTCACACCAACCGATGATCAAGTCTTGGAAGAAGGCAGTACTGTTGCTTTTACTGTCATGTTTAATGGCGATTCCAAGTATGTGAAGAGGGTTGAATATTATGCTGGTTCTCAGCTATTGGGGACATCTACCTCAAATCCATATAATTTTGATTGGAAAAATGTTCCTGTAGGGGAACATGAATTAAAAGCCGTTGTCATAGGGGGAACTCCTGAAAAAATTAAGAACTCTAATCTTGTAAAATTAAGCGTCAAACCCAAGCCTACGATTCCTTTTGAGATTACGGCTCCATTGAGGAATTCAATAATTGCTACAGGGGTTGACCTGACCATCAGTGTACAAGTTCCAAATTCTATCAAGAAAATTAAAACGGTTGAATATTTTAGAGGGAATGTCAAAATAGGTCAGACGACTATTGCTCCATATGATTTCGTTTGGAAGAATGTGAGTTCCGGAGAATATAACCTGGTTTCAAGGTTAGTTTATGAAGATAATACAGTGATTCTGAGTCCGGTTGTGAAAATTTTCGTTGAGCCATTTCCAGGTTTGAGCATAAATTATTTGGTGCTTGATAAACCAGGTCAGGAAGATGTTGAAGTTCAGTTCACGCCAACTTTTCTTGATCTGAAATCCCCAGTAGCTAATGTCCAATATTTTGTGGATGAAAATCTGGTTGGAACTGTTGATAGGGAACCGTTCATATTGAGTTGGAGAGGAGTCTTTCCAGGAACCTACAAGGTCTATGCAGTGGCGAAGGATCAAAATAACCTTGAATTCAAATCTGAAGAGATTATAATGGAAATCAAAGGAGAGATTTCAGTCGAATCAGAGCCAGAGGATTTAAAAATGAGCTATGTTCTTGGGCCTAATCCTACTTCTGATTTTCTAAATATTCATTTTTCAGAACTTGAAGAAGAGCAGGAGTTTGAAATCAACGTGATTTCGATGAGCGGGCATTTCAGTAAGGTTTTTGTTGCTAAAACTACTGATTCGTCTATTACTATTGATGTTTCGAATTTAAAGTCTGGAATCTATGCGATTCATTTACAAAATGATGGGAGATATATTTCGGGAGACAAATTCATTAAAAGATAAATAAAAAGTCAGCGGGTATGCCGCTGACTTTTTTTTATAATTTAGAATCATCCAAAAAGAGATAGAATTCCAGAGCTTTTTACGATCAACTCATCCATGTTTGCTGTATCATTTGGATCCAGTCTTTTTAATTTAAATGGATCTGTATGAATTGTATTGAATCCTTTTTCCGTCGTTAATCCAAATTTAAAACCTGCATTTTTTGCAATCTCAATGTCTCTGATTGAATAATCACCATTAGGATAGGCGAGCGCATTGATGTTAAAGCCATATTCTTTTTCAAGTATTGACCTACAATTGGTGATTTCGAATGATGCTTCTTGGTCATCACATTTTGGTAAGATGGGGTGGAAAACGGTATGCGATTGCATGTCTACCCATTTGCTCATTTCCATAATCTCTTCTTTGTTCATGGCCCATGGGGTATCAAACTCTTTTTCCTGTTTGAAACCAAGATCTTCTAGACGTTTAAGACGCTCTTTGTTAGAGAGTTTCTTAAGTTCTTCATTTGTGTATTTTTCTTGCTTGAAACGAAACCAATAATGCCTATTTGTGCCGATTATACCTGAATTTAAAAATATGGTGACAGGGATCTTATGCTTTTTGATTAGGGGAAGTAGCTGAAAGTTGCTCTTTCTGCCATCATCAAAGGTGATCACGAGGGCATTTTTTGGCAATAGTTGTTGGTTTTTGGATTGGTGCGCTTTGAAGAAATCCTGAAGTGAAATGATATTGTAATTTTTGATCAGATAAAGAAAATTTTTTTCTGCCACCTCGGGTGTCATTTCATGGTAAACTAAGATAGTAACCTTGTTTTTTTGGACAAGGGTTCTAAATAAATAGGGAAGTCCCGACAACCTGATAATTTTAAAAATCAATTTTTTCATTATTCTAAGCATTACAGAAGTTCCATATTTTGAAAGCCATAATCAACGGCAAGTTTTTTGGAAATTTTCTTGGTACAATAATGTCCTTTTGAAATGAATGCATTTCTAATATTGGTTTTTCTTGTTTCAAGTGCATTCAAAGCTAGTATGGCTAATTCTTTCGGATCATGTTTCAAAGAAACATGGCAATTCGGAATGTCTGATAGAATTTCAGCAACATCCCCTACAGGTACGGAGACCACAGGAAGGCCACAAGATAAAGCTTCTTTAACTGACTGTGGTGATCCTTCTGTTTTTGAAGTCATCAGTAAAAGATCTGCTTTATTTAGAGTTTCCCTTACTTGGTCTCTATTCAAGTTTTCTATGTGTTTAACCTCAATCTTATAGGAGCTCATCTTTCTGATTTGTTCTATTACTTCACAAAATAGAGGATAGTTTTTAACCTCTCTTGTTGGACTACTGGGAAAAATAATGGTTTTGGAATTCTTGGGGATATCAAAATCGTCTAGAATATCAAAATATTCAGTGTCAATTCCGCAGGTAAGGATTTCTGCATTCTTATTGTATATCAGAGCATTCTTTAACATTTCGCTATTTTGGGCAAACACTTTGTTTGCCCGTTTGATTACCTGTCTTGAAACCCAAACCTGATGTTTATTGCTGCCTCTATCATTAAAATCACTACCGTGTAAAGTGACAAAAACCTTTTGTTTCGGTTGGAAGAAAAGAAGGAATAATCCTGAAATACCGTAATGAATATGGATAATGTCAGGATTATAGGCTCTAATTTTTTTTGGAATGGTAAAAATACTTTTTAGGTATTCACCTTTTCCCTTATAAATACCATCAATGATCAATACCTCATATTCAAAATGATGTATTTTTTGTAATTCTTCTATTTGTTCCTTGATAAAGATTCCATCAAATGGATGTTCCTTTGTTGGAAACATGTTGGTTATAAAAAGTATTTTTTTCATAATCTTATATGGGTTTAAAAAATCAGAAAGAACTGAATTATGAAAATTATCTACCAAAATCTCGTTACAAATTGTGGAGTAGAAATTAGACCCTAATTGAGTAATTAATTTTGGTGAAATTTACATATGAATATAAAATCAACTTTTAATTTTTAAAAATAAACACAAAATAATTACATATTATTTTTATTATTCAATGCTTAGAATTTGTTGTACTTGATCAGACATCTTGCAAACAATTTAAAAATAGACCCGGAATTTTTCTGATTGAACTTAATGAGATTTTTCAGGTAAAAGAAAAATACCCGCAAGCCTAGCTGGGAAGATTTTTTACTGACAAAATAAAACATGTTGCCAAGCACTTCATCAAATGCATTTAGATTGTAAAGATTAAGTTTTTTGTTTTGTTCCTTTAAAAGTAGTAACCAATTAAAACTGTCCATATAGTCTTTCCAGTTATCAAAAACATGTTTTGACTTTATTCTCCGGTGTTTGATAAGGTTTTCTTCATTTTTTTCCAACGCCAGTTTGTCAAATGCTTTTTTATTGATGATGGTATGAAATTCCAGCATTTTCGCTTCCTGATCCTCATATTTTTTCATGATACTTGTCTCAGAAGCTCTGTAGGAATAGAGAATTTCGCCTAGGTTCTGTAATGGAAAGTGGAATGAAGCTTCAAAATAAAAGTCATAGTCCTCAGCGACCAATAATCTTCTGTCATACCTTATTCCTGTTTTTTTTACAAGAGCCATATTATACATAGCGGTAGCAGGATATATTGATGGATAAAAAAACAAAGAAGCTTTGATGATTTCTGGATTGGTGGAAGATTTGAGTGTTTTTTCCCTACCTTCTCCTATTCTTACCATCCATGTACCACAAATACCTATTTCAGGGTGTTGCAAAAGGTAGTTAAGTTGTTTTTCTAATCTTTGGGGATGTATTAGGTCATCGCAATCCATCCAGGCCATATATTCACCTTTAGCTTCATCTATACCGACATTTCGGGTATAGCCTACGCCATAATTTCTTTCATTTTGAACTAGTCTTATTCTTGGGTCTTTGATGGATTTGATTATTTCGACAGATTGATCAGTGGAGCCATCATCAATGATGAGGAGTTCGAAATTATCATAAGTCTGTGCTAAAACGCTTTCTATTGCTTCTTTCAAGTATTTTTGCCCGTTAAAGACAGGCATAGCAACAGTCAAAAATGGTTGTTTTGTCATAAGATTGTCATTTTTACTTAACTTCCTCTAATCGTTCCGAAAAAGTTTTGCTAGAATTTAATTTTTGGATCTTTAGTAAAAGTTTTTTTGCCAGCATTTCTCTTTTTTGGACATCGAGAGCTGTTTGATAAATATATATTGCAAAAATAGTAGCAACTAGGTAATGGTAATGGTATACAGAATACCATGTCACGCTTGTGAAAAGAATATACCACAGGTAATATTTCACGTAGGCATATTTTGCTGGTACTTTTATCGTAAAACTCTTGTACCAAATTAAGAGGAATCCTAAAATGGCGAAAACACCAAACATGGCATAAACCGCTATTATTCCAACATCAGACATAAAAAATTCTTTTTCCAAGGCAAGGGATTCAATAAATTGGCCATAGCTAGATACTCCCCAATTGGGTGCCCCATTGCCAAAAATATAACTCCAATTATTGGGTGAGAAATCCTTAATGAAATATTCTCCTGCCAATACCCTGATATAATTTGATCCCAATTCGGCATCTCTTTGTCCGACTTCCAGTAGACCTTGTATCATGGGTAAGTCAGATTGTAAGAGTAAAATGAAGCCTCCAATAAAAAACAATACAACCATCATTTTTTTAAAGAAGGAAGATCCTTTTGAAAAGTGTATTAAATATAAAAGATAAACTCCAGCAATAAACTGTCTGGTAACCTGCATTACAGGTATGATTAAGCCTAAAACTGCTACCCCTATCCAAAACCATTTATATTCTTTCGTCGTGGTGATTTTCGTGATAGAAATAAAAATGGTCAACAAGAAGATTCCTGCACCAGGAAAAATAATTCTAACTGCTCCTCTTTGTTCTAAAAATTCGTCTCCCCATAATGGTTTGCCAAAAATAACTGTGCCGGAATTTGCATATTGGTAGAAATATAGAATCGCATAAAGAAGACCAAAAGCAACTATTATTTTTTCAAGGGTCTTAATCGGTATTTTCAAGTATAGCAAGAAAAAAAATAAGGGCCATAACATGAAATCAGTCGTTTCTAATAATCCCTCAAACAAGCTTTGATCCCATGAATAATATGCCATAAAAATGGAAAAGGCAATGGAAAAAAAGATGAGTCTAACAGGAAAAGTAAATTCTCCTTTTTGTTTAACTATTTGGACCAAAGAAAGTCCTATCATTGTCCATGTACATAAAAATGCCATGTATTTCACTGGTTTTGGATCTAAAAATTTTGCATCAAAAAACTTTAAACTTATAGCAACAACAAGGACTAAAAAGACAATTTGAACTATGGACTTGATCTTTTTCTCTGTACTTTCCGAAATCATGATTGATCAGTTTTTTCATTATTTTAATGAACAAAGGCATCTTTTGTCATAAAGCAACTCTTCCATGGTTAAGCGAGATGTTTAGACTTTTTATGATCCTTTTTTGCATATATTTCCTCAAGCTTCATGAATATTGCCCCTATGTCATAGTTTTTCCGAATTAACTTTTCATTCGTAACTCCCATTTTCAGCCGTAAGGAAGGGTTTTCTATAAGCCGGGTAGTCGCCTTGATGATTGCGTCAACATTTTTTGGAGGTATTTCAATGCCGTTAAGCCCATCTAATAGTTTTTCCCGGAGCCCACCCGAGCTCGTATAAATGAGTGGCAATCCAGAACCCATGGCTTCTAAAATGGAAATAGGAAAACCTTCACCATGTGAGGAAGGAAAAACATATATATCGGACATTTTAAGAAGTTTGATTTTTTGTTCTCCCTTAAGGTATCCATGAAAGGTGATGTACTCAAAATAGCTTTTCGCCACTTCGCTATTAATAACTTCCTCAAAATCATTGCCTACCCCTGCAATATTAAAATGAAGGTTGTGATGTTTTTCAATTAATTGAGGAATTGATTGCATAAACTCATAAATACCCTTGTCTTTTTCTATCCTTGAGAGGAACAAGATATTGGTTTTATCAGATGTAATTTTTTTAACCTTTTCAAAGGAGTGATAGTCAATTCCTGTTGTCAAGGTATCTATTTTCTTTTTTGAGAAACCAGATGAAATCAATTGTTGCTTAAAGTCATCCGCCAAAACAATGATTTGATCGGCGTTTTGATGAAATTTTATCATATAATTCTTCCTGTTTTTGATTAAAAAATCATGAAATGTATTATCCCATCCATGGATAAATATTACTTTATTAGCACTAGGGGCAAAAAGAACTGAAAGTTCTAGATAGATAAAATCTCGGATAAATGACTTTTTGATAAAAGAAGTATTGATTTCTATTACATCAGGAGAATGAATTAAAAGGTGAACCGGATAATAGAAATAGGACAACAAAAGATCTATATATCTGATTATTCTATTCGATAGAATGGGATGTCCAAAAATTTTACCTGTTCTGAAGTGCAAATAGGTATTATTGGAAGTTGGAAAATACTTCTCTAAGTCCAGCTGAAAATTGACAATGCCACCAGGATTATTCTTATGCTCGTAAAGTTTTAGAACTTTCATCTTTATGGGAATTAATTGGGTGTGATTAAATTAAATGTTATCTAAAAATCGTTGATTTTTAGCTTTTTTTCATTAAATTTTCAAAATAGTTTTTCAGATTTGATGATATTATTGAACCCCAATGATGTTGTTGATTACTTTTTCTGATTTCTGATGAGTTAAACTGGTTTTTCCTTGTTATCAATAAGTTAAGTCCATTACAAAATGATTCTGCATTATCTTCTATCAATACACCGTTTTGATCATTGATGACTTTAATATTTTCTTGAGTTTTAGTGGCTATCACCGGAAGCCCTGATAATAGATATTCGTAAGTTTTGGTGGGAGGCTGTACATCAAAGTAATCTGTCATCGGAACGAAGCTTATTCCAATGTTGGCTTCCTCCATGTAAGGTTGTAGTTTGGTATTTAAAACATATCCTTCTGTCTTAATAACTTTTTCCAGGTTGTTCTTTTGGATATATTCTTTGATTTCCGACAGTTCATTTCCAGGGGAATCTCCAATCAGAGTAAATTTGATGTTTTTGGCAAGAGTTTCATTCCAATAGTTTTTCAAAAACAAATGAAACCCCTTGACACAACTGATCATATCTCTGTTTTCTAAAGTACCAACATAGATCAAATGGATATTTTCAAAGGTTTTATCTTTTTGGGTGAAGCTTTCTCCGCCAAGTGGTAGAAGGTGAAATTTCTTGATGTTAAGGTTATTAGCAACACCTTCAGTTATGACAGAAATGTTGGTGAAAAATGAACATTCGAGTTTTATAAATAAATCATTTAAAAAATTCCTAATTGGATTTTTTAAAACTGAGGCAGTCCTTATGTCCAGATTAATTAATTTTGTAGGATTGGTAATCTTTAGCAATGAAACACCAGGAAAGAACACCATGAATATCAAATCGAATTTTTCTGAATTCATTTGATCGTGGACATCTTTTAAAAATTTAAGATATCTTAAGATTTTATTTCCTTTTCGAGGTAAATAATGAGTATCAATTCCTGAAATCTCTGATTTAAGTAATCCAAAATCCCATGAGACATAAGTAATATTGTATTGATCTTTGAGGTATTCACAATACTTTAAAGGATCAATGAAATAGCCAAATTGAGTTTTAGTTATGATCAAT
The DNA here is from genome assembly GCF_042432905.1 of Fontibacter flavus. Taxonomy (NCBI): domain Bacteria; kingdom Pseudomonadati; phylum Bacteroidota; class Cytophagia; order Cytophagales; family Cyclobacteriaceae; genus Fontibacter; species Fontibacter flavus. The sequence continues at coordinate 2,845 of NZ_JBHLWI010000006.1, read as the reverse complement.
ATTTTTTTCATGATTTACCGGTTTTTGACTGCTGCCACCTTAAGTAAAAGGCTAGAATTTTATCTTTGAAAAGGTAAGCAGCCATAAGGAAAAGTGTGGAAAACCCAAAGAGTATTTTGATCAATATGCCAAAATCTGAAAGTATAAAGTTAGATGAGATGAATAAAATGATTGCAAAAATCCACATCAGTATTTTGTCTTCCACATTGATAGATGTAGTCTTTTTGAAAGTGAACCATAAATAAAACTGAAAAATTGCGAATGTTCCTACAAATGCAGTAGCAAGTCCTAAAGCACCGAAAGTACTGCCATAAAAGAGGATAGGTGTTGAAATGGAAGAGTTGACTATTGCTAACTTCAGTATTTTCCTTTCATTATTTGTAGCACCAAGGATGGTTCCTATCAAACTATCCACTGAGGAAAGAAAAAAGTACCATACCTGCATTTGGCAGATTATTACAGCGGGGGCATAACTTGCCGGGAATAATAAACCGAGGATTTCACCTGCAAAAAGCGTGAAACCGAAACACAAGGTCATCCCCAATAACATATAATATTTAAATCCTTTTTGGATTACTTGTCTGAACTGTACCTGATTGGTTATCCATAATGCGGAAAGATTTGGAAATATTGCGGTTAGCGCCATATCTAAAACAATAGAAACCGGTCCAGTAAATCTTTCTGATAAATTAAAGTAGCCTACTTGTTCGATTGTGGAATTTATATCCAAAAAATTATTGGAGAGCTTACTAAACGGAAGCATAATGAGTATCATGGCAAAATAGGGCCAGCTTTCATTTACAACCGCTTTGGAAGATTTCCAAAAATTGGGAATTGGGCCTAATAGCAGGTTTGCTCTTTTAAGACTGAGAAAAAACACCAAGTTTTTAAATGCATTTAGTCCAAAGAAAACAACCAATAAAAAGAATACTTCTATCCAAGATTCAGGTATGATAAATACGAAAACAAACCATATGAAAGAAAAAATTAAATTGATTATTGCGGGAGGCAACATTTTTTGATGACCCAAATAGGCCATTTCAAACAATTTCCCAAAAACAGAAATATAGGCAAATGCAAATACTAATATTAGATCAACAGTATCTAAACTTCCCAATAAATAATTATATCCAATGTATATAAGGCATAATAAAGTGACAGCTAGACTTCTAAGTAGCAGACCATTGTAAACCATGTCATTAGTTTTGGAAGGGTCTCTCGCAATAGTTCGTATAAATACATTCCTAATTCCCAAATCACCTATATACATTAGTAGGGTTCCCTGAGCCATAATAAAGGTATAGCTTCCATAATCATCAGGATGTAGGACTTTTGTAATTTTTAATACTGTAATTAACCCCAGTATTTGAGAAACTACCGTTCCAAAAGTGAGATAGGAAAAATTCTTAAATACCTTATGCTGAACTATCTTTTTTAGCATTTTAAATAAAAGGTGGCATTGAATATTTCCGACTGGTTTTTATTAATGGATAAAGACCAGCCGGATTTTTCATTTTGTTTTCTCAGAATAGAAAGTTATTTCTGATAATAATTTGAGGCGTATTTGTTACCGTATCCGTAAGTGATTTCCATTTTGGCATCGTTGAGTACGATGAGTGGCAATTTGAATTTTTTATTTGTTCTGATGTCTTCGATTGTTTTGATCTGTGGTTTTGAAGAATGTCCGTACCGAACCATGAAGACGGTGATTTCGGCAAAATCGGCGAGCATGAAAGCGTCCGATACGAGTCCAACGGGAGCTGTATCGATGATGACGAAGTCGTATTTAGCGGACAGTTCGCTGATGAGCATTTTCATTCTGTCCCCTGCCATGAGTTCGGAAGGGTCTTCGGTTGTTTTTCCTGCTCCGAAAACGGTGACATTGTCCAATCCCGGCATCTGTCTGGCAATATTTGTGGTTTTGATTTTGGGGTTTGCCAGGTAATCGGAGATTCCCTGTCCCTGGCTGATGCCTATAGCGGAGAGCATTGCGGGTCTTCTGAGGTCGAGTTCGAGTACCGCCACTGATTTTCCGATTAGGCCGAGACTAGCGGCGAGGTTGATGCTGAAGAAAGTTTTCCCCTCCCCGCTGATACCGGAAGTGACCATGATGACCTTTGAGTTGTTTTTGGCGGCAATTGCGGTCAGGTTGCTTCTGATGAACCGGAACTGTTCAGCGATGAGGTTTCTGGTATTTTTGGCAATGACGGGCCCATCCGGAGTCTGTTTGCTTCTGGAGATTTCGCCGAGGATTTTGGTTGATGTCAGTGCCTCAATGTCGGCCCTGAACTCGATTTTCTCCTCGATGAGGTCCCTGATGAAGATGAGCCCGATCGGGAATGCGAGTCCGAGAACAATTCCGAGCCCGTAAATGAGTATTTTTTTGGGTTTGACGGGTTTGCTTGATGCCCTTGGCGGGTCAATGACCTTGGAGTTGGTGACCGAAGTTGCCGCGAGCGAGAGCGCAGCCTCTTCCCTTTTTCTGGTCAGCAGGAGGTAGTGTTCCTGTTTGATTGCCTGCTGTCTGGAGATGTCGAGGAGTTCCCTTTCGATGACGGGTACCCTTGAGGCCCTGGACTGGAACTGGTCAGAGGTTTCCGTTAGGCTGTTTCTTGAGATTTCGAGGCCGTTTTTGATGTTTCTGATGTTCTCAAGGATGTTTGTTCTCAGGGATGCTATCTGCTGGTTGAGGCTGACCACGATGGGATTGTTGGGCTGCGTAGTCCTGAGCATTCTTTCCCTTTCTCTCTGGAGGTTGTTGAAAGAAGCGATGAGTTCAGAGAGTGTCTGGTCGTTGATGGACAGCGAACTGGGGACAATTGCCGTGTTTGAGGGATCCTGAGTG
>NZ_JBHLWI010000059.1:0-3548 GCF_042432905.1 Fontibacter flavus | reverse complement strand
TCCTCTCGCTCTTTAGTGCCACGTTTTCCGTAATTTTTTTCTTTGAACTCCTCAAGGGTCATTAAATTATTACTTCTCGCTTTCATATTCTGCTTTTATTTTAAGTGCCATTTCTATCTCTTTCTTCGGGGTCTTTTGAGATTTCTTTTGAAATCCGTTGGCCAATACAATTAATTGGCCTTCGTCAAAAAAACAGATCCCGATAGCTCTGGACTAAAAATGTTACTTCCTAGTTGAACTCTAATCTCATAAAGCCCATCAGTGTTCTCAAGGTGTTTGAGATAAGTTTCAGGAACTCTTTGTAAGTCTTCAATCAATTCAAACGTCCAAACTATCTTGGCTTTAACCTTTTTGTTTTGTTTTGAAAAGAAGTCTTGAAAGTAGTCCTTGTAAAATGTAATCTTTCTATGCTTCTGACTTTTATCCACAAAACAAAGTTAAAAAAGTTTCCCTAAAGTGAAACATGTCGTCTTAAAATTATTACTCCTGTCAGCTTGTAAGGTTTCTAATAATCGCATATTACTCCATTATCTGTCTGGTTTTTCAGCTCAATACAAAAAATCCCCCCATTGACAATGGTGAGATATTAACCAGAAAACTCCCCTTAATTTAAAGAAAGTTTCCAAAAAAACTTTCCGATTAACTGCAACGTTGAGGTAAAGACACAAAAAAAGGGATGAAGATCACCCCTTAAACACTTGAAAATCAATTTTGTAGCCTCGACAAGAATCGAACTTGTATCTATTGTTTAGGAAACAACTATTCTATCCATTGAACTACGAGGCCTGGGTTGAGACTTATAGAAGCGAGAAGTAAGAGATTAGACTTCTGGAATTAAGTCTTGTCTCTTGTCTCTTGATTCTTGTCTCTATTTTTAAAGACTTCTAGAGGCGAGAGATGAGAGAATAGACTCTGGTGTCTTGCATCTTATGTCTTATTGAGATGGCTAGATGCGAAACGTTAGAGGTTAGATTTAAAGATCTTGACTCGAAGTCTAACTTCTCGCTTCTCGTCTCTCGCTTCTATTTGCCGTCGCAATTTAAAGCATTCTCCTCCATTCAAGCAAATATATTTTAAGGCATTTGTGCTTTTCGAATTAAAAACGCTATCTTTGCAGTCCAAAAATTACGATGGACGGGATCCATCAATTCACTAAATATCAAAACAATATGGCAGTTAAAATCAGATTAGCGCGTAGAGGCAGAAAGAAAATGGCCATCTATGACGTAGTAGTAGCTGATGCTAGAGCTCCACGTGATGGACGCTTTATCGAGAAATTGGGAACTTACAACCCTAACACTGACCCGGCATCTATCAACATCAACAATGAGCGTGCTCTTAAATGGTTGTTGAACGGTGCACAGCCAACTGACACAGTAAAGGCTATGCTTTCTTACAGAGGTGTCCTGTTGAAAAAACACCTTCAGATCGGTGTATTGAAAGGTGCTATCAGCCAAGAAGAAGCGGAAGCTAAATTCGAAGCTTGGAAAGCATCCAAAGATGCTACTATCGGCGGTAAAGTTGACAAGTTGACCAAAGCCAAAGAAGACGCACGTCAAAAAGCATTGGAAGCAGAAGCTGCTAAAAACCAGGCTCGTCTTGACGCCATCAAAGCAAGGGAAGAAGAAGCTAAGGCTGCTGCCGCTGCAGAAGCCGGTGAAGCTGCTGCTGAAGAACAAGCTCCTGAAGCATCTGCTGAAGGCGAAGAAACCCAAGCGTAATTTAACCCATTCCCATGAACAAAGACAATTGTTTTCAATTGGGCTATATAGCAAAGGTTCATGGACTTCATGGTGAAGTAGGTATCGTACTGGATGTAGACTATCCGGAAGATTATGAAGACCTCAAACACGTCTTCGTAGAGCAAAAGTCCAGATTAGTTCCCTTTTTCCTGGAGCATTTTGTTGTCTCGCACAGCAATAAAGTCCTGGCAAAATTTGAGGATTATGACACCGTAGAAGATGCTACAAAGTTGGTCGGTTCGGCCCTTTATCTTCCACTAAGTGAACTGGAACCGCTTCAAGAAGATCAGTATTACTACCATGAATTGATTGGCTTCGAGGTAATAGACGAATCTCTCGGAAAAATCGGGGAAGTCAAGGTCATCTATGACTTGGAAACCCAGGATTTATTGGGTGTCGAACATCAAGGAAAAGAGGTACTGATTCCCATTCAGGACCAGATCGTCCTCAAAGTCGATAAGGCAGAAAAGAAAGTTTACTGTCTCTTGCCCGCAGGATTGCTTGACATATACTTGGAAGACTGATGCACATAGATATCATCACGGTTGTTCCCGGACTATTGGACGGTCCCTTTTCACATTCTATCCTCAAAAGGGCAGAAGATAAAGGACTCGCCAAAATCAGGATACACAACTTAAGGGATTATGCAAGCGGCAAACAAAAGCAGGTCGATGATTATGCTTTTGGAGGTGGCGCAGGAATGGTCATGATGATAGAACCTATCGCAAAGTGCCTTGAAGCACTCAAAAGCGAAAGAGATTATGATGAGGTCATTTACATGACACCTGACGGGGAGACATTCAACCAGCAAATGGCCAATGAACTATCCCTCAAAGGTAACCTGATCATCCTATGTGGACATTACAAAGGTGTAGATGAAAGAGTCAGACAAAAATTCATCACCAGAGAAATCAGCATAGGCGATTTTGTCCTATCAGGTGGGGAATTGGCCGCTGCTGTTGTAGCAGATGCCATCATCCGGTTGATTCCGGGTGTTTTGAATGACGAAACCTCTGCCCTGACAGATTCTTTCCAAGATGGACTACTGGCACCTCCAGTGTACACCAGGCCTGCAGAATATGAAGGCATGAAAGTACCGGAAGTGTTATTGTCAGGACATCAGGCAAACATTGAAACCTGGAGATTTGACGCATCGGTTCGCCGGACAAAAGAAAGAAGGCCCGACTTATTGGAAGGTAAAGATTTCTGAGGCGATAAATAAGAAAGCAGAATATTAATTGAGTTCAACAAAAACCGTGTCGAGGCGCGGTTGCTACAAGCAAATAAAATATAAAGCTATGAGCGATCTAATAAAATTTGTAGAAGCGGAATACAGCGAGGCTAGAGCCAAATTCCCTTCTTTCAAGGCTGGAGATACCATCAACGTGCACGTAAGAATCACTGAAGGTAACAAAGAGCGTATCCAGCAATTCCAAGGAACTGTAATCCAAAGAAAAAACCCTAACTCCAACGGTGAGACTTTCACAGTAAGAAAAATCTCCAATGGTGTTGGTGTGGAAAGAATTTTCCCTATCCTTTCTCCTTCCATCGAGAAAATCGAATTGTTGAGAGAAGGTAAAGTGAGAAGAGCTAGATTGTTCTACTTGAGAGGCCGTCAAGGTAAGGCTGCTAGAATCAAGGAGAAAATCAGACACAGCAAATAAGATCATTGATCTTATGCAAAAAGGGGCTGTCCGAAAAGGGCAGCCTTTTTTATGCTGCAATTTTTTGATTTTGAAAATCTAAAGTCATGATTGGGGATTTTTGATTAGATTTTTTCCTTGACACGTATAATACTGGTCGACT
>NZ_JBHLWI010000058.1:0-2686 GCF_042432905.1 Fontibacter flavus | reverse complement strand
AGAGCGAGAGGAACTTGAGGCAGGTTATGAAGCCTTCAAAATTGGGGCATTAATTCATGATACACGAATTGAATTAGGAATGACTCAGGAAGAACTTGCAGAAAAAGTTGGAACGACAAAGTCCTATATTTCAAAAATAGAGAACAACATAAAAGAAGCACGTATTTCAACATTACAAAAAATTGTTGAACTTGGATTTGGGGGTAGGTTGGAGTTGAACATAAAACTTTGATATCCAATTCCCTTGAAAGGAAGAACCGCATATAACAGCACCTAAGAAAACATGGGGCGCTGGTGGTAACAGGAAAGACTATTCCTCGAACTGCTATTGTCTAAGGACGATAGCTTATTGCTTCGAAATGCCCCAAGTTTCTTAGCTTCGGACCGTTATATGCGATTTTAAAACGACACACCAACAGTAGAACAATATGACGAAAATATACAGACTTCTATTACTCGGACTTTCATTCCTTCTACTCGTTGGACTTGGTTTTTACATTCGACAAGATTTCTCATTTCTACTCAATGACTTTTGGTTTACTTCAGGACTTTTACTTCTGATTTTACTTTCACTCATTGACCAACCCCATTTTTCAAAAGACACCAATGTTTTTGTAAATGCTGTGACAGCTGCGGTTTCTTTGCTTTTGGTTCAAGCTGACAACCGAGACTTTCTATTTTGGACGTTCTTGACTTTTATATTTTATCTAACAGTTAGCAGTTACACTTTAATGTGGCTTCGGACAAACCCACTTAATGAAGAAAATAAAGGGGTTCAACTTTTTTCACGCCTCAACAGACAAATCGGGCGACCAGAAGCAATCTTTTCAGCTTTCTTTCTTTGGGGCGGTATCAGACAGTTTGGACTTGCTTCAAATGAGTTCAATTTGCTTCTGTGGTTTTGGATAGTATTTATGATTTTAAATATTCCTGCCTTAGCTAAAACAATAGAAGGACTATTTATTGCAATCAAAGAAAAGAACGACAAAGAAGCTATCGGACAAATCTTTGGTGTTCAATCTAAAAATACTTTCTTGGTTAAGCTTTCAGAAGCAAGAACAGAAACAACGAAGGTTTTTGAGTTTGTTGAATTTAAGTATTCTATTGACAGCAAAGTAAGAAAAGGTCTTATTTTAGATGTTTACTTACTTAATCAACAGCAATGGATTAAGGTTCTTTCCACACCCGAAATTGACGCAATCTTCAAAAACACGGAAATTCTCAAAAATCATACTTCAGATCTTGTTTATAAATTAAGTCAAATACCTGAAAATGACTATTTGGACAGACTTGTCGGGATAGTTTCTGATAATTCAGTTATTAATAAGGTTAGATTTATCCATAATTCTAAAGTTCAAGTAACCGAAGGTCAGTTATTAGAGATTAACATAGGAAAATCCAAAGTCTTATATCAAATAACCGAAGGGATTACTAAAATTGAACAGCTTGAAAATAAAAACCAAACTGGCTTCATTGTTGGTGAAGCAATTCAGCTTGGCACTTGGAACAAAGAAAAACTAAGATTTGAACAATTTGGATGGGTTGCTGATATAAATACCCCTATTTACATTGCTTCTAAAATTGAAGAACCGCAACTTGAAGCAAATGAATTTATCATTGGAAAAATTCCTAATACTAACTACCCAGTAGTTATTAATAAAGATATTGCTATGTCGCACCATATGGCAGTTGTTGGTGTAACAGGAACAGGAAAATCAATATTCTCAAGAAATTTAATTCGCCAATACTTAGCTGACCAAGACACAAAAGTAATTTGCATTGATTTTACAGGCGAGTATATTGGAAAGTTTGCTGACCTGAACCCAACAAAAGTAATTGAAGATGCGGTAAGCGAACAATTATTTAAAGACATTGATTACATAGAACAACAAATTGCCGACAACTACAATAAAGACAATGAAAATTCAAGGAAAAAGAAGAAAGAAGTTGCGGAACAAATTCACTCTCAAATCGAAGCATTTTTAACGAGTGACAATAAACTGTCAATTTTTGAACTTCCACACGTAGCTAATACTTCGGGAGTATTGACATATACAAAAACATTTTTTAGACTATTGTTTCACATTGCAAAGACCCAAGGCAATTTTGGAAAAAGAATTTGCATTGTTTTAGAAGAAGCACATACCGTAATACCAGAGTGGAATTTTTCAGGTGTTTCAGAAAAAGTATCTCAACCACTTTTAAATAGTATTGCTCAAATAGCACTTCAAGGACGCAAATACAATGTTGGTTTACTTGTAATTGCTCAAAGGACAGCTAATGTATCAAAGACAATTTTGACACAGTGTAATACAATTATTTCCTTCCAAGAGTTTGACAAAACAAGTAGTGAATTTTTATCTAATTACTTTGGACAAGAAATTTCAAAGTCCTTACCTAAACTAAAATTCAGACAAGCAATTGTTGCAGGAAAGGCATTAAAATCAAATGTTCCTATGATATTTGAAGTTCCTGAATTAACGACATAAGAACAATGAAAAGAAGAAAAACCGCATATAACAGCCGTAACCGTTGCACAACTTCATTTTGAATCAAGATAAAATAGGGTTTGCAGTAATTTGGTGGATTTCCCATTTTTAGATTGAATAAAAAAGTAGGTTGGAGGTTTTTGGGTTAAACGAGCCGGGGTTTCGGGGAAAGCCCGAAAACAGGCCGGAATGAACGA
>NZ_JBHLWI010000057.1:0-22626 GCF_042432905.1 Fontibacter flavus | reverse complement strand
GGACAAACATGGACTAATTTAATAAAATCATCCCCTGGGACACCCAAAACCGAAACTTAAGAATCCATAAACATTGAAATTCAATAACTTAAAAAATTACGGTGAATAATCTGCGGAAGTCAGGAATAAGCTTAAAGTTATTTCAGGATCAGAAAGACCATCTCTTAGAGCTGGTCTTTCTGTTTTCCTTAAAATATTTTTTCTAAAGGGAAAGCCATCGTAGAATCAGAATTTATATTTCTGATTATCAGCATGATGGTATTATGCTTTCTACAACTATTTTTTATTTATCTTATTAAAATGGTAATCTAAATTTTATTTTTCTAACTTATTCCTAACTAGTAACCACTAAAATTTTATTGTTTATGCCCAGAGCGAAATCCGATAAAGAGCGAAAAATCTTTGTGCTCGACACTTCTGTTATTCTGTTTGAGCACAACTCCATCATGAATTTTGCCGAGCATGATGTGGTCATCCCAATTACAGTCCTAGAGGAGCTAGACCAATTTAAAAAAGGGAATGACACCAAAAATTTTGAAGCAAGGGAATTTATCCGGATGCTGGACAATCTGGCAAAGGACAAAATGATCCATAACTGGACCCCGCTCAATGGGAAGACAAAAGGGAACTTCAGGGTACTCATGAATCCTGATAATAATATCAATGCCAATATCATCTTTGGTGAAGAAAAAAATGACCATAAAATCCTGAATGCTGCGCTTCATCTGCAGCAGACTGAAAAAAACAGAAAGGTAATCCTGGTCAGTAAAGACATCAACCTAAGATTAAAAGCAAAATCTCTGGAAATACACGCAGAAGATTACGAGACAGGTAAGATCAAAAATATCTCAGAACTTGAAAACACAGGCAAATATAACCTCACAGATGTAGATCCTAGTATTATTAACCGCTTATATGAAAGCCATTCTATAGAATCCAAACTGATTTTGGGCAATAAAAAAAGAATAGCCAATGCTTATTATATCATCAAAAGCGAGAAAAACTCCGTATTGGCCTACTATAATCCTGAAGAGAATACCATGGAAAGGGTGGATAAGAAAATCGCCTACAACATCAAGCCAAGAAATGCGGAACAGACATTTGCACTTCATGCTATTTTAAATCCAAGGATTAAACTCGTTTCAATTCAGGGTGTGGCAGGTACAGGAAAAACTCTTCTTGCCCTAGCTGGAGCCTTGGAACAAAGAAGGGATTTCAAGCAGATTTACTTGGCCCGCCCCATTGTGCCGTTAAGCAATAAAGATATTGGATACCTTCCAGGGGACATAAAGTCCAAACTAAACCCATACATGGAGCCCTTGTGGGACAACCTCAAATTCATCCAAAACCAATTCAAAGAATCTGATAAGGAATACCAGAAAATAACTGAAATGGTCAATCAGGAAAAACTTGTGATCCAACCTTTGGCCTATATCAGGGGAAGGTCCATTTCCAATATCTTCTTCATAGTGGATGAAGCACAAAACCTAACTCCGCATGAAGTCAAAACCATCATCAGCCGAGCTGGAGAAAACACCAAAATAATTTTCACCGGTGATGTCTTCCAGATTGACACGCCCTATTTGGATACCCAAAGTAATGGACTCTCCTACCTGATAGACCGGGTTAAGGACCACCCCCTCTATGCCCATATCAAACTGGAAAAAGGTGAAAGATCAGAACTAGCTAATTTAGCAAACGATCTTCTGTAATAAATAGATATTTTCATCAATCCGATAGATAATTTTATAAATCTATCGGATTTTTATCATTTCTTTTAAAACCTTTTTTACATATTCTCGTATTCTATTCTTCAGATTCCCCCAAGTGGGTTTAAAAAAGAGAAAAAAAATAAAAGATAAGAATATGAAAAAGAGCAGATTAAACGGTACAAGAAGATTTTTGTCAATTGGCCTAGTCACGATGATGGCACTATTTACAAATGGAGCTTTTGCAAAAACAGCGAACAACTCAAATGACCAATTAAGAGAAGAAAAAATAGGGGACATTGTTCCAGATTTGGAGAATATTAAACCAAGCCCTAGAGTCACTATTATCAATAAATACGGTGATGTCATTGCGGAATTTTATGGAGAGAAAGAATTACTGAAATCAAAATTTCAGGAAACATTTCAAAAGTCAAAATTTATCCTTTCCTATGATGATCACCACTTCTATTTTATGGATTAGGGAATAAAAAGAACAATATCCCTCAACAATGCCTAAAAGGAGCTAAAACCGAAAGATTATTCCGATAATCCTTCGGTTTTTTCATTTTATATGGATCATGACGCAACTTTTTTTAAAAGTGTCTTTCTCTTTATACTGTATCAATACAAAAATTTTACTGTCCGAAAACGCACACACAAAAGACTGAATACAGAATCTATTTTATTGATTTTCAGTATTTTATGATTTTTGGATCGGGTTTTGGCATAATACAAATACCCGACTGATAGGGGAGAAACAAATCAGGAAAAAAGAAAATAAAACAATAAGAAAATGAAAGCGACTATTTTAACTCAAAAAAACGTCTGTGCCATTTTAGGACTAATGATGGCTTTGACAATCTTATGGAGTGCGAAAGCAGAAGCGCAGGTTGATCAAATCAACAAGGTAAACCCTTCAATTTTTCAAGAAGGATTTGAAGTTCAGGGAGAAGAAATCATTCCTGCTGTTGAACTGAATTTGTCAGAACTCAAAGCAGAACCCACGATCACTTTGATTGATAAATATGGTGAAGTAGTGGCTGAATTTTACGGTGAAAAATCAGAACTCAAAAAAAGATTTAAAGAATCATTTCAAAAAGGAAATTTCGTAACCGCGCATGGGAACCACGAGTTTTACCTTGTAAGATAGTTTAGTTGATTGTTTGGTTTTTTGAAAGAAAAAAAGGTGAGTTTTGCTCACCTTTTTTCTTGATCATTAACTTTCTGTAATGGTATTCAACTTAGCAAGGAAGCTGTTATAGTATTGTCTTCCTACCTGCACCACTGCTCCGGACATAAGGTTAATATCCTTGGTATTAAAACTCTCAATTTGTCCAAGCTGTACAATAAATGATTTTTGAACTCTCAGGAATAGGTGGGCGGGTAATTTGTCCTCCATATCTTTCATAGATTTCCTGATGGTATAATTCCTATTTTTGGTATAGATGGTAACCATATTACCATTTGCCTCCACATAGTAAATTTCGGTGTAAGGCACTCTTTCATAAGCATTGTCAGCTTTGATGAAAACGGCATCAGTTACCAAATATGGGCTGTCATCTTTTGCTTTGGCTGCAACAGCTTCAATAGAAGGTTTGGTTCTTTTGTTATAAAGAACAATTTCAACTATGGCATGAATATCATTGGTATTGAAAGGCTTCACAATGAACCCTGCGGGGTTAATTCTTTTTGCCCTTTCAATAATAGTAGGGTCACTGTAAGAAGTCACATAAACCAATGGCACTTCTATCATCTGTTTGATGATTTCTCCAAGCTCGATACCATCTTTATCACCTTTGAGCTTGATATCCATAAAAACCAAATCAGGTTTATACTTCTTGATAATCTTGATTGCCTGATTGGCAGAATTGGCAATGTCAATATTTACATAGCCCAAAAGCTCCAAAATCTCCTCAATATTCTCAGCAATATTAACATCGTCTTCAACGATAAGAATTCTTTCCTCTTTCATAGACCGTTCTCGGGAAATAATACGTTATTAAAGTTTAAGTAAATTTTGTACACAAATAATATTACTTGCCTATTTACAAAATTTAACTTTCACAATCAAATAAATGTATTTTATTTTTCCAATTACTGGGGTTTTGACGAATTACAAACTCATCATATCCTTGAATCTTGCTGCTTGTCTTCTGCTCACCTCAATTCTATCCCCTCCCTTTAGGGTCACTACAAGACCGCCATTAAACCATGGTTCAATAGCCTCCACCCAGCTCAGGTTGATGATGTGCTTACGGCTTGCCCTGAAAAAGGATTTTTCATCCAATCTTTCATCTAAGGCATTCAAGGATTTGTGGATCATTGGTTTATTGTTATCAAAGTACACTTTGATATAGTTACCATCTGATTCAAAGAGCCTGACGTTGGACAACTTCACAAACCAACACCTGTCACCATCTTTGACAAAGACCTGATCATCAAGGGTAAGCTTCTTGTTTTGCTGAGCAATAGTGGCATCTTCATGCCTATCTGAAGCATCGCTGAGCTTCTTCTGAAGTCTCTCTATTGCCTCTCCAAGCCTTTTGGGCTCAACAGGTTTAAGCAGATAGTCCAAAGCATTCACCTGGAAAGCCTTGAGCGCATACTCATCGTATGCAGTGGTGAAGATCACATGTGGAACATTGTCGAGTTCTTCCAGGAGATCAAATCCTGTTTTCTCTGGCATCTGGATATCCAAAAACACCACATCCGGTGAAAGAGATTCTATTTTTTCTTTGGCATCATCTACATTATTTGCTTCACCCACCACTTCGACATGGTCAAACTGGGAAAGCAAATTGATCAGCTCTTTTCTGGCCAATCTTTCATCATCGATTACTAGTGCACGCATTTTGTCGAAATTTTAACCTAATGTAAGGCTTTGTTTTGGAATTTTTATTTCAGTAATGACAAAATCGTTCCCTGAATTGAAAATTTTAAAGGAAGATCTATTGCCATAAATCAGTTTCAATCGCTGTATGGTGTTACTTATTCCATGACCTCCGCCATCTTTCTTTTTATTCAAAACACTGGGCTTTACCAACTGCCCACTGTTCTTCACCTGAATGACTAAGTCATCTGTCAGCCCCTCATAACATTTGATTTCAATCAATCCCCCCTTTACCCTATTGGAAATACCATGCTTGATGGCGTTCTCCACAATAGTCTGTAACATCATAGGAGGAACCTTATAATCATATGCCGTAGGTTCGATTTCGTATTTGACCGTTAACCTTTCTTCAAATCTGATAGATTCTAAGTTGAGGTAATCTTTGACTGTATTGATTTCATTTTCAAAATCAATTGTCCTCTTTTTATCCATCATCAAAGAAAACCGGAGAATATTGGACAATTGGGTAATGGCTAATTTTGCCTTTTTTGGATCTTCATCCACCAGAGCCCTTACAGAATTAAGCGCATTGAAGATGAAATGAGGGTTCAATTGACTCTTCAGGTGGTTAAGCTGTATTTCATTGATCTTCGCCTGATATTTCAGAGATTGGTTATAATTATCCAAGAAATGGAATAAAAAGTACAGCATAACCCAAAGTGCATAAAATAAAAAGCTCACAAATATATTTACGGATATCACCACAGGCCTAAAATCAACCTCAGGATCCAAGGTTCCAAAAATCAGGTTGATGATGATCTGAGCCGTCATATTGAGCACACTGAGAACAGTCAATGCCAATAAGGTATTGACCAATAAACGGCTAAATCTAAGATTAAACCAATCGTATTTTTTGATAACCTTCCTTAATGCCTGTGTTGACAAAAGGTAAAATATAGCCAAGGATAAAAATGCTCCAACCTGTATAAACGTAAGTCCCCTATCTAAAGAAACAAAAAAAAGATTGATCAGTGCAAAACTGCCCCAACCTAAAAACTGTAAGATCCAATATAACCGATTTCTGTTCATAGCCTGACTTCAAATATAGCAATGTGCTTTGAAGTCAGGCTAGAATTTTTACAGCAGGGTGCTATATGTTACAATGGTAGGTTGTAGAAGATGCTCAATTTAACTCTAGTTTCAAAAACTTAGCAGTGTGACTACCTTTATGTTGGGCGACAAATTCGGGAGTTCCCTCCACCAAAATCCGTCCTCCTTTTTCTCCTCCCTCCGGACCGAGGTCCACAATATGATCTGCAACTTTGATGACATCAAGATTGTGTTCTATGATCAATACAGTATTCCCTTTATCCACAAGTTTGTTGAGCACTTCCAACAAGTGTTCAATATCCTGGAAATGCAATCCTGTAGTAGGTTCGTCCAAAATATAGAAGGTATTGCCCGTATCTTTTTTTGAAAGCTCAGTAGCCAATTTGACCCGCTGGGCTTCACCACCTGAAAGGGTGGTGGCATGCTGCCCTAGAGTAATATAACCCAACCCTACATCATTCAAGGTTTTGATCTTTCTGAGAATTTTTGGTTGATTTTCAAAAAACTCAACAGCCTGCTCTACTGTCATGTCTAATACATCCGAGATAGATTTGCCTTTAAATCTTACTTCGAGGGTTTCCCTATTGTACCTTTTACCCTTACAGGTCTCACATGGAATATGAACATCGGGTAAAAAGTCCATTTCAATAAGCTTCATTCCAGCTCCTTCACAGTCTTCACACCTGCCGCCTTTTACATTGAAACTGAACCTTCCTGCTTTATACCCTCTGATTTTGGCTTCTGGCAATTCGGTAAATAATGCTCTGATATCTGTAAAAACTCCCGTATAAGTCGCAGGATTGGATCTTGGTGTCCTTCCAATTGGAGATTGGTCCACTTCAATGACTTTATCCAAATGCTTTAGCCCATCAATAGACTGGTAGGTCAAAGGCTCTTTCTTGGACCTGTAAAAGTGCTGGTTGAGTAATGGAAATAAGGTTTCATGAATCAAAGAACTTTTCCCTGAACCTGATACACCTGTGACACAGATCATCGTACCTAATGGCAGCTTCAGATCCACATTTTTGAGATTATGCCCCGAAGCACCTTTCAAAAGCAATTCTTTCCCATTACCCTTTCTTCTTTCATTTGGCACCTGAATTTTCAGCTGAGCTGATAAGTATTTGGCAGTAGTACTGCCTTTTTGAAGGATCTCTTTTGGTGTTCCTGCTGCCACAATCTGACCACCATGCCTCCCTGCCCCTGGACCAATATCCACAACAAAATCAGCATCCATCATCATGTCCTTGTCATGCTCCACCACCAAGACAGAATTACCCAAATCCCTCAGATCCTGCAGGGCTTTGATCAATTTTACGTTATCCCGCTGATGCAAACCTATACTTGGCTCATCCAAGATATACAGCACTCCAACTAGCTGGGTACCAATCTGTGTGGCCAGCCTTATACGCTGGGCTTCACCCCCGGAAAGCGTCCTCAAAGGCCTGTTGAGAGAAAGGTAATCCAAACCTATATCCAAAAGAAATCCAATCCTCTTCCGTATTTCTTTCAATACCTCTTTGCCAATGATCTGCTGACGATCCGACATCCTGTCTTCAAGCCCCTCAAACCAGGCGCCCATGGTATTGATATCCATCATCGCCAATTCCCCAATATGCTTCCCATCAATCCTGAAATGTAGGGCTTCCTTTTTCAACCTATATCCTTCACAGTCCGGACATATTTTGGTAGTGGTAAACTCATTCACCCAATCCTGAATTTTATCCGAACTCCCTTCCTGCTGTTTCTGAAGAAAATTAATAATCCCTTCAAAAGTAGTATGCCATTGGGTACCCGGATATTTGACTGAGTCTACTGCCACCTCAATTTTATCCCCATAAAGCAGGATATTGACAACCTCTTCGGGCAATTTTTCAATGGGGGTACTGATGCTGCATTTATAATGCTTGAGAATTGCATCTATTTTCTTAAAAATCCAGATATCCCTGTACTCCCCCAATGGCGCAATTCCACCTCTGGTGATACTCAGGCTGGGATCCGGCATGATATTTTCTTTGGTGATCTCTTCTATGACCCCAAGACCATTACAGGTCGGACAAGCACCGTAAGGACTGTTAAATGAGAAGGTATTGGGCGCTGGCTCATCATATGATAAGCCGGTTGTAGGATCCATCAGGTACTTGGAAAAATGATGGATATTCCCTTCTTCATCCCGGAGCATGATTACACCCTTGCCATGCTGCAAAGCTGTTTTCAAAGATTGCGTAATTCTATACCTATCATCCTCATCCGCCACTATCCTGTCCACAACAATCTCAATATCATGAATCTTGTAACGGTCTACTTGCATTTTGGGAACCACCTCCATTACCACACCATCCACCCTGATTTTGGAAAATCCCATTTTCCTGATCTGCTCAAAAAGTTCTCTGTAGTGACCCTTTCTACCTTTGACAACTGGAGCCAGGATATACAATCTTTTACCTCTAAAATTATCAAACAATTGTTCAATGATCTGATCTTCGGTCTGTCTGATCATTTTATGGCCAGAAAGATAAGAAAATGCTTCTCCTGCCCTTGCATAAAGCAAACGCATAAAATCATAGATCTCTGTCACTGTTCCTACGGTAGATCTGGGATTTTTGGAAGTAGTCTTCTGTTCTATGGAAATTACCGGTGATAGGCCATTGATTTTGTCTACATCAGGACGTTCCATCCCCCCTAAAAATGACCTTGCATAAGCAGAGAAGCTTTCCATATACCTTCGCTGGCCTTCTGCATAAATAGTATCAAATGCCAAGGAGCTTTTCCCACTACCGCTAAGGCCGGTGATGACTACCAACTTATTCCTTGGAATGCTGATATCGATATTTTTGAGGTTATGTTCCCGCGCACCAAAAATTTCGATGAATTCTTCTTTTTTCTCTTCTATTGGGTCGTTCATGAGGGATTTTTGCATTTTCTACGAGCTTGCAAAAGTACAAATTTAAGGCGGTGATTCCCAGATTGGGACAAAAGATAAACCCTTAAATTCTTACAAAGTTTCGTTTGTTATCATTTTTTCTCTTCTTCTCCCAGCCTTCTTTTTTGCTTACTAACCGGTGCTGTTTTGACTTTCTCTTCCTTTCGTTGAGACTGGACCTTAGTCTGATTGGAAAGGACTGCTTCTGATTTCCTTTCCAAATCCCTTTTTCTCATCGCATCTATATCCTCTCCTGTTACTGTTGATTTCAGACCTGAAAAAATCAACTTCCACCAATAATTGAATACAGATTTGTGAGTTTCTCGCCGGAAAAAAACCTGTCCTTTTTTTAAGTCTCCTTTGTTGTTGGGATTACTGGACTTAATGATGATTTTATTGGCCAAAAACGCCCCTATTTTCCGAAAGATATTCTGGTCTTTTTCAAAATCTTTATTGAGCAATTCCAACTCCAGATTGTCATACCGGATGATCAGATCGCCTGTTCCTTCCAGATCATTCCCGGCGATGTTAAAGTCTAATCTGTTGACCACACCTGACTTAAAACTTGCCTTTGCTTCGGGCTCCAACATGGTATTCAACAACCGCAAATCAAGCTTTCCTAAAGTTCCTTTTAACCAGAAATTCCCTGCAGCATCATCTAAATTATATCTGATAGTCGATTGAAGTGAACCCTGTCCCATCAATTTGGCTGTGAGGTCTACATCAAGCATATGATTGTCCATGCGTCTTTCCGGATAATTGGAAATATTTCTGATCGATGCACCAACTTCCGAAAAAAACAAAGTTGCTGATCGGGGCGAAAGGTTGTCGGGCCTCTCTTCTATCAGGATATGCGAGTTTGCCAATACAACATGATCAATATGGATTACCTGCTTAAGATTCTGAAAAACTTGACGAAGCATCTGAGGTCGTTTATCAAGATTCTCTGGCTTCCTTTTATCCACAAACAGCTCCAATTGTAAATTATCAACATAAACAGAATCCACTTCAATAATACCATTTCTTAAATATTGCTCAAAATTGACGCCCTGAAGTTTTAATTTGGCTTCATCAATCTTTATATAACTTTGTCTATCCTCAAATTTAGAAGTGTATTCATATTTTGGAAGCTTATTGAGCAGCCCCATATGTCCAAAAGCCATACTTTTAGATTCGGTATCAAGCTCAATATCTCTGACCTCTACATATTGACGAAATTGGTCGAAATGAAAGGCAACTTTATTGATTTTTCCATGCACCCACCCAACCTGAAAAAGTGATTGAGGATTTTGGATATCTTCCTTTGTCAATTGAAAGTCTATCGTCCTGAGGTTCATATCCACTAACTCAGCTTTGAGTGAGTCATGAATATTATCCCGTAATTCAACCGAAAAATCCCTGAGATCAAAGTACTTCACCTCAATCAGATCATAGTCTTTCCCTTCTGCTCTTTTATTTTGTTTAGGCTCAAAATGCAGGGATTCAAAAGGCGGACTGGAAGAGATGATCTTGATGTTTTCCAATTTGGCTGAGTCTACAGAGATGGTATTTTTAAATAAAAAAGTATACCATTGAAAACCCGTTATATCTACTTGATCTGCTTTGAGATTCACTTTTACAGCTTTTTGATCAATTAGGCTGGAAGGCCTGACTGAAATATTACTGATTTTAAGATAGGTGCCAAAGTAATCGTAATCTAACCTGATATCTCCAAAACTTACCTCGTGATTGCCAAAACTACTAGTTCTGGTAATCATGTTGGTGACAATACGGTCTGCATGATGATTCAAATACTGATTGATCAAAAAGGGAACCCCACGGGCAATGAGAAAAACCAAAAACAAAACCCCTAAAAACCAAAAGAAAAATTTTTTCATAAACAATGGATTGAAAAGTCAATTTATTGAAAAACAACGGGATTGACTTCTCATACCATAGAATTTTTTACTCAACAGGAAGCTTGATCAAATAATCTCTTCCTTTTCCCACATTTAATTTGGAGGATCTAAGCCAAGGATTGTGGATTTTGAGTTCCTTATAATTACTGTTATACCTCAAAGCCCATTGGGCCAAATTAGGGATGGATTGATTGACTTTGAGCTCTCTGAACAAGGGCAATTTATAATAATCTTTGCTATTCAGTTCAAAGCCATATTTTTCAGGATTCTCGAAAATCTCTTTAAAGGCCAGGATCCTGAATAAATACCTACTGGTCTCCTCATTCAACAATAGATCATAATAATTCTCCAGTTTTTGCTCTTCCTTTCTTTTTCTGAGACCAGTGATACCCATGTTGTAACTCGCTGCTACCGAAGTCCAGTTGCCAAATCTTGCATAGGCTGACTTCAGATACTGACAGGCTGCCAGGGTTGATTTTTCCAAATGGTAGCGCTCATCCACATCATTACTTACTTCCAGATTATATTCTTTGGCGGTATTGGGCATAAACTGCCAAAAACCTCTGGCACCGGCAGGCGATACCACATTCATCAATCCGGACTCTGCCATTGCCAAGTACTTGAAATCATCAGGAATGCCATTTTCCCTTAGTATTTTTTCTATCGTGGGGAGGTACTTTGCAGACCGTTTCATCAGCAGGATCATGTTGGATTCCCAATAAGCATTTACATAAATTTCCCGCTCAAATCTTTCCAAAACATCTACCTGCTTCAAAGGAACTGCCTCCTCTGCAAAAGTGATCTTTTCAGGCAAATCGAATATTCTGACTTTTGCTTCAGGGATTCGGAACTGCAATCTTTCTCCTTCCGAAGACTCAATGACAATTTGATCTTCGGAAGAAAGAAATTGGTCTTTTTTTTGGAAAATCAATATCCCAAATAAAATGACTATTAATCCATAGAGGATAAATAAGTGGTGTCGTCTCAATGTTAATAGTTTGGAGTCAAGATATATTTATTGTAGAAATCATCGATTACTTTGACTGCTTCACTGGCATCATCTACCAAGAAGAATAAATCTAGGTCTTCTTTGTTGATATAATGGTATTTTTCCAATAAGGTCATTTTGATCCAATCAATCAGACCTCCCCAAAACTCCCTTCCCACAAGCACGATAGGGAATCTTCCGATCTTGATGGTCTGGATCAGAGTCAGGGCCTCAAATAGTTCATCAAGGGTCCCGAATCCTCCTGGAAGAACGACAAATCCCCGGGAATATTTGGTAAACATTACTTTTCTGACGAAGAAATAATCAAACATGATCATCTTATCCGGATCGATATAAATATTTCCTTTGGCTTCGAAGGGTAATTTGATGCACAATCCGACCGATTTGCCGTTTTCTGAATTGGCGCCCTTATTGGCCGCTTCCATGATTCCAGGACCACCCCCGGTAATAACACCATAGCCATGTCTTACCAACTTGGCGGAAATCTCTTCTGCCATAATATAATGGGGGTGCTCAGGCGAGGTCCTCGCAGATCCAAATACCGATACGCATGGGCCTATTTTAGCCAGCTTTTCAAAGCCTTCCACAAACTCTGAAATTACCTTAAAAATCACCCAAGAATCTGTACTCTTGATCTCATTCCAGTCTCTTTCCTTGAATGCCTTCCTGATTTTTTCCTCTCGTTTTTCCTCAAAATTGTCAAATCTACTACTCATAATGGTAACTTTTATTGAAAAGAATACATGCTGAAAAATGATTTTTCTCGCGGCTAAATATAAACCATTCAACAGGGAATATAAAAACATACTTCTTTTCAAGGTTTTAATTTTTCACCCTATTGTTTTGATTCTTAACTCTTTTTACCTTCGCAGGCTTTTATTTAAAATTTATGAATCTTCAGGAAAAATCGCAGGAAGTCAGAAAGGTTTTTGACGAACTGGATATGGAAATCAAGGCTTTCTTGGCTACCAGCAAATTGACTTGTATTTCCGGCTGTGGGTTATGCTGCTCCAATCCAAAAGTATCTGCCTCGGTTTTGGAATTTTTACCTTTGGCATTTGACCTATATGAAAAAGAAAAGGCTGAGAAGGCTCTGGAACTTTTGGAAAATACCACTGAGGATCAATTTTGTATCCTGTATAAATCCCTTTCTCTTGACAATGCCATGGGCTTCTGTTCAGATTATGCCAACAGGGGAATGATTTGTAGACTTTTCAGTTCCTCTTACAGAAATAACAAAGAGTCTAAAAAGGAAATTATCACCTGTAAAAAGATCAAAGAGGGGAAAAAAGAATTGTATCAAAAAGCCGCTAAAGAAGTGAATGAGGATTTGGCTTTGCCTTCTAGTAGTGGGGCTTATTCTCAGCTTTACAGTATTGACTTCCAAATGACCGCCAAGCAAATGCCCATCAATCAGGCTATCAGAGAAGCCCTGGAAGCGGTTTTGACTTATAAATTTTATACTGAAAACCAAGAACCTGAAGCTTCAGAAAGTTTTTGATGCCAGCTTTTTCCTGTATATTGTGATGGATATTCACAAAAACATTGGCATTTTATGTTAAACATTTCTGAAATCATACAGACCATCAAGCAATTAATAGATGTAAGGGTTCAGCTCGTCAAAGATGAAATTAGTGAGCAGTTTGCTTCTGTGCTCTCACGGATATTTTTGTTGTTGTTGATGGCTACCTTTTCGGTAATGATTTTACTTTTTTTGAGTTTTTCACTAGCTTTTTACCTTAGTGAATTGATGTATTCCACTTACAAAGGTTTCTTGTATGTAGGCTTGCTCTATTTGTTGGTTTTTGTACTGATCTACTTCTTGAAAGATGCCAAAAGCATTGTGGATTCCTTCCAAAAATTTTTGAAGCACTTTATTTTCAGAGGAAAAAGAGAGGAATAACATATCATGAGAGAGGACTTGAAAAAAAAGGCTGAGGAATTGGAGCAAACCCTCGAAATGCAGTTAACGCTTGCCAAAAAAGAATCTGAAGATTGGGTGAAGATAGGGGGTGCTGTAGTGGTCAGTGGGGCCTTGGCTTTTTTGGCAGTACGCCTGCTGACTGGAAAGAAAAATAAAAAAACAGAAAAAGTACTGAAAGTACTGGAAAAAGAAGGTCTCTTAGACGAGGAAATCCAGTCCAAGCTGACCCAAAAAAGCCAACCTGGATTTTTTGGCAGACTGGCTGCTATCCTGATACCCTTGGCCATCAAATATGGTCAAGATCAGTTTCTTAACCGCTTCTACGAACCCAATAATACCTTGAAAGAGGATGAGAAATGACCTGAGCAACAGACTGAAGGCCCTGGCCCTAACAGGTCAAAAGGGTGTTGCCTGGCTGATAGATCCAGATGATGTTATATCAACCGAAAAATTCAAATCCCAGCTTTCTACTGTTGAACATTTACATTTAGACTTTATATTTTTAGGAGGGAGTCTGATACAGGAAAACACGGTATCAATGATTATCAAAAACATCAAGGAGGCTTTACCGGAAATCCCCATAATCTTGTTTCCTGGTAATGTCATTCAGTTCTCCCCCTTGGCGGACGGCATTCTTTTCCTCTCTTTAATTTCCGGAAGAAATCCTGATTTATTGATTGGTCAACATGTCAGCATTGCCCCCTTATTGGAAAAAAGCAATCTTGAAATTTTACCAACCGGCTATATGCTGGTAGATGGCGGACATACTACCAGTGTACATTATATCAGCCAAACCATTCCTTTACCCAACCATCACCCTGAATTGAGTGTCGCAACGGCTCTGGCGGGAAGTTATCTAGGTTTACAATATTTTTATTTGGATGCAGGCAGTGGTGCTCCCAATCCCGTTTCTCCTGAAATCATTAAAGCAGTGAAAAGTAAAGTGAAAGCACCATTGATTGTAGGCGGTGGGCTCAATTCACTTGAAAAGATTAAAATGGCTTACCAAGCAGGTGCAGACTTGGTAGTCATCGGTAACGGAGCTGAAAAAAGTCCGACACTGCTCAGGGAAGTGTCTGCATTTTTGAACACAATCAAGATTTCCGCAAATTAAAAACGCCTCTCAAATTCTTAAGAGGCGTCCATTATATAATTTTGCTAAAGCATGGACCTAAATTGCTTCAGGAACCGTACATCATTTTCGGTAAAGAGTCGCAGATCTTTGATCTGATATTTGAGCATGGCAATTCGCTCTATACCCATTCCAAAAGCGAAGCCAGTATATTTTTTGGAATCAATGCCACAGTTTTCCAATACATTGGGATCTACCATTCCAGAACCGCCAATTTCTACCCAACCGGTCCCTTTGCACACATTGCATCCTTTGCCACCGCAAAGCTGACAACTGATATCAATTTCAGCACTAGGTTCTGTGAAAGGGAAGAAAGATGGTCTAAAACGCACTTTGGTCTCTTTCCCAAACATTTCTTTGGCAAAGTGATATAGGGTGTTTTTGAGATCTGCAAACCCCACATTTTCATCCACATACAAGCCTTCAACCTGATGGAATATACAATGTGCTCTGGCAGAGATCGCCTCATTTCGGTAAACCCTCCCTGGAGATAAGGTCCTGATAGGGGGCTTTTGGTTTTCCATTACCCTTACCTGTACAGAAGAAGTATGTGTTCTCAAAGCAATATCCGGATTCTTCTCAATAAAGAAGGTATCCTGCATTTCCCTAGCCGGATGGTTTTCCGGGAAGTTAAGTGCCGTAAAATTATGCCAATCATCTTCGATTTCAGGGCCTTCAGAAAGGTTAAATCCTATTCTCTCAAAGATTTCAATTATTCTTTGTCTGGTTGCTGTGAGTGGGTGGATCCCGCCAACAGCAACATTGGTAGGTGGCAAAGTAAGGTCAAGATCGGAAGATTTCGCCTTTTTGGAGGATGCATTCACTTTATCAATCAGCTGCTGGAATTTCTCCTCAGCCATCTCCTTCACCTCATTTACCAATTGACCATATTCCCTTTTTTGTTCATTAGGAATATTCCTCATTTCGGCAAAGAGTTCTCCTACCACACTTTTCTTACTGATAAATTTCATCCTATAAGCCTCGAGTTCATCTTGATTTGCTGCATCCGCAGCTGCGATGGATGACTTGATGGCTTCTATCTTTTCCTGATGCATATGCTGTAATATTTTCAGAACCACAAATCTATAACAAATGATGGGAAATACACTTTTTTCCATTCCCAAAATCCACTTGCAAAACGATGTAATTCCAAGCCATTCCTAAAAGAGTTTAAAAGAATCATCTCATTTCAACTTACCATTTCAACTCATCTTTTTTAACAGGACGGTTCATTTTGGATAGTTGGAAGCAAAAAAAAGGGGTTGCCATCACAACCCCTTTTCATTACCAGGTTCTTCCCCCTCCTCCAAATGGTCTTCCCATCATCGGGCCACCTTGGTTTCGTTCTGGCTGCTGTTTAAAGTTGCCTATAATGTAGGTAAAGGATAGCATACCATACCTTGTCAAAACTCTTGTAAAGGTATCTTCAATCGTCACGTCATTGACAGTTCTTCCGATAGCATTATTCTGATTGAGCAAATCAAATACAATAAACTTCAATTCTCCCTTGTTATCTTTCAGGAACCTATAGCCAGCTTCAAGGTTCCATAACCATACAGACTGATCCAAATCAGCGGAAAGACCTCTGTAAAGCATATTGTTCACATTGTTGGCGATAAATAACTTTCCGTTGTTTGGGGAGTAATAGAACCTGATATTTGAATTTTGGATATAGAAATTATTGCTCAGGTTATTCTGCAAACTGCTATTCACAATTGTGTATGTACCTGTGGTTGACAAAGTAAAATCCACATCTTTACTGATATTACTTGTCAAGGTAAACCCTTGACTCAGGTCTAGATTATCGTTCATATTTTTTTGCCCATTGATCAGACCAGGTGTTCTGTTAAAGGATACACTGGAATTCAAGTTAAACTGTGACCTGATTTTTTTGATCGGCGTTCCATAAGTTACAAACAACCTCGACCTAAGATTACCTGAAAGGTTCTCAGGACGGCTGATCTGGGCTCCTGGCCTTAAGAGTACTTCTCCATTGACCAAGGTATCTGTCTGTGCCACAAAAGTGCCATTGCCAATGAAATCCTCTGTCACTGAAAGGAAAAGGAATGAGAAGAATGTGCGGGATTTCTCAAGATTCATTTTTGAGAAATTGGTGAAAACCGAGTGCGTAAATGCCTGACCCAAATCCGGGTTACCCACTGACAACTGTAAAGGGTTTTGGTTATTGATTACATTCTGGAGCTGATTGACGCTTGGTTCCTGTGTATTGGTTCTATACCTTAACCTGAATGAAGTTCCTTTTTCCTGGTTTCTGTAGAAAGCATTTAAGCCTGGTAGGAAGTTACTGAAAGACCTGTTGAAGGTTTGTTCCAATGGGAAAAAGCTTTCATTATCCTGAACTGCATATTGATAATCCAAATTGGCATTCACATTCCAGTTTTTAAATCTGTAATTGTAACCTGCGCTTGGTCTTTGCACGATAAATTTATTATCAAATACGTTACTCAAGGCAGTGTCCAATACCATAATCCCCAATTCGGGCATCATGGCAAATGTTTGTTGGTCCGCAGAGGTTTTATTGTTACCTACTTGATACGATAAGGTCAGTAAAGATTTTTCAGTGACCGGTTCTGTATATTGGACAGTGGCCCTGTAGTTGAATCCATCCGAAAGGCCAAAGGTTTCCTGAATTAGGGTATCTCTGATATCCCTAATGAAATCTCTGTTGGCTGCAATCAGCTCAGACAGCTGATCTCTTTTATTCCATGAAGTGAAAACAGTAGTGGAAAGTGTTCTACCCTGCTTATCAAATTTATACCTGTAGACAAAATTGTTGGATATATTATAACCCTCGGTGTTGGCATCTGAAGTAGAGAAAGTACTACTTAAGGGATTTAAAGTAGCATTGAGATTCAGACCATCCCTTTCATTGAAAGTTGAATTCTTCTGAAAATTGATGGATGGGGTTACAATGATGGCATTTTTCTCATTGATATCATACTCAATCCTGCCATTGACACGATGGTTATTGTTTTTAACAGTATTCAACAAACTCTCTTCGTAAAACTGCCTATTAGTCTCCGAAAGGATGGTTTCCCTATTGGTCAACCTAAATAAGTTATTATTGGTTGAGTTGAAGAAATAACTCGCAGTCAGGTTCATTTTCTGACCTATTTTATCACTATAGTTCAATCCCAAACTGTTTGTCGTGATGATTCCTTGGTCCTGACCTACTAGGAAGTTGTTATTACCTCCTCCTCCCCAGCCACCACCACCGGGTCGACCACCTCCTCCTCCAGGACGGCCACCGCCGCCACCACTACTTACACCAACCAAATCTTGTGAAGAGAAATTCTGTTGGTTGATATTGTTAAACATGCCAATGATGGAAATTCTTTTATTCCCTTTGAAAATATTGAAGTTACCACCCGCAGAATACCTATCCTGAGTTCCTCCTCCTGCATAAATCCTCCCGAATTGCCCGCTGTTCCTATCCGGTCTAGTGACAATGTTGATGGTACGGGAATAATTACCATCGTCAAATCCTGTAAGTCTGGACTGATCAGAACGCTGATCCAGAATTTCTATACGATCCACGACATCGGCTGGTAAGTTTCTCAAAGCCAAAAAGGGATCACTGCCAAAAAACTCGCGGCCATCGACCAATACTTTTTGAACCTGTTCTCCTTTTGCCTGAATTTCGCCATTTTGAATAGTCACACCAGGTAATTTCCTGACCAGGTCTTCTACATCTGCATTTTCTCTTGTTCTGAAAGCATTGGCATTAAAAGATGTTGTATCACCCTTCACCTCTCCAACCACCACTTGGCCTTCTATGAGAACTTCGCCCAAAAGTTTACTATCTTCTACGAGTACCAAAGTACCCAAATCCAATGCATCACCTCTATTATGTATTTTAGTGATTTTTTGATATCCCAAGAAAATAATTTCCAGTTTGACATTGGGAATATCTGGCCTTCTCACTTCAAAAGACCCATCTACCCCAGTTACTGTTGATACTAACAATGAATCTGTTACTGTTTTGACCAGCACATTGGCCCCAATCATCGCTTCTTTCTTTTCACCTTCAATCACCTTACCCTTCAAGAATACTTCTTGTCCCCTCCCCTGAACTCTTTGCGCCTGTATTTCAAAGGAATAGACTGCTAAAAAAAGAAATAAAAATAATTTTAATAAAGATGTTTTCATCATTTAGTTGGTTTTAATCTTTCTTTAGACACATCGGATTATCAAAAAGTTTAATCACGAATGCTCCAATATTTTGAATGGAATTTTTACAGGTTAAATGGTACAAAATCGGGTTAAAAATTAACCTACAAAAAAGACCAACCGCTTTCATAGCAGTTGGTCTCTACTGTATTCAAATTGGTAACAAGAATTATAAGATAAAGCTGATTACTTTTGAATATGGCTTAAACTAATTTTGTCCAGGTTTTATTTGATCATTTTTTCTCTAAGGCAACCCTGATGGAAAGTTCAAGCAATTGCTCTTCAGCGATTGTACTTGGAGAATCGATCATCACATCCCTTCCGGAGTTGTTTTTAGGAAATGCAATGTAATCTCTGATAGAGTCAGACCCGCCAAAAATCGCACATAGCCTATCAAAACCAAAAGCAATACCACCATGAGGAGGTGCTCCATATTCGAAGGCCTCCATCAAGAAACCAAACTGCTTCTGCGCTTCTTCATCTGTAAAGCCTAGGTGTTTGAACATCAACTGCTGCGTAGCCCTATCGTGAATCCTGATGGAACCGCCACCTATTTCCACACCATTAATGACCAAATCATACGCATTGGCCCTAACCGCACCTGGATCTGTCTCCAATAAAGGAATATCCTCTTTTTTAGGAGAAGTGAATGGATGGTGCATAGCATGGTACCTCTGTGTTTCCTCATCCCACTCCAGCAATGGAAAATCCACAACCCAAAGGGGCTTGAATACTGTCCTATTCCTCAGACCAAGGTCCTCTCCCATTTTTAAGCGCAATTCAGACATTTGCTTTCTGGTAGATTTCTCATCTCCACTCAATACCAACAAGAGATCCCCTGGCTTGGCATCCATTTTTTCAGCCCAAGCTTTCAAGTCTTCATTGGAATAGAATTTATCTACAGAAGATTTATAAGTGCCGTCTTCATTACATTTTACATAAACCAAACCTTTTGCACCTATTTGTGGTCTTTTTACCCAATTGGTCAGTTCGTCCAATTGCTTTCTCGTATACTCACCAGCACCTTGGGCACAAATGCCTACGACTAATTCAGCAGAATCGAAAATCGAGAAGCCTTTACCTTTGGCCAAATCATTGAGTTCGACGAATTTCATGTCAAATCTCAGATCAGGCTTATCGTTACCATAATACTTCATGGCTTCTGCATAGGTCATTTTTTTGACCTCTTCCAATTCAATACCTTTCACCGCATTGAAAAGATGCTTGGTCAGACCTTCAAAAGTATTGAGGATATCTTCTTGACTAACGAAAGACATTTCACAGTCAATTTGGGTAAATTCCGGCTGGCGGTCGGCTCTTAGGTCTTCATCTCTGAAACATTTGACAATCTGGAAGTACCTGTCGAACCCACTGACCATCAGCAATTGCTTGAAAGTCTGAGGAGACTGTGGCAAAGCATAAAATTCACCTGGATTCACCCTGCTTGGCACCACAAAGTCTCTAGCTCCTTCAGGTGTAGATTTGATCAACACAGGTGTTTCCACTTCAATAAAATCCTGAGCATCCATATACTTCCTAGTCTCCTGCATCATCCTGTGACGAAGCTGAAGTTTTTCCCTCACCACATTTCTTCTCAAGTCAAGGTACCTATATTTCATTCTCAATTCATCCCCTCCGTCTGTTTCATCTTCGATGATAAATGGAGGAACTTTGGCTGAATTGAGAACAGTTAGACTTTCCACTTTGATTTCAATGTCCCCCGTAGGTATTTTATCATTTTTGGAAGTTCTTTCAATCACTTTTCCTTGTGCCTGAACCACAAATTCACGACCTAGGGATGCGGCCTTATCCAGTAAAGCTTTATCAGTAGAACCTTCCTCAAAAATCAATTGGGTCACTCCGTATCTATCTCTGAGATCCACCCAGATCAACCCCCCTTTATTTCTTACTCTTTGAACCCAACCAGCAAGGGTTACCTCTTGGTGGATGTTCTCGATTCTTAATTCTCCGCAAGTATGTGTTCTAAGCATGTTTTTGCTGTGTTTTTTAAAGTTGACAAAGATAAACAAAGCATTGGGAGTATGCTAAATTGCCATTGAAGAATAGGATAAAACTTCAATATTTATGCCTATAATTTTTAAATAATCAAAATGAAGTTCATGTTATTGCAAATTCTAAAATTGATAAGTTTCTAAAAAAAGTTGAATAAACTTTCGAATGCACAATAAAACAAAAAGACTGTTGTTTACATACAGTAATCGAAATTCTATAAAACAGAATGATGACCCACAACCTATAATAAATTGAAAAAAAATGTTAAAATTCTAAGAATTAGCTGCTGATATTTGGAATTTGACCGGATTTTAAATTTCTTTGGTTTTGATCATCCCAACTGTTGATTTGCTTAAACAATGAATAAAAAATGGATTAGTACCAGTGCCATCATTCTAATGTTGGCTGGAGGGTTATATTTTGCGAGTAACCATCAAATATTCAAAGCAGCCCCAGAGGAAGAAGAAATAGTTCTAGAGGAAGAAGTAATTGAGGAAAATCTTTTGTACGGAATCAATATTAATGAGCTCGATGTGATAGAAGGAGTGGTTGGAAAAAACCAAACGCTTTCTACCATTTTGGCTCCTTTTAATGTTCCTTACCAGATCATTGATGAGATTGCTCAAAAATCCAAGGATATTTTTGATGTGCGAAAAATCGCCTTCAATAAAAAGTTCACTGTCCTCTCTGCAAAAGATTCTTCACAGGCCCAATTTTTTATTTATGAACCAAATCCCGCTGAATATGTAGTCTTCAAACTCGATCAGGTTGAGGTTTATAAAGAAGAAAAACCGGTAGAAATAAGAACAATCGAATTTGGAGGTTTGATAACAAAGAGCCTTTACCAAGATATGATTGAGATGGGAGCTTCTCATGAAGTGATCAATAAATTTGCGGATTTATATGGTTGGAATGTTGATTTTCAAAGGGTTCCAAAAGGAGACAAGTTCAAGGTAGTTTACCGTGAAAAGGTCGTAGAAGGGGTTGCTGTTGGATTTGACGGCCTAGAAGTGGCTTATTATGAACACAAGGGTCAGGAATACCACGCCATACCTTTTGAGCAGAATGGGGAATTAACTTTTTTTGATCAAGATGGCAACAGCTTTAAGAAAGAATTCCTTCGTGATCCAGTCGAATACACAAGGATTAGCAGTAAGTATAATCTCAAAAGATTCCATCCGGTACAAAAAAGATATAAGCCGCATTTAGGGACAGATTATGCAGCTAAAACTGGAACAGAAATCAGAACAGTAGGAGATGGAACAGTAGTGGAAGCCAGATATACCAGCGCCAATGGCAACTATGTGAAAATCAAACATAATGGTACCTACACGACACAATACCTCCATATGTCCAAAATTGCCCCAGGAATGACACCAGGAACAAGAGTAAAACAGGGTCAAGTTATTGGATTTGTTGGCAGCACTGGATTAGCAACCGGTCCGCATTTGTGTTTTAGATTTTGGAAAAACGGGAAACAAGTAGATTGGTTAAAAGAAGAAATCCCTCCTTCTGACCCAATTGCTCCAGAAAACAAATTAGCGTTTGATCAGGTCAAAATGGAAAAAATGCAGCAAATCGCAGCCATTCCTATAAGAGAAGAATTGATTGCGGCTAAATAAAATTGCTTACTTCTATTTCTGTTAATCCATTTAAAAGAAAGGCTTTAGCTTTCAAGATTCGATACTAAACCCTTTCTTAAGATCAAAGATAAGTGTCAATAAGAATATCTAAATATAACTTACCAAACAGGTAAATAAAAAAAAAAGCTAACCGAACCTCAGTTAGCTTTTTTAGTTTTTAAACCGACGATAATTAACTTTTACATCCCTTGGGACCGATATCTTTATTGTTGTTGTTCTTTACTGTCTTTCTATTATCTCTCAT
>NZ_JBHLWI010000056.1:0-17665 GCF_042432905.1 Fontibacter flavus | reverse complement strand
ATTGCCAGTCTGATTTTTAAAAACTACCTTAGACATTGTTGTATTTTGTTCAACTCTAAAATAATAATTTTAGAGAAGATCAACAATAAAAAAAGGGTGTCTCGACTTTTCGGACACCCCCTTTTTGTTATTCTTTCATCAATATTATTCATACTTTTCAACTTCCTCTCTGATAATCACATATTGAAAAATGTCTCCGACCTTTCCGTTTTTGATATAAGCATGCCTAAGGATAGCTTCCGGTTCAAAACCGGCATTTTCCAAAACCTTCATGGAGGCTACATTGAAATCAAAAACCTGAGAATAAATCCTCTTAATTTCAGGAAATTTTCTCAAAGCATATTCTGTAAACAACACCAATGCTTCAGAAGCTATGCCTTTGCCCCAAAAAGGTTCACCTATCCAAAACCCTATTTCCATATTCGTCCGAAGTTCATCCTTACCAACTTGACAGCCTATTGATCCTGCTAACTGACCTTCAAATTCAATAGCGAAATTCTGTGGTGGGTTAAATTTAATATTATGCTCTATCCAATGTCTGGCATCGTGAATGGTATAAGGAGAAGGAAAACTATCCCGTAAACTTCTGGCAATATTGGGATTATTGGCCAAAGGGTACAAACTGTGAAAATGGCTGTCGTTCCAAGTTACCAAACTTACCTTGTTCTTTCCTTCTATCTTCATGAATGATGGTGGGTTTATCCTTATCAAGTTAACGCCCTTTATCAAGTTTCAATACTTGAAAGCCATCTTTTTTATCAAGTTAGATCTTTTGAGGATAAGTTGGGCTATTCAAAAAAGAACGGAGAAGCAAAAAAAAAACCAAATCGCCTAATAAAAAAAATGGAAGACTTGATTAGTCTTCCATTCCAGTGGATTTCATTTTTTCAACATTCTCAGCAAAGCGTAATGCTGAAATAAAATCTTCAATATTCCCATCCATCACATACGGTAAATTGTACACGGTCTTATTGATCCGGTGATCCGTTACACGACTTTGGGGGTAATTATAAGTCCTGATTTTATCGGAACGATCGCCACTTGCCACCATGGATTTTCTCTGAGCACCTACTGCCTCATTATGTTTGGCCAATTCAATCTCATATAACCTTGAACGTAGTACTTTCAAGGCCTTTTCAAAGTTCTTGATCTGAGACTTCTCATCCTGACAGGTCACCACTAACCCAGTTGGATTATGGGTCAAGCGCACCGCAGAATAAGTCGTGTTGACAGACTGACCTCCAGGACCTGAGGAACAGAAGGTATCTTTTCGGATATCATTCATATTGATATCCACTTCTACTTCATCCATTTCTGGCAAAACCGCTACAGTAGCAGCGGATGTATGCACCCTTCCTTGGGTTTCAGTAGCAGGCACTCTTTGCACCCGGTGTACTCCTGATTCATATTTGAGCATGCCATAGACATCTGCTCCGCTCACGGTGCTGATAATCTCTTTATACCCTCCAGAGGAACCGAATGTTAAATCAAGAATGGTGAGTTTCCAGCCTTGCTTTTCACAAAACCGCTGGTACATCCTGAACAAATCACCTGCAAAAATAGCCGCTTCATCGCCTCCTGTACCTGCACGGACTTCAAGGATACAATCTTTTGAGTCATTAGGATCCTTGGGTATAAGCTGCTGCTTCAATTGATCCTCTAATTGCTCTTGCTTTTCCTTAAGTTCTTCCAACTCCATTTTGGCCATATCCCTAAAATCCGGATCTTTCTCCTTATCCAGTATTTCCTTTGAATGGGCAATATTGTCCAACACCAATTTGTACTCATCAAAAAGAGCCACCACTTTTTCCAAATCCTTATATTCCTTGGTCAATTTGGTATATTTACTCATATCCGACATGGCGTCCGGCTGGATGATGAGTTGGCCCACTTCAATAAATCTATCCTTCAGTGCTTGTAATTTGTCAAGCATATAATTCGTTTTTTTAAAGCAAAATTAGCAAAATAATTCAGACTTAATGATGAAAGCTTCCTTTTACATAGCTGACAAAGAACCTATAAATGCTGAAACGAATTGAAGACTGAACTCGTCATGGTTTCAACCCAAATGAAAAAAGATATGGTTCCTGGTATCATTACAGGCCTATCAATGCCAAATCAGCTACATTTATCAACAGGGTCCTAAAAATTTCAAAATGTTAGATTGACAACATAATATTATATTCGAGGCAAATGAATAAAAATACTCTAAAATATCTGGAAAAAGCGGTTCTGATGACTTCAATGATTTTTATTTCTGCATTCAGTTGCGTTGAGGATCAGAATATTATCGGAGATGGGTGTATAGATCCATCTTTAATCAAGCAAACATATGCCTGCTACGATATATACTTACCTGTCTGTGGCTGTGATGGAAAAACTTATAGTAATGATTGTGAAGCTAGAAGCAAAGGCGTTACAAAATTTACAGAGGGCGCTTGTCAATAATGATTATTGTAAAATCAAAAACTCCTGATATCCTTGATCTTCTCCTGAAGTGATATCCAAACTTTCCACGGTTGACTCTGGCGGACCTAACCTTAGCCATGATTGCATTGCCAAAATAGAATGCAGCTCTCCTTCAATTTCCAGGGAAACAGTACCATCTTCCTCATTTTTTACCCAACCAACCAAACCCAATTCCATGGCTTTTCTTTGAGCATATTTTCTGAAAAATACGCCTTGAACCTTGCCATGAACCTTTATTCTCCTATTCATTTCAATTAATTTCCTCTGTTTTTTGAATCAATTCACAAATGTATGCAAATGTCTTTGATTTACACAAATAATATTTATTCGGTAAGTACAATTTACTATCGGAAAAAATTATATTTACCTTAAAAATAAGTTGATAATTTTTAGATTTAATTATACTTAACAAAGTATATCAACATTGTTAATTAGCTACATTAACCTGTTATTAACCTACAATTTTTTAAGTATAAACTGAGAATAATTACATATCCTCATACCACTTTTCCTCAAAGGTAGAATTTACCTCTACTTCTGCCTTCAACACCCTATATACCATCCATACAATGGGTAAAGGGGATAGTGAAAACATAAACATGATAAGTCCCATATTTAGATTTGCGTGAATAGCTGTCACATAAATGATGAGAAATGATGTCACTAAATAGACTGGAAACAA
Organism: Fontibacter flavus; assembly: GCF_042432905.1. Lineage (NCBI taxonomy): Bacteria > Pseudomonadati > Bacteroidota > Cytophagia > Cytophagales > Cyclobacteriaceae > Fontibacter > Fontibacter flavus. The sequence goes on along the minus strand of NZ_JBHLWI010000056.1, from coordinate 14,514 downwards.
ATAGTTTTTCATGATTATCAGTAATTTACATGTATGAAGTAAACCAGCTTGACAAGCTTATTGTTATAACAAATTATGAGAGGATTTAGATTCACAAAATATATTCCGCCAACAGATCCAGAGAAAAACACCTTCGAGAACTTGCTCAATATTTTTCTTCAGTTGGTCACGATGACTGGAGGAGATGTTGCCGAGGCATTGTCGTGGCTAAGCAACTTGGATAAGCGCTATCAACTCACAAATCCCAATTATGGCATTGGTGATTTTATTGAAGACCTAAAATCCAAAGGCTATCTCACCGAAGAAAACCAAAAGGGAGAATTAAAAATTACGCCTAAATCTGAACAAAGTATTAGAAAAAGTGCGCTGGAGGAAATCTTCGGCAAACTCAAAAAAGGAAAAGGTGGGCAACATAAGGTTACTCATTCCGGGCAAGGCGAAGAAAAGGGTTCTGAAAGAAGGCCATATGCTTTTGGAGACAATCTGGACCAAATTGCTTTGACAGACTCTTTGAGAAATGCTCAGGTCAATCATGGATTTTCAGGTGATTATCTCCTGACTGAAGATGACCTGGAAATAGTAGAAAACGAATATCGAACGCAGACTTCAACAGTCTTGATGATCGATATCAGCCATTCCATGATACTTTATGGAGAAGATAGGATTACTCCTGCTAAAAAAGTAGCCATGGCATTGGCTGAACTGATCAAAACCAGGTATCCAAAAGACACCTTAGACATCATAGTATTTGGCAATGATGCCTGGCAAATAGACATCAAAGACCTCCCTTATTTACAGGTAGGCCCATACCACACCAATACAGTGGCAGGTCTTGAACTGGCCATGGATCTGTTGCGGAGAAGGAAAAATCCCAACAAGCAGATATTCATGATCACAGACGGTAAACCCACCTGTCTGAAAGTAGGGATAAAATACTACAAAAACGCCTTTGGCATTGACAGTAAAATCTTAAATGAAACCTTGAAACTTGCGGCTCAGTGCCGCAAACTGAAAATCCCTGTCACCACCTTCATGATTGCTTCAGATCCTTATTTGAAAGAATTTGTCAAAGAATTCACCAAGGTAAATAATGGAAACGCTTACTACAGCAGCCTTAAGGGTCTGGGGGACCTGATTTTTGAAGATTATAGAAGAAACCGTACCAAAAGACTTTAAAAAATGAACTACCAACAACTTTCTGGAAAAGAATTACTCAAAATAAAAACACTGGGAGAACTGAAATCCATTGGCTATCAACCACTTTCCATCAAAGAAGAACTTAGAAAAAATCTGATCGAGAAGATCAGGAAACAGGAACAGGTATTTGAAGGCATATGGGGATATGAAGACACTGTAATTCCTGATATCGAAAGGGCTATCCTTTCACGTCATAATATCAACTTGCTGGGATTACGTGGTCAGGCAAAAACCCGGATTGCCAGAATGATGACCCAACTTTTGGATGAATACGTTCCTGTGGTAGAAGGGGCTGAGCTTAATGATGACCCACTTAATCCATTGTCTCATTATGCAACGGAACTGATCCAAAATAAGGGAGATCATACCCCCATTGCCTGGTGGCATAGAAATGACCGCTACACCGAAAAATTGGCAACACCTGATGTGTCTGTAGCTGACCTAATTGGGGATGTTGACCCAATTAAAGCGGCAACCTTAAAATTATCTTACAATGATGAAAGGGTAATCCATTACGGTCTTGTTCCACGATCCCACCGCTCAATATTTGTCATCAATGAACTCCCTGACCTACAGGCAAGGATTCAAGTGGCACTTTTCAATATCCTTCAGGAAGGGGATATCCAAATCCGAGGCTTCAAACTCAGACTGCCATTGGATATCCAATTTGTGTTCACAGCCAACCCCGAAGATTATACCAATAGAGGTTCGATTGTGACGCCACTTAAAGACAGAATTGAAAGTCAGATCATCACCCATTATCCAAAGTCAATCGAAATAGGAAAACGAATTACTGTACAAGAGGCAAAATTGACAGGGAGACCTTTGGAAAAAATACATGTTCCGGAATTAATGAAAGACCTTATTGAACAAATAGCTATAGAGGCCAGAAGTAGTGAATATGTAGATGAAAAAAGTGGTGTTTCTGCACGCCTTACCATTTCGGCGTACGAAAATCTGATTTCTGCTGCTGAGAGAAGAATTTACCTGAACAATGAGGAAAATACTGTAGTCAGGATGGCAGATCTTATCGGAGTTATTCCTGCCATTACTGGAAAAGTGGAGCTTGTTTATGAAGGAGAGCAGGAAGGTGCAGGACTTGTAGCTTATAACCTCATCGGGAAAGCCATCAGAACACTTTTTGTGAATTTCTTCCCTTCTCCTGAACAAAAGAAAAAAGATAAAGAAGGTAACCCTTATGTGCTTCCACTATCCTGGTTCGGAGAAGGAAATACTTTAGATATTCTTGCCTCCCAATCTGACAAAATCTATAAAACCGAATTACATAAAGTTCCAGGACTGGAAGACTTGGTCACCAACACAATCAATCCACTTCCGGAAAAAGAAAAGGAATTCTTTATGGAATTTTTACTTCATGGATTAGCCGAATACAGCCAACTCAGTAAAAAACTGCTCGATACAGGGATGCAATTCAAAGACCTTTTCAGTGCGATGTTTGACATGGGATCACCTGATGAAGATGACTTTGATGATGAAGACAACGTATAACGAAAAACGATAATTTTAGACAACCCTTCCAGCTCTTCGTTGGAAGGGTTATTTGTTGATTTTTTTTACCTTGAAATACGCTCCTAGATTATAGATGAACACATTTCGTGATTTCAACCTTCAACTTTTTGGTTAACCAAACCACGGAATACAGATTGAAATAAAAAACGTAAATTGAAAAAACATTTCTTTAAAAAATGATCCCCAAAAAATTAATCCAGTCGTACTTGGATGAGCATTGGGATAAGCTCAGCGAGCACCTGGAACAGTATTTTCGATATCAGGAACCAAATGATCTGCACCAACTTAGGGTGAATATCAAAAAAATATCAGCTTTGGTTCAATTTTTGGACCATGACCAGGATGCAGCTCAATTCAAAAAAACTTTTGAACCGGTCCGGAAAATCTTCAAAGCTGCTGGCAAAATCAGAGAAATCCATATTTTTTTGGAAATAACCAATCAACTTGAACTCAACCATCCTTGGATTACCAAAATATTTGAAAAGAGAAAAAATCGGGCAACCATGCACTTTTTGAGATCAAAAAAAAAGTTTCGAAAAGCCGCAAAACGTGGTTATACCAAATATTCCAAGAAAATCACATCCTACCCGGACTTTGTCCTGAAAAACTTTCTGATCACTCAAATACAGTCAGCACAGATCCAGCTATCTGAACAAAATTATCATGAAACAAGAAAAATAATCAAGGTGGTGCTGAACCTATCAAATTTGCTCCCTAAGACTCAAAACACATTTCTAAACATTGATTATTTAGATGCAGCACAGAAAGCAATAGGCGATTGGCATGATGCAGATGAAAATTATTTGGTGTTCGAAAAACTGATGCTTAAAACAGCATCTCTAGAAATTTTGAAAAAGGAGGCTGATATGCATTTTGCACTTTTGAAACGGCAGCTAAAAGACTTTCCCCATAAAGTATTCAACGCGACAAAAACAGCTTAACAAGAAAACCTTATTTTTGTCAAAAAAATCCATTCATGCCCAAGATCAACTTACCCGAAGCGTTTGAATCCAGAATGAAAACCACTCTTGGAGAAATGGATTTTAAGGCCTTCAGGGAAGCCTTGGATAAAGAGCCAAGAGTCTCCCTCAGAAAAAATCCTTATAAAACTTTTGAGGCTGAGATTGCCATGACGGCAGTCCCTTGGTCTTCATCAGGCTTTTTTTTAGAAGAAAGACCTTCTTTTACCTTGGATCCATTGTTCCATGCAGGATGCTACTATGTACAGGAAGCATCTTCCATGTTTATTGAATATATCCTTAAACACATTCAGGCACCTACTGACGGTATTTTTTTAGATCTGGCAGCTGCCCCGGGAGGAAAGTCAACCATTTTAAGCACTTATTTGGGAAATGATGGTTTTTTGGTTGCCAATGAAGTAATCAAAGCCAGGGCAAACATCCTCAAAGAAAACATCATCAAATGGGGCTTGGGCAATACCATGGTCACACAAAACGACCCAGAGCATTTTTCCGCTTTGGAAGGTTTTTTCGATGTGGTGTTGGTAGATGCTCCCTGCTCAGGGGAGGGAATGTTTAGAAAAGACCCAGATGCCAGATCAGAATGGTCAGAGGACCATGTCAATCTTTGTGCATTAAGGCAAGAAAGAATAATGGACCAAGCCGGCAGTTTGGTTAAAGGGGGAGGTTACCTGATCTACAGTACCTGCACTTTCAATGAAAAGGAAAATGAAGAATTAGTACGTTTCATCAGTTCGGAATTCACCTATGAACCTGTCCGGATACCATTGGATTCCTCTTGGGGTATTGTCGAAAGTGAGGTAGATACCGAGGAGGGCAAATATTATGGTTATAGATTTTTCCCCCATTTGGTGGAAGGGGAGGGTTTTTTTATTTCAGTTTTCAAAAGACCAGATGATGCTTACCATCATGAGCCCAAAAAAGCAAAAGACTTCAAACACCCATTTATCAAATCAGTCAATAAGCAGGATGTCCAAAAACTGATTCAAAGATTAGGCATACCAGAAGAAAGCACACTTTACACCCTACAGGATAGCTTCTTTTGGCTAAACCCGATCTTTCAGTATCATTTCGAATACCTCACACGCTTTGTGAACATCAAATATTTTGGAGTAGAACTGGGCAAATTCAATAAAGACCAGTTTATACCTAACCACGAATGGGCCTTAAGCTTACTCCCTAAAAAGGACTTTGCTCATTTTGAACTCACCAAGGAAGAAGCGCTGGGTTACCTGCGCAAAGAAGATATTCAGCCCAAAGACTTACCTGAAGGATGGGTATTGGTCACCTTTCAGAATATGCCTTTGGGCTGGCTCAAGAATCTTGGCAATAGGGTAAACAATTACTATCCTAAGGAATGGCGCATCAGGATGAAGTAATCAGCCTTCATCTTCAAATTGCGACAGGTCGATGGTTTCGCTCTCCAAATAATGGGGGTACATTTTAAGGTGTTCCTTTTTGACTTCCCTGACCAAAGCTGCCCTAAATTCATCTACATGAGTGCCTATATGAGCTGCCATGAACACAGGAGGAATCCCTGTTTTCTTTTCAAATGCTTGGGAAAGTTTGTCAAAATCCAGGTAATTGCTTTCTTCAATCTCCAAATCGGTCATTTGCTGTAATTCTTCCTCGCTTGGCATTTTAGGCACCAGGTCGATCTTATTGAACACCAACAACATTGGTTTATCTCCCGCTCCGATTTCATTGAGTGTATTTCTGACCACTGAGATATGGTCTTCAAACCCCGGGTGTGAAATATCCACTACATGTACAAGCAAGTCTGCTTCCCTGATTTCGTCCAAAGTAGACTTGAAGGACTCAATCAAATGTGTAGGCAGTTTACGGATAAATCCCACTGTATCAGAAAGCAAAAAGGGAATATTGTCCAGGACGACTTTTCTGACTGTGGAATCAACGGTGGCAAAAAGTTTATTTTCGGCCAAAATATTGGATTTAGTCATCAAGTTCATCAGGGTGCTCTTGCCAACATTGGTATAGCCCACTAAGGCAACACGGACAATTCCTTTTCTACCTTTTCTTTGGGTCTCGCCTTGCTTTTCAATCTCTTTGAGCTTTGATTTCAGCAATGTTATTTTATTTCGGATATCCCTTTTATCCGTTTCGATTTCTTTCTCACCTGCTCCACCTCTAGTACCTGTACCCCCTCTTTGCCTTTCCAAGTGGGTCCACATTCTGGTCAATCTTGGCAACAAATACTGAAATCTTGCCAGTTCTACCTGGGTTTTGGCCTGTGCAGTCTGCGCACGGTTAAGGAAGATATCCAGGATCAACAGGGACCGATCATACACCTTCACCTTCAATTCATTTTCAAGGTTCCGCATCTGGGATGGCGATAGGTCATCATCAAAAATGACCATATCCACCTCAAAATGCTCTACATAGGACCTGATTTCTTCAAGTTTACCAGAACCCACGAATGTTTTTACATCCGGTTTTTCCAACCTTTGTGTAAATCTGTAAACGGTCTTTGCTCCAAGTGTTTCCGTCAAAAAAGCCAATTCATCCAGGTATTCTTCAACCTGCTGTTCAGTTTGATTTTGATGGATAAGTGCTACAAGTACCGCTGTCTCCTGTTTGGGCGCAGTATCATAAAGTTTTTGAAGCTTTCTGGAAAATTTACTCATATATTTTATAAAGCAGGTAAGGTCTTGATTAGTTCCACAAGGATTATCCTGTAAATTTACCAACCTAGAGGGATTTCCTGTTATATTTGAGGTTATTATCCCAAAATTAGCATGAAAATAAAACAAACGCCTCTACAGGGCGTCTTAGAGATATATCCTAAAGTCTGGGAAGATAGCAGAGGTTACTTTTTTGAGTCATACAGGGAAGACATGTTGAAAGAAGCTGGAATCAACGAGTTATGGGTTCAGGAAAACCAATCATTTTCCAATACAGGCACCTTACGCGGACTTCATTTTCAGCAAGGGAAATACGCTCAGGCGAAATTAGTGAGGGTAATCACGGGCAGGGTATTGGATGTAGCGGTAGATTTAAGAAAAAACTCCCCCACTTACGGAAAGTCCTATATGGTGGAATTAAATGCCAAACAGCACAACATGCTTTATATACCAAAAGGATTTGCACATGGATTTTCTGTGCTGGAACCGGCAGTCTTTTCTTACAAATGCTCGAATTATTACCATAAAGAAAGTGAAGGTGGCATCATTTGGAATGATGTTGATTTGAATATTGATTGGCAAATCAATGATCCGTTGATTTCGGAGAGAGATAATCTCTGGCCCACACTCCGGGAGTTTACCATTGAAAGTGAAGGTGGTTTATAATCATGGGAATACTGGACCTATTCAAAAAGCAAAAAGATGAAACACATCATGACTTCAGCCTGAAATGGCTGGAGGTGGATATGCACTCGCATTTGATTCCGGGCATTGATGATGGCACAAAAACGCTTGAAGAATCCATTTCCCTCATCAAACGTCTCAAATCTTTCGGTTTGAGGAAGATTATTACAACCCCACATATCATGACTGAATATTTCAGGAATACACCTGAAATCATCAGACTTGGGCTTCAGGAAGTGAGGTTCGCACTTGAAAAAGAAGGTATAGATATCCATATCGACGCAGCTGCAGAATATTACATGGACGAGTTTTTTCTTGAAAAAGTCGAATCAGGACAGGAACTCCTCACCATCAAAGATAACCTAGTACTCGTAGAAACGGGTTTTATGAACAAGCCCCACATGATGATGGAGGTTTTCTTCTCGATGGAGATGAATGGATACAAACCCATTTTAGCACATCCTGAGCGTTACCATTACCTCATTCGGGACAAAAAACTACTGGACGACCTTTTGGATCGTGAAATTTATTTTCAGATCAACCTTTTGTCATTGACAGGGTTTTATTCACAACCGATCAAGCATTTTGCAGAAATGCTGATAGACGAAAAAAGAGTAAAATTATTTGGCACAGACTGCCATAACCAACGTTACTTAGACATGTTGGAAGGTCTGGGCAATTCCAAATATTATGAGACCATCCAGGAACTGGACATCCTCAATCAAACCCTATGAAAATATTCATTACAGGCGCAACAGGCCTATTTGGAAGCTATTTGGTGAAAAAATTTGCAACTTTGGGCGATGTACATAGCCTAAGGAGGGCTCATAGTGACCTAAGGCTTCTGGGAGAATTTGCTGAAAAGGTTACCTGGCATGAAGGGGATATCAATGATGTTGTCTCTTTGGAAGAAGCCTTAAAGTCCTCAGATTTGGTCATCCATGCAGCAGGTATGGTATCTTTTGACCCCAAGGACCAGAAATTGCTCATGGATATCAATTCTACAGGGACTTCGAACGTAGTTAACACCATGCTGGAGTTGGGAATCAAAAAAATCATCCACGTCTCTTCCGTTGCAGCGCTGGGGAGAAACCCTGAAGCAACTATTCTAGATGAAAACCATAAATGGATAGACTCTGAGCTGAATACACCATATGCCATTTCAAAATACTCTGCTGATCTGGAAATCTGGAGAGGAGTACAGGAAGGCTTGGAAGCCATTGTTGTACATCCAAGCATTTTGTTGGGGAAAATTTCGGATGACAGAAGTAGTACAAGAATCTACAACTATGTATTGGAAGAAAACTCCTTCTACCCAACTGGATCAGTCAATTACATAGACGTGAGAGATGCTGCTGATCAGGTCTGGCAGCTATACGATAAATCTGCCTGGAACCAGAATTTTATCCTCAATGCAGAAAGTATTCCTTATCGGGTGTTTTTTGAAGAAATGGCCAAAGCATTTGGTAAAAAAGCTCCTGCCAAACCGGTAAAAGGTTGGATGCTCAATATGGCGCTTTTCTTCAATTGGTTCGCCAATAAATTAGGAAATACAAAAAACCCCCTCAACAAGCAGACAGCAATGTTGTCCCAATTGAAGGTCCATATGGACAACAGTAAAATTAACAATCTGATCAGCCCTAACTATAGAACTCTTCAGGAAACACTATTGTGGGCAAAATCGAACGAAAAAGACAAACTTGTCGTTTGAAGAAATGACCGGTATAAATCCGGATCTCAATACGCCTGCCCAAAATCATCCATTAATACAAAAAATATTCAATCATAGATTTTAAGACACCAATTTAATTGGTATCTTAATTTCAAATAAATTATAGCTGATGACCGGAGACTTTGAAAACGAATGGGAAGAAGATAGAGAGTTGGTAGAAAGGTTCGAAAACTCATTAAAGTCCAACTTGGATTTATACTTCGAAGAAGAGGAATTGGAAAATATTATCCGGTACTACTTTGATCAACAGAAGTTTATCAAAGCACTTAAGGCCTCAGAACATGCCCTGGAAAAATTCCCTTTTAGTATTGAAATCAGGCTTTTGAAAGCCAATTGCCTCATATTTAATGACGAGCTGGAAGAAGGCTTGGAGATTCTGGAAAATATCAATAACCTTTCGCCAAACAATGAAGATATTGTCCTGGCTTATGCGAATGCCATGATGATGGCAGGTAGTGGAAAAGAGGCAATCCAGATGTTAGAGGACTTTATGCCCATGTCTGAGGATAAAGCTGAAGTACACTACCTGTTGGGTAATCTTTACAGAACTGAAAACAATACAGAAAAGGCAATTTATCACTACAAAGAATGTGTCAAAATCAGGATCAATCATGAGGATGCCCTGTTCCAATTGGCTATGATTACGGAAGAGGAAGGATCTTTCAATGAAATCTTGAATTTTTATCAGGAATTTATTGACCAGGATCCTTACAGTGCTGGTGCTTGGTACAATTTAGGTGTGGTATACAACAGACTAGGCAGATTTGAAGATGCCATCAAGGCCTATGATTATGCCTTGATCATAGACGATTCATTTTCTTCAGCCTATTTCAATCTTGGCAATGCCTACATGAATACCCAGCAATATGATCTGGCACTGGAAGCTTACCAAAACACCATCAATTGTGAGGGTGCCAATGCCGAAAACTGTTGCTATCTGGGCGCGGCTTATGAAAAGCTGGATCAGATCGACATGGCCTTCAAATACTTTAAAAAATCCGCTAAACTGGATCCTGAGTATGACGATGCCTGGTTTGGGCTGGGGATGTGCATGTTGAAAAAAGAGAAATACTTTGAAGCCATCCATTATTTTAGAAAAGCCATCAAACTGACTGATGAGAATCCAAATTATTGGGTAGGCCTTGCTGATGCCGAATACCAATTGGGAAATCTACAGGCAAGTGCCGAGGCATATGAGGAGGCTATTAACTTGGAACCTGGCATTCTGGAAACTTACGTCAATCTTTCCATCATTTATTTTGACCAAAACAGGTTTGAAGAAACGATCGACGTCATCAAGGAGGGAATTGAGGAATTACCTGAAGAAGCCGAGCTTTATTACAGAATTGTAGTCTATTTCCTTAAAACAGGCAAATACAAAGAGGCATTTAATTATTTGGAAAATGCATTAACTTTGGACTTTGAGAAGCATGTGATTTTATATGAATTAATGCCGGAAATCAAAAAACAAAAAGCCATATTCAAAATCATCTCTCAATATAGAGAAGGCTCTGGACCTTCTGCAGTTCAATAGTTTATCAATCAGAAAAATAAGCAGAATGAATTACGTTCTAAAGAACATCCCTCTACGTACTGAAAAGCCACGTAGCTCAGGTTTCACCATGGTTATGGACAAAGGACTGAGTATCAGGGAAGTTGAAAATTTTCTAAGTGCCAATAGTGATTACGTTGATATTGTAAAATTGGGTTGGGCGACATCCTATCTTACTAAAAGCCTTTCTGAAAAAATACAGGTTTACCGGGATGCAGGAATTCCAGTATACTTTGGGGGCACCCTTTTTGAAGCATTTGTAATCCGTGACCAATTTGATGATTATAGGAGAGTATTAGAAAAATATGGCCTCACCTTTGCTGAAGTATCGGATGGATCCATCAGCTTGCCCCATGACAAAAAATGTGAATTTATCAGGGTTTTATCTCAGGACGTAACAGTACTTTCAGAGGTTGGTTCCAAAGATGCTGCCAAAATCATCCCTCCTTACAAATGGATCGAACAGATGCAAAAAGAACTGGAAGCCGGTTCGTGGAAAGTCATAGGAGAAGCTCGTGAGGGAGGAACTGTAGGTCTCTTCAGGGATTCGGGAGAAGTCCGTCAAGGTCTGGTAGAAGAAATCCTTACCAAAATTCCAGAAGAAAAAATCATTTGGGAAGCCCCTCAAAAAGAACAACAAGTTTGGTTTGTTAAGTTACTAGGCGCCAATGTCAATCTTGGCAACATTGCACCAAATGAAGTAATCCCCCTAGAAACCATCAGATTGGGCCTACGAGGTGACACCTTTGATCATTTCTTAGGAGATAAAACGCTTTAAAATTTAATATTTCGGACTGTCTAAGCTTAATTTTGACAGTCCTTTTTTTATTGAATTCCATGTATCAACTCAAAAATTATATCATTCTTTTTCTCAAAGGGATGGCCATGGGTGCAGCAGATCTTGTTCCCGGCGTATCAGGAGGTTCTATTGCATTGATTACCGGCATTTATGAAAGATTGTTGGATAGTATCAAATCTGTCGACAAAACTGCGCTTAGTCTTTTATTTAAGTTGGAAATTCATGCTTTTTGGAAACATATCAATGGAAGATTCCTCTTGACCTTGTTAATAGGCATACTCGCTTCAATTTTCACACTCTCCAAGATTATCACTTTTCTTTTGGACAATCATCCTATTCCGCTTTGGTCATTTTTCTGCGGTCTGATTATCATTTCAGCACTGATTATCCTACGAGACATCAAAAATTGGAGCATTGCTGTAATAATCGCATTGATTCTGGGGACTATTATTGCTTACTGGATAACCGGGTTACCACCCACCAGTTCTCCAGACACCCTTTGGTTTACTTTCGTGGCTGGAGCCATTGCAATCTGTGCCATGATCTTGCCTGGAATTTCAGGAAGTTTTATTCTTTTGATCCTCGGTCAGTATGAAAGAATTTTACAGGCTGTGAATCAAAAAGACCTTCTTACTCTTGGGCTTTTTGCTGCGGGATGTGTTCTGGGCATACTTTCATTCTCCAGGGTAATCTCTTGGCTGTTAAAGCATTATTATGCAGTGACCATAGGTCTACTTTCTGGGTTTATGCTGGGATCAATCAATAAACTATGGCCCTGGAAACAAGTAATTTCGTACAGGATTTCTTCGTCAGGTGAACAAAAACCGTTTCTGACAGAAAACATCTTACCTCAGCATTACCTTTCCGTTACTGGGGAAGAATCATTAATTTTATACGCAGTATTGGCTTTCTTTTTTGGGATCTTCTTAGTCCTGGGAATAGAAAGGACTGCATATTACATCAATAGAAAATGAAAAAATTCGGATTGATCGGTTTTCCATTGACTCATTCCTTTTCGAAAAAGTACTTCACAACCAAATTCGAAAAGGAAGGTATCCTTGATTGCCAGTTCGATCTCTATGAGATTCAAGATATTTCCTTATTTCCAAAAATTCTGAAAGATAACCCGGAATTAAATGGCTTGAGTGTCACGATCCCATACAAAGAAAAAGTCATCCCATACCTTCACGAATTGGATCCTGCCTGCGAAAAAATCGGTGCAGTCAACTGTATCGAAATCAAAAATGGAAGGCTTACAGGATATAATACTGACTATTTGGGCTTCAAGGAATCACTTGAAAAATGGCTTAAAGGCGAAAAACCAAATGCCTTGGTCCTAGGTACTGGAGGCGCTTCTAAAGCTGTTGTACAGGCTTTGAAAGATCTTGGGATAAATTATAGCATGGTGTCCAGAAACAAATCCCCAGAACCTAAATTCCTCACCTACGATGACCTTGCTGAAGATGAAAGGATATTACATTCACACCACCTGATTATCAATACTACGCCATTGGGAACATTCCCAAAAACTGAAGAAATGCCGGAAATCAATCCCGAACTAATCACCCGTATGCACAAGGTATATGACCTTGTCTATAATCCGGAGAAAACATTTTTGATGCGGTCCCTTGAGGCCAGAGGTGCAATAGTGAAAAATGGTATGGAAATGCTCATCCTCCAGGCAGAAGCTGCTTGGAAGATATGGAATTAATTTCATTACCATCAAATCACATGTAATATGTACTGGAAAAAATTATCACACGAACAAGTTAAAGAAAGAATATTCAAAGCCCTTGATCAGAACCTTGATTATAGAGGCGACCATCCTATCCTGGGGATTCCCGGCACCTATTTGGATACCACAGAATTTTATCCGGACGCCCCATTTCTAAAAGATGCCCCCTATATGTCGGCAATGGTGAGAAATCCCAACCATATCGGCGTGCATACTTTAAGTGACAAGTCCGTTTTGGAGGTCTTTGAAGGAACCCAAAAAATAGAAAAAGAACTAATAAAGCTTGTTGCAGAAGAGATCTTTAATGGAGATCCTAATCAACAAGATGGATATGTCGCCACAGGTGGGACCGAAGCCAATATTCAAGCCATGTGGATCTACCGCAATTACTTTATAAAAGAATATGGTGCCCGCTTGGGAGAAATTGGACTAGTCTATTCACAAGATTCCCATTATTCCATGCCGAAAGGTGCCAATATCCTTAACCTGACGAGCATTATTCTAGAAGTGGATCCTGAAACCAGACAAATCACTAAAGAATCCCTGGAATCTAAGATCAAAAATGCCATGGAAAATGGTATCAAATACTTTATTGTGATCGCCAATCTGTCTACAACTATGTTTGGCTCAGTAGATGATATCGACATGTTGGGAGATTTCTTTACAAATATGAATACACCGTTTAAGTTGCACGTCGATGCTGCCTATGGCGGTTTCATCTACCCTTTCACTAACCCGACAAGTAGATTTACCTTCCAAAATCCTTACATGAATTCTATCACTGCAGATGGGCACAAAATGCTGCAGACGCCATATGGTACAGGTTTATTCTTAATCAGAAAGGGCTTTATAGAATATGTCAAAACGGATGAAGCCCAATACATCCCAGGTAAAGATTATACCATCAGTGGCAGCAGGTCAGGAGCAAATGCCATTTCCATGTGGATGATTCTTCAGATCCATGGCTCTGAAGGTTGGAAATATAAAATGGAAACCCTTTGTGACAAAACAGAAAGAATCTGTAAAAAGCTCGAGCGCATGGGAGTGGAATATTTCAGAAATCCATACCTCAATATAATTGCCATTAAGGCCAAGTATATGAGCAAAGAATTGGCACAAAAGTACTATTTGGTGGCCAATACCTATGAGTTTGAGCCGGAATGGTACAAAATTGTGGTCATGCCACATGTCAAACCCGGAACAATTGATTCTTTCCTCATGGAATTAGAGGGAGAAGTAAAAATTAAATAAGCTTAAAGTTATTTCAGGATCAGAAAGACCATCTCTTAGAGCTGGTCTTTCTGTTTTCCTTAAAATATTTTTTCTATAGGGAAAGCCATCGTAGAATCAGAATTTATATTTCTGATTATCAGCATGATGGTATTATGCTTTCTACAACTATTTTTTATTTATCTTATTAAAATGGTAATCTAAATTTTATTTTTCTAACTTATTCCTAACTAGTAACCACTAAAATTTTATTGTTTATGCCCAGAGCGAAATCCGATAAAGAGCGAAAAATCTTTGTGCTCGACACTCCTGACTTCCGCACTGGGACACCCAGATTAAAATCCGAATATTTCTTGTACTGATTTTTGTTCTTCGGTTAGGATTATTGTTTTCTTGATGACTTCATTGTTTGGGGTGATCAAACTTAATTCAT
>NZ_JBHLWI010000055.1:0-52493 GCF_042432905.1 Fontibacter flavus | reverse complement strand
TCGACCAGTATTATACGTGTCAAGGAAAAAATCTAATCAAAAATCCCCAATCATGACTTTAGATTTTCAAAATCAAAAAATTGCAGCATAAAAAAGGCTGCCCTTTTCGGACAGCCCCTTTTTGTTTTGGTTTTAGCTTTACTTACAGCTTTATTTATCCGTCATGATATAAAGGAGCTCATTCGTTTTTCTCGTAATGAGGTGTGCCGTAAGTATGGTTAATCCTATTAAAAAGAATAAAAATTCAATCATTAGCCATTGAATTCCAAAGTCGCCTAAATAACCATCCATGAGAATGGTCATTACCCGGGATAGTGCGTAGAACCCCCAAAAAATGACCAAAAATGACAATCCTTGTATTGGGTTTTTCACCAATAAATATATCAGTGTTATGAATATAGTCAATCCAACTCCTCCATAAACTCCTCTGATCGAACTATAAGCATCCGTATTCGGAAGATTTACCTGAACCAGGTCCATTACTTTTTGAGGATCAACCATAGCCAGAATGCTTACCAGGAAAATGCTACCTGCAGATAAAAGAATAAATGCTCTGCTTAGAATCAGTATGTATTGAGATTTTTTCATTGTGATATAAATTATTTTTTTTGAGGGTTCATATTTTTCTTATCCCTGGAGAGAGCCAGGCCTGAAGTTTTCCGTTTTTATTATAAATAATGATGCCTTCTAGTTCAGGGTCATTGGAGATCATGCTGATAGCATCTTCCAGCTCCAGAATCATGCACATTGTAGCTACGGCATCGGCTTTGATACACCTTGGAGAGATGATGTGTGTGGTCAAAATACTGTTTGTAATGGGATAACCTGTCCTAGGGTCTATAAGATGGGAATGCTTATTTCCGTATTCGTCCACATAGAATTTTTCCAAACTTCCGGAACTTGAATAGGCAGTGTTTTTAAGAAGATCATTTATCATGAAGAAATATTCTTTTTTAAACTCCTCAGGCAGTTTGATTAAAAAATTGAGGTTGCTTTTTTTATTTGAATTGCCGTGGGTAAATCCATCCAGACCAAATTCAATCTGGAAGTTTTGGATTCCTTTTTTCAATAAAAAATTGGCCAACAAATCGATCAAGTATCCCTTGTCCAAATAATTCAAGTCCAGCATAATACCGTCTTGACTGGATTTGATGACATGGGTACCCATTTCGATATTTCTCAAATCACACAAAGAAATTAAACTATCCACCTTGGCTTTGGTCATTTGAGTTTTATTTGAAAAGCCATTTCCCCAAGCGTTAATCAATGGTAGCATAGTGTGACTTACAACACCGCCGGATAGGTAGTGGTAGAAAGTGGAAGTCTCTATAATTTGGATAAAATGAGGCGAATAATTTTCCAAAAAACCAAAACGGTTAAATCTTGATATTTCTGAAGAGGGTAGCTGAAGATTTACTGCAAGATCTATTTCATGTATTAAGGAATCCAAAGATTTTTCCCATTTAGGATCGCCTTCATACGAAATGGCATAAAAAACGCCCAGTGCTTTTCCTTCCAGAAAAACATTGGGCTTTTTCGTACTATTAAAGTTTAACCAAACAATCGAAGTTGCAAGAATAACGGCCAAGCCCAGAGAATAGTATGTGGAATTTGGGAATTTCATTATTAATCTTTCTACAAATAATTTGTCTCAACCAGCATGGCAGTTTTCGGTGTAATAAAGGATATGCTTTCCGAAATCTTTAAATTTTGGTTTTCTGATATCCAGCATTTCAGGACAATCTTCAAATAACCGGAGAAAGGATTTTTTATAACTTCCCTTTTTGATCTTGAAGGTTGCCGAACCATTTTTAGAAACCAGATAAGCACGTTGTCTTTCGCCGGTTAAAGTGATATATCCTTTACGAAGGGGAGTTGTTTTTCTGGAATTGACAGAATGATATACCTGGATCTTTTCATCAAAATGTGGATTGAGGTGCTGCAGCAACAATTCTTTACCACCCTGCAATTGGGCATTCCTAAATACTACAAAATCATTGAGTTTGACGGCGCTTCTGTCAGTTTTCAACAATGCTTTGATAGAAGCTGAACTTTCGTTGAAATATTGGGCTTTTACCAGAGCATTTGAAAAAATCCCAAGTTCAAAGATTTGACCGGCTTTCAATTCGTGTTTGTTGCCGGAATCGTCTCTGATTACCACTCTATTGATACCACGTCCATAAGTGGTGTTGACCAATTCTCCACTTATTTGAGTCCCATCTTTTAGCATTACATAAGCATTTTTGGACATGGGCATTTCCTCCAGTGGAGGTAACAGGGATTGGGCTTTTCCTTGAAAAAGGTTGAAAAGCCACATGACGATAAGAAATAACAGTACTTTTTTCATGATTCATTTTTTTCCATCATGATGCCATTTGGACGCCCATAGTTGCATTTGGATATGACCTGGTGTTCAGGAATCACATCAATATGTGGTTTTAGAAACAGCTTGCAACCAATTTGGAGGTTTGTCCATCTTTTGGCTTTCAATCATTTTAAAATAGCACAATGGAAAAATTAAGGTTAAATCCCTATTTATTACCACATAAAGGTTTGCGATATCTGATTGGAAAAGTCACGTTATTGGCAGGCAATCTTGACCAACCTAAAGAAGAAGATGTTAAAAGATTAAAGTTATTGTCGAATGAGCTCTTTTACCTTTTGGAACAACATGCCATTATTGAAGATTTTGTGATTTTACCTAACCTTGAAAACAGGTGTCCTGGAAGTACCGCAGAAAATCATGAAGAGCATGAATATTTGGAAGCTATCATACAACAATTGGAAGAAAAGACTTTGGTCTGACAAAGCATTGTAATAAGGGTATCTGATCATAAGTTGTCGGAGACCCTTTTCCTTTATCCATAAAATTTTCACGCATCATAAAGACATCAATATGAAAATTTTCTCATTAATACTTGCCACAACATTTGCCCTGACTTTAAGGGCTTCCTATGCAGAGGATGAAAAGAAATTCCTCACATTAGGTACCTATACCTATGGTTTATATCACAGGATGGACAACCTGCTGCCATTATCCAGTTTGATACAGGAAAAGCTTGAAGATGAATATCAAGTTGTTACGGTTTCCTTTCCCTCAGTAGATGAACTGATTCAAGCCATGCTACAAAAAAAAGTGGATATAGTATTTATCAGTACATCCGGCTATTTGGGATATATGGAACAAGCCCAGGATTTTGACATAGCCGGAGCCTTGATTGATGATTCAGGATCCACCTCAAGCTACCGTTCTGTTATTGCTTCATCCAAGCAATCAGGAATTTCAGATTGGGATGGAGTAATGAAGAATTCAAAGAATTTGAGTTTTTCCTTTGTAGATGAAAAATCAACTTCCGGTTTTATGTTTCCTGTTAAGCAACTGGAATTCAAAAATCTTACTCCTTTGAATGAACATTTCAAAAGTATTCAATTTTCAGGGAATCATATGAAGGCACTGGAGTCCATTCTTTCCGGTGAATCCGATCTGGCTGCTTTTGGGGCCAATGATTTACATGCGCTAGGAAAGAGAAAAGATGAAATCAATATACTCTGGATTTCTGATACCATTCCACTTGGTCCCGTGTTGGTGAGCAAGGCAATAGAGGAGAGGGTTAAACATGATATCGAGGTATTATTGCATGGACTTCATCAAACCGAACCAACTGTCTTTGAGACCATCAAATCAGGATGGGTGGAAGCGCAGCATGCTTCCAGGTTTGAGAAAGTAAGCTTGGCTTATTATCTGGACTTTCTAAAATAATCAAAGGAGCTTTTTTTTGGCTTGAATTGTAAGACATTTCTTTATCAAAGCCTGTCCCGTAGTATTGCTGGGAAAAAAGGTCAGAAAGAGAAAATGGTAAAAAAATTCATTCAGCCAGATTGAATTGTAATTTATCTATAGATCACAATTAAGGATAAGTTAGATCGAAATATAAAAACTGAAGCTGTCTCACAAATGGGGACAGCTTTTTTCGTTTGATTTGTTATTTGAATCTTACTTCATCCGAAGAGATCTTATTACCTGTATGTTTCATATCAGCAGTTTCTGCTTGTTTCATTAGACTTTTTGTACTAGAGTAATAATAAAGGGTTCCTGACATGGTTCCTTCAATAGTTCCTCCTGCCACATTACTGCTCTCTGTGATCACTATGCACCCATTGAAATAAGGTTCTAAGTTGTCATCGTAAGCGATACTTTTAGGATTAGGCCTAGTTCCGAATGGTATTCGAGGATGTCATGTATCACATTTTCATGTGATTTTTTCCAGCCCATGCAACTTTCATTTTTTATTACCCATCATCCCGGAAAGAAGAACCGATGAGATTTTCGGTATTGACCATTTTAAACCAACTAATTATTAGTATCATGAAAAATTTAATTGTTAAACCACTGTGTTTTTTAATGCTCTGTATATGTTTGGGGGTATGTGATTCTGAGGAAAATCTTCCCGAAGTGAATCCTATTATTGGTGAATGGAAGGCTACTGAGGGAAACTTTCTATCGCTCAAGGTAGATGGTGAAGAAAAATCACTGGAAGAATTTGGAGTGGAGGTTTTGAGAAGCAATTCAACTTCCGCTGTTGCTGCTGCTGAGGATTACCTCATTTATAACTTTTTAGGTCCGATTGATTTGTACGAACCTCAAATCATGATTGCTCCGCAGGAAATGTTTTCAGCCTTGGTAAATGGAGAAAGGGTGAGCGGTATTTGGAAATTGCAGAATGGAAGGACCGTTCTCCATTTGAACTCTCTGGATCTGCGCGAAAATGGATATTTCTACAATGTGAAGAACATTTCGGCAAATGAACTGGAATTGGATTGGTCCTGGGAAATGACCTATGTCGGCGAAAACTCAGGGGTTTATAAAGTTCAAATGACCATCAAACTGACCAAATAATGTGCATGGCCTGTGAAATTGATCCGGTGAAAGCTGAGGGTTTTGCCGGATCCCTTGTTGAAATGATCAATCAGGGAGCCATGAGCATCATGATTTCGATTGGTCATCAGACGGGATTGTTTGATGTTATGGCTGGTATGGAACCTTCTACATCCAAAGAGATTGCTGATCAATCCGGCTTACATGAACGCTATGTAAGGGAATGGCTCAATGCCATGGTTGTAGGTAAAATAGTTTTCGTAGATGATAGTTCTACCTATTACCATTTGCCTATGGAACATGCCATGTTTCTGAGCAGGAAATTCCCAGGGGACAATATTGCCCTTTTTGCCCAGTACATA
This sequence comes from Fontibacter flavus, assembly GCF_042432905.1. Lineage (NCBI taxonomy): Bacteria > Pseudomonadati > Bacteroidota > Cytophagia > Cytophagales > Cyclobacteriaceae > Fontibacter > Fontibacter flavus. The sequence continues at coordinate 47,255 of NZ_JBHLWI010000055.1, read as the reverse complement.
CCAGTGATTGCTGGTGTGGAACAAAAAGTAATCCATTGCTTCAAAAATGGTGGAGGTATTCCTTATTCCGAGTATGTAAGATTTCATGAAGTCATGGCAGAAGATAGTGGGCAGACCATTATTGGAGCTTTATTTGACCATATTCTTACCTTGATTCCGGGTATCACGCAAAGATTGGAAAAAGGAATTTCGGTTTTGGATGTTGGTTGCGGCTCAGGAAGGGCACTGATTCAATTAGGAGAAAGATTTCCAAATTCGGTATTTCTTGGCATAGACCTTTGCAAGGAGCCAATAGAAAAAGCCAGAAAAAGTACCGAAGAAAAAGGACTTCAAAATGTGTTTTTTCATCAAGCAGATCTGACTTCTTTTAGACCTGATGTGGAATTTGATCTCATTACAGCTTTTGATGCCATACATGATCAGGCAAGACCGGATTTGGTATTGAAGACCATTTATGACTGCCTTAAGGACAATGGAGTATTTCTGATGCAGGATATAGATGCTTCTGAAAAAGTATACAATAACCTTGATCATCCTTTTGGAAGATTGCTTTACAGTATATCCACTATGCATTGTACCTCTGTTTCTTTGGCTCAAGGTGGAATGGGATTGGGTACGATGTGGGGAACGGAAAGGGCCAATAGAATGATGAGGCAGGCAGGATTCAACAATGTGACTGAAAATCGTCTGCCACATGACCCGATGAACTGTTATTTTGTAGTCAGCAAAAATTGTACAAACACTCAGGCTTCTTTAATAGAATTAGAGGAGATTGATGATTGATTTTGTCTGTGTAATTTACATTTTGAAAGATTTCATTTCAGTCATGTAGAAAGTAAAGGATTGAGTGATATTAAAGATTTGACTAACACACACTATGGACAAAAAGATTCTGATTTTCACATGTGGTTTGATGTGCATTGTATTTTCCTGCCAAAAACCCATTCAGGAGGATGTTTCTGAAAAAGATCCATTCCAGCAGGCCATGAGTCTTTGTTTTGTTCCTGCCGGAATGAAATGGGATTTTTCCGAAGGCAAGGCTCCTTTTATGGAGGGAATGGATCTTTTGGACTTTCCGGTTTCAACCGGCAATGATGAGGCAAGGAAGTATTTCAACCAAGGGCTTTTGTTGGCCTATGGTTTCAACCATGCAGAGGCTGAGCGGTCTTTTCAATATGCGGCAACTTTGGATCCGGATTTTGCAATGGCTTACTGGGGTCAGGCTTATGTTTTGGGACCCAATTACAATGCCGGAATGGAACCTGATCATAATGCATTGGCTTTTGCGGCCATTCAAAAAGCCAAGTCAAAACTGAATCATGTATCAGCTAAGGAAGCTGCCTTTATTATGGCAATGGATAAGAGGTATGCAGGAGAGGCCAGAGAAGACAGAACAGAATTGGATGAGGCTTTTGCCCAAGCAATGGGAAAGGTTTGGGAAAAATATCCTGATGACCCTGACGCAGGGACAATATATGCAGAAGCATTAATGGATCTTCAACCTTGGGATCTTTGGGATAAAGCCGGCAATCCCAAAGGAAATACCAATCTGATTTTGGAGATTTTGGAAGATGTATTGGCTAAACACCCTGAGCATCCAGGGGCTCACCACCTTTACATTCATGCGGTGGAAGGATCAAAAAATCCTGAACGAGGGCTAAATTCTGCAAGAAAATTTGACCAAGGACTTATTCCAATGGCGGGTCATTTGGTCCATATGCCATCTCATATTTATATCCGAACAGGAAATTATCATGAAGGAACCCTATCTAACCTCCGGGCAGCCAAAGTAGATAGCATTTACATTGAAACCTGTAAAGCGCAAGGAACATATCCCTTAGCCTATTTTCCGCACAATTATCACTTTATGGCCGGAACAGCCATTTTGGAAGGAAATAGCAAATGGGCCGTTTTTGCGGCTGACCGATTATACGACCATTTGGAACTTGAGCTCATGGAAGAGGAGGGCTTGGAAGTTATTCAGCATTTTTCAACAATTCCTTATTTCGTTCGTGTGAAATTTGGTCTTTGGGATGAAATATTAAAATTGTCTTTGTGGGATAAAGGGACGGATTATCAAGAAGGAATCAGGCATTATGCTTTAGGAATGGCTTATTTGGGAAAAAAGAACATAAATTTAGCGGAAAGTGAACTTCAAATATTGAAGAAATTATCCAACCAAGATTACCTGAAAGACAAAACCATTTGGGGTATTAATTCTCTTCAATCTATACTCAGAATTGCCGCTTTGGTCCTTGAAGGGGAAATCTTGGCAAGTAAAAACCGATATGATAAAGCCATTGCTAAATTGACAGAAGCATCAACTCTTGAGGACCAATTGTTGTATAATGAACCACCTGATTGGTTTTTGTCCACGCGTCATCATTTGGGGGCAGTGCTTTTGGAAGCAGGGAATTATCAGAATGCTGAATCAGTTTTCAGAAAAGACTTAGAAGAGTATCCGAATAATGGGTGGGCATATTATGGATTGATGTTGGCAATGGAAAAGTCAGGAAAGACATTGGAGGCACATGAGGTAAAAAAACGATTTTCTTCTGCCTGGAGTACAGCTGATATTTCCCTTGTATCATCAAGGATCAAATAAGCATTGGCACAGGGATACCTATTGCCAATAAAATTACGGGATTGGAATTTGACCTTAATTCCAATCCCACAATACAATGCTCCAATCCATGGGTAATTCATCTGTAAACCTATGTATTTCTTTAAATCCCAGCTTTTGGTGGGCACGGATAGATCTTGGATTATTGATGGCTATTTCTGTGACTGCAAAATCAAACAGATTTCTGTAAGTGGATTTGTAGTACTGGTATATTTTGTCAAAGATTCCCTGTCCTCTGTAATTTTTACTGACACAAACCTGCCCAACTACCAGATAATTCCACATGGAAAGTGACTTTTCTTGGTATGTTAAAACATTAAATTGTTCAAACATGGGAATTAGGACAGGTATATCTTCTTTTAATGCCGGAGTCATAGCCAAAACATAAGCCACCACTTTTTCCCCATCTTTTGCTATGACATGGGGAGCCAAATCATTCATTTTTTTAAGCAACTGCAGATCATGTTTTACAGTAACAAAACCTTCCTCAAATGAAGAAATCTGCTCAAGGTGGTTTCTGACTGAAGTTCCAGAATGCCCAAAAGATCGGCTTCAGTGCTGGCGGTTTGGAATATTACAGATTCCATTGTATAACAGTTTTGATGGTCTTGAAAAAGTAGGCAAAGAATTTTAAAATTTCATTTAAAAAGCAAAGTAAATACTGTCTTTTTTCCTGGTTCTGAATTCACCTCCAAACTTCCTTTATGCAGATTCATGATCTGTCTCGAAATTGCCAGTCCGATTCCCGAACCTGATTTTTTGGTGGTGTAAAAGGGTACAAATATCCTTTCCAGGGCCTCAGGAACAATGCCTTCACCGTGGTCAATTACCTGGATAAAGGGATGAGAATGAACATCCAAGCCAGCTTTTAAAATAATTCGTCTGTCAGAGGATTTTTCCATGGCTTCTTTTCCGTTTTTCACCAAATTGATCAAAATCATCTGGATCAAATCCTGGTCGCCAATGACTTCAAAGTCCAAAGGAGCAAGGTCACAGACAAGTTGGATTTGGGATTTTGCTAGCTCCTCTTTTAAAAGAACCCGGATATTTTCAAATAAGGGTTTGACAGGAAATACTTTTAAGTTAGGTTGTGGAATATTGGTATAATCCCTATAGGCATTGACGAAATCGACCAGACCATTGCTTCTTTTGGAGATGGTTTCCAAGCCTTCAGAAAGGTCCAAAAAGCTTTCTTTGTCAAGAGATAGCTCACCCTCATCACTTTCCTTCACATCTTCTTCCAGAATGACTCCCAAGGAGCTTGCCAAACTTGCAATGGGTGTCATAGAATTCATGATCTCATGCCTCAGCACCTTGGTCAGGTTCTGCCAGGCTTCCAGTTCGTTTTTTTGTAATTCTGATTTGATGTTTTGGAAAGATAAAAGGGTCCAGCTTTGTCCTTCCATTTTAAATGCAGCTGATTGCACGTTGAGATGGAGCTCAGAATTGATCTTGATAGAAAATGATCCTCCCGGTTTTAGCTGAAGCACATTCTGTAAAAGGTCAACTGATAATTTACCCAGGTCATGGATATCTTTGAACTGAGGAATCTGGAGCAATTGCTTGGCAGCTCCATTGATGACACCAATTTTTCCTTTGCTGTCAAAAGAAAGGATACCAGTATTGATATGTTGGATCATGATCTGAAGGAAGAGCATCTGCTCCTCCTTTTCAGCCCTGGTCTTTTTAAATGCTTCAATCACTTCATTGAAGGACATGTTCATTTCACGGAAAGATTTTCCTAAGGTACTGTCCTTGGTAAATGAGGATGAGAAATCAGAATACCTGATGGATTCCAAAAATCGGGTAATCTTTCTATTAGTGGTGGTAGCATATGTGATCAGGTTGATGATTAAGAAAATCATCACAAATGAAAAAATTGTTACCTGAATCAGGGAATCGCCTTTAAAGTAAAAATAAATACTCAGGTACGCTATGATTACCATCATCAGTACCCTAACTGTAATTCCTATTGCGAAAGATTTAAAGCCCATATCTTTCTAATCTCCTGTAAAGTGATGATCGGGTAAGTCCCAGCTCATCAGCTGCCCTTGTAATGTGTCCATTGTGTTTCTGAAGTGCTTTTCTGATCAGTATCTTTTCTACATCTTCAATATTCAAATGGTCTAAGGATACCATTTCTTCGTTTCTCTCCGGAAGAAGTTGTTTGCTCATAAAGAGATCTTCTGGCTGAAGAACACTGTGTGTGGTCATGATGACCGCCCTTTCTATACTATGCTGTAGTTCCCTGATATTTCCGGGCCAATGGTATTTCTGCATTCTTTTGATCAGTGCTTCTCCTGCTTTTCTGATGTCTTTGTTATATTTTTTGCCATAGATGGAGATGAAATGATCCGCCAGGAGTGGTATATCCTCCAACCTGTCCCGGAGTGGAGGAAGCGTGATTTCTATAGTATTGATCCTGTATAATAAGTCCTGCCGAAAGCTATTGTCATAGACCATATTGTGAATAGGCATGTTGGTGGCCGAAATCAACCTGATATTGACAGGTATTGGTTTATTGGCACCGACACGGGTGACCTCTCTATTTTGAAGGGCGGCTAACAATTTGGCCTGTAATGGCATAGGAAGGTTGCCTATTTCATCCAAAAACAAGGTGCCTTTATTGGCTTGTTCAAACCTTCCTGCCCTATCTTCTTTGGCATCGGTGAATGAACCTTTTTTATGTCCAAATAGCTCTGATTCAAAAAGGGTAGGGGTAATAGAACCCAGGTCCACACTGACAAAAGCTTCGCGATATCTTTTTGAATTCCGGTGAATGGCGCGTGCTATCAGTTCCTTTCCAGTACCATTTTCTCCCAATATCAGGATATTGGCATCAGTTCCTGCCACTCTTTCTATGGTTTCAAAGACTTTCACCATAGGATCACTCTGTCCAATAATATCCTTAAACTTACTGTCGATGTCCCGATAGATTTGCTGTTGTTGGTTTTTCAGTTCACTTACTTCCAATTTGGTTTGGCGGAGTTGCAAGGCAGCGTTCAGGGTAGCCAATAACTTTTCATTTTCCCAGGGCTTAAGTACAAAATCTGTTGCTCCTTCTTTGATGGCTTTTACTGCAGTATTCACATCGCCATATGCAGTGATCAATACCACCACGGCAGAGGAATCCATTTCTAAAATTCGATCTAACCAATAAAACCCTTCCTGCCCACTACTGACATCTTTGGTAAAATTCATATCGAGCATGATCACATCATATTGCTCATTGGCCATCAAGATGGGCAATATCCCGGGATTGGTTTCTGTGTCCACTTGCGCAAAGTGGCGTTTCAAATAGATTTTGGCAGCTTTTAATAAATCCTCATTATCATCTACAATGAGAATTTTACCTGTTTTTTGCTCTTTCATAGCATTTGGGTTAAGCCTGTTTTGCTGATAGTGGTACTTTATACTTATCCTATCTAATGAGGATAAATGCCAAAACCTGTTCCGAAAATGAAATAAATGGACATGGTTTTTTTAAAATCAATGTTTAGAAAGCATTTAGGCCGTTTTTTATATAAGACTTCTTTTATGTAGATGGTAAAATGATCGCAACAGTTGCACGGTTTTGGTCGCTGGCGGACATTTTTGTTCGATAATTGTCTCAAAAAAATAACTATTGTGCCAAAACAGGCATTTTTTGAAGGTTTTTAGCATGGCATATAATTGGCAAATGGATATTCATCAGTATTTGAATATTTTGACAATGGACAGAAAAATTGAGAAGAAGACCTGGACGCCAAAATTTATGGCCATGATAGCAGGAGGAATATTGCTGGTTGGGTTTGTATTATACCAGGTAATTTTCTCCGATTCAAGATCCTCTATGAATGTGGATATGGAGAGGGTAACATTGGCTACTGTAAAAGAGGGTGAATTTACCGACTATATACCAGTAAGTGGCAGTATTGAGCCGGGAGAAGTGTTTTTTCTTGATGCTTTGGAGGGGGGCAATATTCAGGAGATAGTCAGAGAATCAGGTGCCATAGTCAATCCCGGTGATACTATCTTGATTCTCTCCAACTCCAAATTGCAGTTGGAAGTCATGGAAAGGGAGTCCGGTCTGTATTTTCAAATCAATAACCTGAGACAAGTTCGACTTCAACTGGATCAAAATGACCTGAATCAACAGGCACAGTTGGCAGAGATTGATTATCAGATCAGCCTGTTAAAACCTCAATACGAACGTTTTAGAGAGCTTCATTCCAAAAAGCTCATTTCTGACAGAGAATTTGAAGAAGTGAAGGAACAATATGAATACAATACCAAAAGAAGAAAATTGACTTATGAAGCTTACCGGAATGATTCCAATTCTAGAGTAATTCAAAAGAGACAACTTCAAGATTCTGAAAGGAGAATGAACCAATCATTGGATGGAGTAGGACATATTCTAGATAACCTTGCGGTGAGGGCTCCTATTGGCGGACAACTATCTACCGAACAGATTGAAGTTGGTCAATCCATTCATGCAGGTCAGCGATACGGTCAGATAGATATTTTAGATAAGTATAAAGTAAGGGTTCCGATAGATGAACTGTATTTAGCAAGAGTTTATACAGGTTTGAAAGGCACATTCAGCTTTTCAGGAAGTGTATATGAATTGGAAATTGGCAAGATCTATCCAACTGTTTCAGGTGGTCGGTTCGAAGTGGATATGTTTTTTACTTCGGAAGTTCCTACAGGGATAAGAAGAGGCCAAACAGTCAGAATTCGGCTTGAGCTCGGAGAAAGCAATCAGGCGGTGCTGTTAGCAGCAGGAGGATTCTATAAGGATACGGGTGGCAATTGGGTGTTTGTGGTTAATCAGGAATCCGGCAAGGCAGAAAGGAGAAATATTAGATTAGGTCGAAAGAACCCAGAATTCTATGAGGTTCTTGAAGGACTTCAGCCGGGAGAAAAGGTCATTGTAAGCGGGTATGAGAATTTTGGGAAAAATGAGGTGTTGAATTTGAAGTAGTCGGATGTTGGATGACCGATGTCGGATGAAGGGATGTTCTACATTAGAAAAACAATAAGGAAAAAAAAGAACACCTTTTCGAAAGTGAAGATAATAGAAATTGATGGATGCTTATTCAAATTAAAAAAATAAAAATATGTTGATTAAAACTTAATCGGATAAGTTAAAGCTCGAAGTTGAAGTTTAAATGAAAATCAGTTTAATTCATTTTGTAAATCGAATTTTAAACTGATAATCAATTCATTATGAATTTTAAATTTGAAAAATTAATTATTTGGCATAAAGCAATGGATTTTGGAGAGGATGTATTTAAGGTAAGTAAAAGATTTCCAAAAGAGGAAATATACAATTTATTGTCCCAAATAAGAAGAGCTTCGGATTCGATAGCATTAAATATTGCAGAAGGATCAATAGCGCAATCGAATCCTGAATTCAGAAAATTCTTGGCATATGCTATGAGATCCTTGGCAGAAGTAGTCACATGTCTCCATAAAGCAAAAAGGAGGAATTATATAAATGATTTAGAATTCTCTACTCTTTATGATGAAGCCTTTCATTTAATGAATATGTTAGGTTCATTCCGCTCAAAAATAAAATAATGAATATGAAGACAGTATGAAGGAATACGTATTAATGTCCTTTTTTCTTCTGAAATCGGACATCCAACATCGGTCATCGGTCATCGGACATCCAACATCGGTCATCGGACATCCAACATCAGTTATCGGTCATTCAACATCGGTCATCCAACGCCAAGCAATTTATAAATGAAAATCATTGTCTTTAATAAATGAAACTACTACAAAAAACTACCCATGGAAAACATCATCAAAACAGTCAATCTTAAAAAACTCTACACAACTGAAGAAGTAGAGACCACCGCTTTGGACGATATCAATATCGAAATCAAAAAGGGTGAATTTGTGGCCATCATGGGGCCTTCAGGATGTGGTAAATCTACGCTGCTAAATATCATAGGCTTATTAGATAATCCCGAAGCCGGCCAATATCATTTCATTGGTCAAGAGGTTGCTAAATTTTCAGAAAGACAAAGATCCCAGCTGAGAAAGGGAAACATTGGATTTGTATTCCAGAGTTTTAACCTGATCGATGAACTTACTGTATTTGAAAATGTAGAGCTTCCACTACTGTATCTGAAAACCCCTTCCGATGAACGTAAAAGAAGGGTGGAAGAAGTACTGAACCGGATGAATATCATGCATAGGAAAGACCACTTTCCACAGCAACTGTCCGGTGGTCAGCAGCAAAGAGTGGCTATTGCCCGGGCAATAGTGGCCAAGCCTTCTGTGATTTTGGCGGATGAGCCTACAGGTAACCTTGATTCAGCCAATGGAGAAGAAGTAATGAGGCTGTTGGAAGAACTGAACAATGAAGGAACTACCATCGTGATGGTTACCCACTCTCCACATGATGCCAATTATGCACACCGCATTATCAACCTGTTTGATGGTAAAGTGGTGACAGAGAACATCAGGGAGCAGTTTCATATTTAGATGCTAGAAACGAGAAATTAGTCTTAAGACTCAAGATCAAGTGAGATGCGAATTTCGGACAGAGAATTATAAGACAAGAACCAAGAGACTTGAATTTCGGAATTCGGAAGGAGAGATGCGGAGATAGATCCTTTATGAGTTTGTCCCGAAGAATTCTGGAAGATCATATTGATTTAATAGATTTTCGAATGAAATTCTGACAACTATTACAACAAAACACCTGTCTGCCGTGGCGGAACCAATTAAAATTGACAATCTGAAACCAAATTCTCTATGTACTCAAATTACTTCAAAATCGCGTTACGAGGATTTACCAAACATAAATTGACTTTTTTCATCAATTTATTTGGACTCTCTTTGGGGCTATGGGCTACCATTTCTATTGGTTTATGGGTTAAAAGTGAGTTGCAAATGAACCAATCATTTGCAGAAATGGATCAGGTGTATAGGATCATGGAGCATCAGCGATATGGTTCGGATATTTTTACCACAACTTCAACACCAGGGATTTTAGCTGCAGCGCTGAAAGAAGAGTATCCAGAGGTGGAAAGATCCGCATGCTATTCCTGGAATGAATCTGCTTTATTGGTAGCCGGGGAAAATAGAATAAGCATGGATGGGTTCTATGCAGATCCAGATTTCCTTCATATCCTGCAATATGAATTTTTGAATGGTGACAGAGATCAGGCTCTAACTGAAATCAGTCATATTGTACTGAGTAAAGAAGGGGCAATTAAACTTTTTGGTAAAACAGATGTGGTAGGTGAAACTGTAGTATTGAAGGAAACCGATGGTGAGGCTTCTTTTCAGGTGATGGGAGTTGTTGATGTTGACCCTGAATTGTCCAGTAATAGATTTGAATATATTCTTCCGTTCAAGTTTATGTTTGACAAGCCATACAATGGGTGGCTTCAACGCTGGGGAAATAATGGACCGAGCACTATTGTCAAATTACATAAGAATGCCAATGGGCAAGAGTTTTCAGATAAGATTGAGGATTTTATTGCTCAAAGGAATGAAGGTAGTAATGTAAAATTATTTGCCTTTCCGGAAAAGGATTTATACCTCCATGGCAAATTTAAAGATGGACTACAACAAGGAGGAAGAATTGAATTTGTCAGGCTTTTTGCGGTCATCGGTATCTTTATCCTGTTGATCGCCTGTATCAATTTCATGAACCTTTCTACTGCTAAATCTCAAAAAAGATCCAAGGAGGTTGGGGTTAGAAAAGTAGCAGGGGCAGAGAAAAAAGAACTCGTTTTTCAGTTCTTAACGGAATCCCTAGTTATTTCTTTGGTTGCTGGAATTTCAGCTTTGGTGATGGTTGAACTGACCCTACCTATTTTTAATAGGCTGGCAGATAAATCTATGTCAGTTCCTTACGAAAACCTTGCTTTTTGGAGCCAATGGTTGGCAGTTGTAGTTATTACCGGAATTGTTGCAGGAAGTTACCCTGCTTTTTATTTATCTGCCACCAAAGTTGTTTCAGTGTTTAAAAACTTAACAAAATCAGGGAGAGGAATAGTGATGGCTAGAAAAGGGTTGGTGGTTTTCCAATTTGTATTGGCCACCATGCTGATACTCGCCACCATAGTTGTTTACAAACAGATTAATTATGCTTTGAACAAGGATTTGGGCTATAATAAGGACCAATTATTGATCGTGCAACTTGAAGGAAAATTATTTGAAAATTTTGATGTTTATAGAGCTGAGCTGGAACAATTTCCTGAAATTCTGGGCGTAACCAGATCTACGCATTCAATGCTTGGCAGGAGTTCCAATACAGGTGATGTTACTTGGGAGGGAAAAGATCCTGACTTTACAGCATTGTTTGAAATCATGAGAGTGGACCATGGCTTTATTGAGACCTTGGGTTTGAACCTTATTAAGGGGGAGGATTTTTCAAGAGAGAGGATTTCTGATTCCACAGGAAAAGCTATACTTAACCGTAGGGCTTATGACCTTATTACCAAGGACAACCCAACTGTAAACAGTTTCAACTGGAATGAAGAAACCCAAATACTGGGTGTTGTAGAGGACTTTCACTTCCAAAGTTTTCACCAAGGTATAGAGCCCGTAATCATTACCTTAGACCCAACATTTGCTTCATTGGCTTTTATTAAAGTTTCCCCTGAAAATATCAGCCAAACTTTGCAGGAAGTCAAAAAAGTGACTGAAGCTTTTGAGCCATTCTTTCCTTTCAAGTACAGTTTCATGGATGAAAATTATGCCACCTTATACAAGGATGATGTAAGAACGAGAGAACTGGCTAAATATTTCAGTATTCTTACCATTTTGATTTCATGCTTGGGGCTTTTTGGATTATCAGCCCATATCGCAGAACAAAAAACCAAAGAAATTGGTATTAGAAAAGTTTTGGGAGCCTCCACAATTTCAATCCTTCATGTGATCAATAAGGAATTTATCGCAATTGTATCTGTTTCAATCATATTGGGGTCAGGTATTTCCTATTACTTGATCCAAGATTGGCTTCAAGGATACGCTTACAGGATTGATTTTGAATGGTGGTTTATCCTATTGGCAGCTTTTGGTATCCTATCTATCGCTTATTTGACAGTGAGTTTACAAGCTTTGAAGGCCGCTCATATTAATCCTGCCAATACGTTGAAAAGTGAGTGAAAAGGCACACAATTCAAATCCCAAGACCCAAAATTCAAAATTCAAGAACCAAATTTTAAAGTCCAAACTCCAAAGTTCAAGCTTAAATTTCACATCAAAAACCCATTTTCTACTGGATAAGGTTTGGGGATTTGCTCATCATTGATCATTTGCCTTAAATCAATTTCTATTGCCCTTGTGATAGAAGAGATGGGCACATCGTTGTAATTGCCTTCAAAGGGGTTTTCTGAATAATCACCTATTTTTTCCATCAGGAAGAAAATCCAGATAATCAAACCGGAAAAGGGAATGGTCATCCAGATCCAAAGTTCATTGGATTGGGTGAAGATATCCAATAAGCCAAGGGGAATTAAGGCACAGAAGACGTAGTTCATCCATAAAGCAACAGAAGCATATTGCCTAGGTAAAGGGAAGTTTTTGATACGTTCACTCATACCTTGATTGTCATACAAAAGGCCAATGATTTGGTGAAGCCACACATGTTTGTAGTCAGAAATCAAGCTCTTTTTGAATAATGCTTCAATCTCTTCACTTTGTTTTTTTAAAAGTTGGGAGGGCAGATTTGATTTATTTCTATACGAATCCAGTTCTTCTTTGGAAAGATATTCGGACAACTCTTTATCTAGGCCATTATTGAGTATATCAGCATAATGAGGAACGAAAACCAAATTTGGAGGACCATATTTATGCTCCCATGACTTAGGAATTCTCAAGGCATATCTTAGAGCAATAATCCAGGCAAGATGTCTATAAATCAGTTTTTTTTTGATCTCCCATAAATCCGTGCCATCATCTGTTTGCAACATTGTCAAAACTGCAGTTGCAAATTTTCGGCTGTCATTAACGATTGCTCCCCATATTTTCCTTGCCTCCCAAGTTCTATCGTATGAACTGTTGTTTTTGAAACCTAGATAAAAAGCAACGGCTATACCAATGACGGAAATCGGTTCCCAAGGTAAAGTAAATTCCCATTTTGTCAATTCAAATATTAAGGTGATGAGTCCTGAATAAATCAGACCGTAGTAAAATGGTTTTTTAGACCATTTGAACGTCATCAATAGACTGTAGTGCCGTTTGGTATACATGAGAAAAGCTTAAAAATATTTTGAATAAGTGTAAAAATATACAACAAATATTTGAAAAAATCCCGATATCAATAATTTTGATATATTGGGATTTTGAGGTGTTAAATGAGAATATCTTAAAATTGCATCAATTATGACAATTTTTTTAAAGTGCATTGAATTGCTTTTTGTATTCATGATTGAAGGCCATTCCCTAGAGTTGTAATTTAACCAATGGAAAGCCTTAAATATATGAATATCATTTCGCCATCAATTTTCTTCCGGGATTTCCACTCCTTTTTCAGCAAGAGGGGGAGTTCTTGATGGTTTTCTTTGCAGATACTGATTGATGCGGTCTAACTCTGCTTCTACCTGACTGCCCTGAGCTTTTAACGTCATTAATTCATCTCGGTACTTGAGAAATGCTTCATTGGCTTTTTCGGATTCGTTAAGCCTAGTGTAAATCATTCCTGCCTCTTGGTAAAGTTCGGGGAGAGGGTTAACTGATTTCTTTTTGGCCATTTCTATATATTCCAAAGCCAACTGATTGGAGTTTCTGTCACCGGAAATCTTTCTTTGAATTTTACTCAGCAAAAGAAAGTCCTTATCAGTAGCCATATTCAGCGTGTTTAGTTTTTGGGCCAACATCTGTGCATAGCTGTAGTTTTTGAGGTGGTATTCCTGCCATGCGGTAAAACTTATTGTACTGGCAATTTGGTTGGTAAATGAATAATCGTCTAAAACAACAGTTTCCGGATAAGTCTTTAGATAATTTTCTCCAATAACTTTAGCTGTTCTTTTTTGCAAATCTGTATATTGGGCTCCTATATTTCCCAAAGTTCCTGCGGAAAGAAAATATACAGAAAGACCTAAATCAGCCGCAAGCGTATAATCATGGAAGGTACCATTTTGGGCTTGGTCCACGGCCATCGCAGTAGCAGAGGCCACAGCGGCCACTGTTCCCCAAATCCTTGCCCTTCGTTCTTGTTTGATTGCACGATTGAGATTGACAAGGTTATGTTCCATTACGCTATGAGCAACATTTTGTGCAAGGATATTGATCAGTTCTTCTTCTGAATTTGTACTGGCGATCAGACCAGCGGTGAGTACAATCATGCCATTGTCGAAGGCAAAACTTGTGGGTTCAGTTGAGTTTAAAATAACCAAGCTAAAATTTGTGGTTTTATCTTTGACTAGGGGAGTGGGGTGGATGTGGTAGAGCAGCTGATATAGATAATCATACAACAAATCATCTTGAAAAACCATATTATTGGCCAATGCCTGGGAATAATAATCTATGGCATCTTCATGCAGTTCCTGTCTTTTGTCTTTTTCCCAACCATTTTTATTGACCTCTTCAGCTCTGTATTCAAACCAAATTCTTTCCCAAAAGTCCAAGTTTTCATCAAAAATATTTAACCTGTCTTCATTCACATATTTTGAAGAACCTACTATTCGAGAGTTGATCAAATATTGTTTTTTACCAGTGGTAGGATTGCTTTTTACCCCATTTACTCTAACTGTATCTCCGGCACTATGATCTAGAACAGGGTAAAGCAATTTGGCATAGACTTCAATTGTTTCCTGAGCTTGCGTAATAGTAGGGGAGAAGAGAAATATAAATAGAATGAGGAAAATGTTTGAAGTCTTCATAGTCTAAAATTTTTGGTAACTAAAAATGTTTACGATATAATTAAAATTTGGTTTTTATAAATTCAATTAAAATTTAACATTAAGTTGTCGGATGAGTTTCTGTGGGCGACATCGGTATTAAAGGGAGAAGCTAAAAATTTTAAATTTACTAAAATGAAAAAGGCTACCGAAACGTTCCGGATAGCCTTTTTACAATCGTAAACTAACATATTTCTTTACATTTTTACTGGTTTTTCCTTCTCTCAATTTCTTTTTTGATCAAATCAAGTTCACGGCTGGACTGACCAGCGATTGATGTATTTTCTTCTGCTCTTCTGCTGAGATAAGGCATGACTTTTTCAACAGGCCCATAAGGCACGTATTTAACTGCGTTATACCCTTGTTTGGCGAGATTAAATGAAATATTATCGCTCATGCCATATAATTGGGAAAAAAATATCCGTTCATCATTTTTTTGCAGATCATACTGATGGATCAGTTCTGTAAGAAGCAAATTGCTGTTTTCATTATGAGAGCCTGAAAATAAGTTCATGGTATCAATGTTTTGAACGCAATATTCCAAAGCAGCATTATAATCCCTATCTGTTGATGCTTTGTCCGGCTGAATAGGGCTTGGGTAACCCAATTTTTCTGCTCTTTCTCTTTCCTTTTCCATGTAAGCTCCCCTAACCAACTTTGCTCCGAGAACATATCCTTTTTCTTGAGCTTTTTGGTGGGCTTTTTTCAACCTGTCGAGCATGTCGTGCCTGTACATTTGATAGGTGTTGAATACTACACACCTTTCTTGATTGTATTTTTCCATAACTTCGTAGACTATTTTATCAAGGGTGTCTTGATACCAAGAGTCTTCTGCATCGATCAGTAATCTTGTGCCGGAATCGTGAGCATATTTGCATATCCTGTCCACACGTTTGATTAAGTTTTGGTATGCAGTTTCTTCAGTTTGACTTAATTTTTTGCCGTCCTGGATTTTGGTCATTAATTCAAAATCCCCCAATCCTGTCATTTTGAATACAGCAAAGGGAATAGCATCATTATCTTTACCTGTTTTAATGGTTTCAAGTACTTCGTTCTTGACAAATTCAAAACTCTCTTCTGTTCCAGTTCCTTCCACTGAATAATCAAGAATTCCCTTTACCTGGTATTTGGCCAAGTTTTTTACAGATTTTTCACATTCATAAATGGTTTCACCTCCGCAAAAATGGCCAAACATGGTGTTTTTCATGATCCATTTAATGGGAAAATGGATCTTGATGGCAAGGTTGGTGAGTTTGATCCCTAAGTTGACCAAAGTACTATTGTTCATGGCCGAAAAGATCAAATGCATTTTCTGTAATTCCTTATCTGACCGGGAAGCAAATGCCACTTCCAGGTTATTGAATAGACTTGATAGTTGGGTTGGGGATTCCATTAGAGAAGAATTTGACTGGGGAATTGTAATTGATTTTGTTGGGTAAAAAAGGGCAGAGTTGATTTGCGGAATTTAATTTTTTTTAAAGGCAACCTGTTATAAACAGGCTGCCTTTTGGGTCAGAAACCCATAGGTTGATAGTGCTGGTTTTAGCGTTTTTATTACTATACAGGGAATAAAAGCTTATTTCCTGAGTACTTCATCGTAAAATTCCCGTACATCCTTGGTCATTTTATCCAAAGATGGTTTATGGATATACACCATATGACCTGATTCGTAATATTTCATTGAAATATTGTTTTTCAATTCAGGTGCCAACATCATGTGATCTACGGTGTATTCAGTAGCAAAGAATGGAGTTGCCAAATCATAATAGCCATTGATAAACATGACTTTTAGATAAGGATTCTTATGTATGGCCAATCTTAACGTTTCAGAATTGTTCAAATATTGGTTTTGAACATTGTTGTAATTCCAAGGTCTAACCCTCCCGGTTAGGATTTCATAGGCCAGATTGGTTTGGAAGCCTAACTCTCTATTGATGTAATCATTGATTGCCATGCTATAAGGTCCATAGATTGCTTTGCTGTAGCTAGGGTCAAATTCATATCCTTCACCTGCATGGTCATAGTCGAGCCCCAATATCCTGCCATCTAGTCTACCTACTGTTTGCTGCTTGTCTCTTAGCAGTTCTTTGACAAATCTGCTGATTTGGATTCTGTAATGGGTATGGTCCAAATACTCTTTAGAAAGACCCGTATACTGGTGCAGTTTGTCAGCAAGTTTAGCTTTATCAGCTGCTGTCAATTGGTCACCTTTCATCAACATGCTGGCATATTCACCTTTAGCATATTGCCTTACTTCCTCTATAAATGCATCAACATCAGTGATTTTATTTGGAAGGGCATTATGATAAGCTGCTATTGCAGCATAAGTAGGTAAATACATGATATAAGGCAGGTCATGACCTCTGCTAAAATTTAGAGTGGCAAAATTGGTCACTGCACTGATCATGATGATTCCATTGAGGTACATGCCATATCTATCCTGAAGATAACCTGATAGTCCGGCAGATCGGGTTGTACCGTAGCTTTCTCCGGAAAGGAATTTTGGTGAATTCCATCTTTTGAATTCTGATACGTAAGCTCTGATGAAGTCTCCCACTGAAGAGATATCTTCCACATAGCCAAGGAACTGTCTTTTGTCCTCACCTTCTGCGGGTCTGCTGTATCCGGTTTCAATAGGATCAATAAAAACCAAGTCAGATTTGTCCAGCCAAGAATTAGGATTGTTGATGATTTCATATGGAGGTTGTGTTGCCTCACCATCATCAGTCATTTTGATCATTCTTGGACCTAAACCTCCCATGTGTAACCAAACAGAAGATGAACCAGGGCCTCCATTGAAAATGAAGGTTATGGGCCTGTCTTTAGGATTGGACACGTTGTTAAGCGTGTAAGCTGTGAAAAAAAATCTTGCTTTGTCTTTTCCTTCTTCATTGGACATGTGCATAAAACCAGCGGTGGTTTTATAATTCAATGTCTTGTTGTTGATCAGCATGGAGTGGTTTTTTTCACTTACTTCCAATTTTGACATCATCAATTGGTTAGGGGTAGCGGCTGCTGATATTCCTTGCCCCATGGAGTAAGTGATGCTGCAGCACATCATGAGAAGTGCTGCAGCTATAGTATTCAAATATTTCATCATTAATTATCTGTAAGCAGGGTTTTGGACCATGTTTGAATTGGTGAGCAATTCAGATGTTGGTATTGGGAATACATACTTATCAGCTGTTCCGATAGAATAAAGGCTGGCGCCAGTAGTTCTAGGTAGGTTGGCAAATACATTCACAGCCCTTCCGGTCCTGGTCATATCGAAGAATCTATGACCTTCAATAGCAAACTCAAACCTTCTTTCATCCAAGATCAGATTAACCAGCTCATCAGTTGATGAAGCAGTTGCATCAGGAAGATCAGCTCTGTTTCTCACCATGTTCAAGTCAGATAGGCCACCGGATATATTATTCTGGCGAGCTCTGGCTTCAGCCCTGATCAAATACATTTCAGCCACCCTGATTACAGGTACGTTACTTGCATTTTGCAAAAGGTTGAATTT
This sequence comes from Fontibacter flavus, assembly GCF_042432905.1. Taxonomy (NCBI): domain Bacteria; kingdom Pseudomonadati; phylum Bacteroidota; class Cytophagia; order Cytophagales; family Cyclobacteriaceae; genus Fontibacter; species Fontibacter flavus. The sequence goes on along the minus strand of NZ_JBHLWI010000055.1, from coordinate 29,272 downwards.
GGTAGAGTAGTATACGCCACCAAATGCAGGATTGAAGTCAATTAAATCACTTCTTGAATCTGTACCTTGTCTGGCCAACAATTCTGCGGCAAATGGTTGATGGAAGGAAAGACCTCCACGGCCATTTAAGCTGGCAGGATAATACCACTGTCTCAGACCACTGAAATCCACCACATTATAATCCATTTCGAAAACTGATTCGCTGGAGAACTCAGTTCTGAAAATATTGGAAAATGGCTTAGTTAAAGTGTAGTTTCCCTGAGAAATTACTTGTGAGGCATAAGTTTCAGCTTGCGCCCATTGATCGATGTAAAGGTAGTATCTGGCCAACATTCCAGTTGCGGCAGCTTTTACCAAACGTGATCTGGTTAAGAAGTTACTTGCTCTAGTGGGTGGCAAAAGTCTTTCGCCCGCTTCCAAATCGCTTTTTATTTGATCCCAAGTAGCCTGAAGAGAAGCTCTTGATTTATAAGAGTTCTCATTAACACCAGCTGATGGTTCAGTTTCAATTACCACACCAAGTTCACCGTACTTATTAGGAATTCCACCGAAATATTTAGCCAATTCAAAGTACATCATACCTCTGAAGGTATAGGCCTGACCAAGCATATCATCTATACGGCTTTGCTCTAATCCTGGCACTGTTGGCGCAAATGCAATAATGTTATTCGCCAAATCGATGGTCCTGTATATTTGGGTATACATATCATCAATCTCTGTATTGTCAGGCGTCTGACGGAACTCATCGATGACGTTGAAGTTATCCCAAGTATCGATACTTTGAACCAAATCTGAGGCTAGATCTCCGATGGTCTGAACTCTCCAGTTATACACCAACTGCGCTTCATTATAAAGACCGTTTAGGGTAGCTTCAGCATTGATTGGGTTAGAGAAAGCCTCACTTGTTGCAATCTGGAACTGAGGCTGCTGATCCAGTACATTACATCCAAAACCAATACCTACAGAAAGCAGGACGGCCATGGAAATAGATTTATATTTAAGATTTTTCATGATTGTCATAATTAGAATGTCAAGTTAACACCAGCTGTGATTGTTCTTGGCTGTGGCATAACTGCGATGTCCACTCCTGATACTAAATTTGAAGGGCTCGTACTTACTTCTGGATCCAAACCTGTGTAATTGGTGAAAGTCAAAAGGTTTTGTGCCGCTACATAAATTCTTGCCCTGCTAGCTCCAATTCTGGAAGTTAGTGAGTTTGGAATTGAATAGCCCAAGCTGATGTTTTTCAATCTTAGGTATGAACCGTCTTCTACGTGTCTGGAAGGCCTCAAATCAGCACTATAGTTAATGGAAGCCATTCTTGGGATATCAGTGATATCACCTGGTTGTTGCCATCTTCCTAATTGCTGTGCAGAATAACCCGTAGTTCTTTCCCCACCATGTTCGAAGAAGAATCTTCCATAATTCAGGATTTCATTACCTTCACTGAATTGGAAGAATACCATCAAATCGAAGTTCTTGTAGTTGATGTTGTTGGTAAATCCACCCACATATCTTGGAATTGCACTGCCGTAAATCTGTCTGTGGATGTTAGGATTGAATGTTTCGTCACCCATGGTATCCCAGATGATGTTACCGGTTTGTGGATCTACACCTTTTTCTACGTGAACATAGAAGGAGTTCATCGGATAACCCTCCTCAACCCTAACATAATCCCTTGTGAAAGTAGTGAATGGGAAAGCAAGTTTTTTAACCAAGTTGTTGTTTCTTGATACATTGAAGCTGGCAGTCCAAGTCAGGTCTTTTTTGTCCACGATTGTACCATTGATTCCTAATTCAAAACCTTTGTTTTCCATTTCTCCAAAGTTTTGGGTCAAGATGCTATAGCCCAAAGTTTTAGGAACCGGTACGTCAAGAAGAAGATCCTTGGTTTGCTTATTGTAGTAATCAAAGGTCATGGTCAATCTATCAGACCATAGGCCTAAATCAAAACCAATGTTCAACTGTGCGGTAGTTTCCCATTTCAGGTTAGGGTTGGCCAATTGGTTCGGTGTGATACCTGGAGCATCCACATAAGAAGCCGCTCCACCTGGCTGACCGATACCGCCAAGGTTAAGTCCGCCTCTCATGCCACCCCAAAGACCTAATGCTTGGAAATCTCCGATACCACCTTGGTTACCCGTGATACCATAACTTGCTCTAAATTTCAAATCAGAAATCGTATTCAGATCTTTCATGAAATCTTCTTCTATCATTCTCCAAGCACCGGCAATAGAAGGGAAATACCCCCATCTGTTGTCTGCACCAAATCTTGAAGAGGCATCAGCTCTCATGTTAGCAGTTAATAAGTATTTACCTTTGTACCCATAATTTACTCTGGTAAAGAAGGATGCGATACCCCATGCGCTGGATGTACTGCTTGCGTTTTTAACCGCTGCAGAAGCGATCTCTTTGAAGGAATTGGAAGGGAAACCCTGTCCAAATGCCTGGGTTCGATTAAAAGAGTTTTCTTGTAGCGTATTTCCCAACAAAATATTGAAGTCGCTGCTTCCTTTAGTAAATTGATAAGTAAGCACGTTTTCGTTAATCCAGTTATTGCTGGTTGTTACAAAATCCTGAGCAGATCCTTTGATGGCATTTCCTGCAGCAAGGAATGTGTTGAAATATCTATCTTCTTCTACGAGGTTATTGTCAATACTCCAGGTACTTTTGAATACCAATCCGTCTGTGATTTCCCAATCTGCATACACACTGGCAATGAATCTTGTGGTTTTCATCAAGTAATCAGTTTCGTTTGCAACTGCCACAGGGTTTTCCCAGAATGGTCTGTAATAACTGCCATCTTGATTATAAATTGGATAGTTACTTGGATAGAAGAAGGCAGTGGAAAGACCACCTTCAATAGCGTTACCATTTAGGGATCTATTTCTGGTACTTACGGAATAAGTGGAACTCGTACCAATTTTTAATCTAGGAGAAACCATAAAGTCAAGGTTCAACCTGGCACTGTTTCGGTCAAAGGAAGCCGGTTTAACCAAACCTTCTTGAGAGAAGTTGTTTCCTGAAAGGAAATATTTGATTTTATCGTCACCGCCTGCAATAGAGGCATCCAAATTACGAACGCCGCCAGTCTGGAATATCTCATCAAACCAATTGGTATCAATTGCCTGATCAGGGTTTGCAAATCTTGGTGTATAAGGCCTGCCTTGACCGTCTAGCGCTGTTAGAGATCCATATCTGTCTATCCAGTTGTTGGCAGCAGACTCATTCTGCAGTCTTTCAAATGTAGGGCCATCAACTCTCAAGTCGTTTGGACTTTTCCAAGGTTTGGAAATACCTCCATACATACTGACATTAACAGTTGGTTTACCTTTTTTACCTCTTTTGGTTGTGATCAAAACCACACCATTTGCAGCTCTGGCACCGTAAATTGCCGTGGCAGAAGCATCCTTCAGAATTTCAAGAGATTCAATGTCACCTGGGTTCAAATCTGCAAGCGGGTTTGCTGGCTGACCAAAAGTTGTAGCAGCAATATTTGATGTTACAATAGGCACACCATCAATCACATACAGTGGGTCAGAGCTACCAGTAATGGAGGTCGTTCCTCTGATCCTGATGTTCATGCCACCGCCTGGTTCTCCGGATTCTGAACTGGCAACCACTCCGGCAGCCCTACCTTGGATCAGCTGATCAGGAGAAATGATCGGTAGGTTTTCAGCTGTATTACCACTAATAGAAGAAATGGAACTGGTCAGTGTTTTTCTATCCTGCTCACCATACCCTACCACGACGATTTCCGAAAGGTTTTTAGTATCGCTTTGTAGTGTAATGTTGATCATGGATTGGTTGTCCACTCTTACTTCCTGGTTCAAATAACCAACGAAAGAAAACACTAAAACATCACTTGGAGAATTGACAGCAATGGAATACCTGCCATCCAAATCCGTTGCTGTACCGATGCTGGTACCTTTCACTAATACGTTGACACCTGGGATTCCGTCAGGTTCATCGGCTGAAGTCACTCTTCCTGTTACGGTCCGTGACTGGGCAAAAACAGTCGCCGCATGGAGCAGGACTATAAAAGCCATAAGTAAATTTTTCTTCATAATGGAATTTTTTTGGTTAATCTGATACCAAGATCCTGATTAATATACCTGAATCAAAGCCGTTTATCACAGGATAATACAATAGGTGTAAAAATAAATCGGATAAATTTTATTTAAAATATTATAAATTAAATATAGTTATAATAACTATGGAAAATTTAAAAATAAAAATGAAATAGTATAATTAGTTTGAAAAATTTGATCAATAATTTTTAAAATGAGTAGGCCTTAGGGATATAAAGTTTTATATCCCTAAGGCTGATTTTTTAAGAAAATGGACTGTCTATAGCGGATCCAGGTGTAGAGAAATAAACCGGTCCATTGTCTGAAATGTACATACAGTCTTCAACCCTAACTCCAAATTCTCCCACGATATAAATACCTGGTTCATTGCTGAAGCACATTCCTTTTTGAAGAGGTGTTTTATTTCCTCGTACAAGGTTTGTCCATTCGTGACCGTCCATGCCAATGCCATGCCCCAATCTGTGGGAGAAATATTTATAGTCCGGACCAAAACCGCCATCACTGATGACTTTTCTGGCCACAGCATCTAAATCCTCACAAGTTGTGCCTTCTTTTTTTGCCAGTTCAAATGCAGCAAACTGTGCCTCTTTGGCCAAATCCCATACTTGTCTTTGTCTTTCAGTTGGTGTGCCAAAAACAATGGTGCGGCTGATATCTGATTTATAGCCTTCAATGGTACAGCCACCATCTGCTAAGATGATATCACCTTCTTTTAAAGTTTGAGGAGTGCTGCTGCCATGAGGGAAAGCAGACCATTCACCGAAATTGGCGCCTATAGATCCTGTAGCTCCTAGTGCCTGATGTGCTTGAGATGCGATTTTTCTGAAATCATCCTGGGTCATGCCTTCCTTAAGAGAATTGAAAAGTGCTTGGTATGCAGCGATGGTGATTTCATTCGCTTTTTTCATCAAGGCGATTTCAGCATCCGATTTGTACATCCTGCAACCGGCAGTGATGTTATCAGCCAAAACATAATTAAAGCTACTGGCTTCACTTTTGATTCCTTCATACAAGAAAAACCTGCATCTTTCTTCAATTCCCAAAGTACCGGTACGGCCAATTTTGTCTACTAAAATGGTTTTGACAACTGCGTATGGACTTTCATGTTCTTCCCATGTCCTCACTTCACTGCCAAACTTTACCAGTTCGCTGACTTTATCTTCCTCAAATTTTGGACAGATGTACATGATGTCTCCATTGGCGGGAATAACAGCTGCTACCATCCTTTCTGAGAGAAAGAAATCAAAATCTAGGAAATATTTCATGCTGGTTCCAGGTTCCAAGAAAAGCGCATCGATTTTGGCCTGCTTCATGAGTTCCTGAGCCTTGGCAATTCTTCCCATCCTTTCTTCTCTAGATATTGGAACTACTCCTTGGGTCATGTTGCTGAGGCCTTTGAATGCATCAGGTAATTCACTTGTCCCAGTAGTTCCTTTGTTATCTTCTGAAGACCTGCAGGAGACAAATGGCAGGGTTAAGGCAGGAGCCAGTGAAGCTGCCTTGATAAAGGATCTTCTGTTAAATTTCATGATGTGTTTTATGGTTGGTGGTTATTTTTATTTTTTAAGTCTTAACTCCAGGTCTTTGGAAATCAGGTACTGATTGAATAACGGGATTTCTTCATTGATCAACTTCTTATATTGGACCTGAATGTCATCCAGTTGCTTTCTGAAGACATTGTATACCTCAACTTGCTGATTGGTTGGCTTGAAGTCTGCACCGAAGCCTCCGGCATCACTGGCAAGGGCACTGATTCTTCCGTAGAGTTTCATTGGAGCTCTGAAAGCATCCTCTCTTGCACCTGTCAGGTTGATGTCAAAGAGCTCGCCCTCTACTTTTAGGATTTTAGCTTCCAGTTCTTTGATTTTATTTTGGAGTTCACGATCATCTTTTGAAACTACAAGCTCTTCCAATTCTTTACGTATTTCCTCAATTTCATTGATGGTGGTTACCACTTCATTCATAGCTGCATTCAAATTCAGGGAGAAGGACACTTGTTTTTCAATATCATCCAATGTTCCTGCTGTATTTGGATCTTTGAGTACGGTGACATTTTGTAATTCAGTTTTCCCGTCAACGGTTACCCTTACGACATAATCGCCAGGTACTACTCTTGGTCCAAATTGACCTCTGTAGAGATCTAGGTCCCAAGTCACCAATGGTCTGAATTCTCTGCCTTCCAGTTTAACCCAAGGCTTGTCAGGCGGAGCTACCAATAACTTAGGCTGCAAAGTCGGTTCATGTCTCAAATCCCACCATACTCTATTGACCCCAGCTTCTTTTTTGCCTGAAATGGTGCGGATTAGTGTTCCGTCTTTTTTCAATATTTCTATCTTCACCTCTTTAGCAGGTGATTTGAGGTAGTAGTTAATATCCATGCCATAAGGCGGGTTGCTTCCCGTGGTCATAGACCTTCCTTCGGTCTTGATGCCCTGAACCTCCTGGAACCTGTATGCTGGTCTTTGGCTGAATAAATGCATGTCTTTAGAAAGAATTTCGGCTGATAATTCCCTGATAGGAGTGATATCATCTAAGATGTAGAATCCTCTACCATAAGTTCCAATGACCATATCATTAAATTCTTCCTGAATGGTAAGCCAATAAATCGGAACTGGAGGTAGGTTGTTCCTTAATCTGAACCAGGTTTTGCCGTCGTCTTTAGAGATATAAAGCCCTTTGTCGGTACCAGTGTATAACAAACCTGGAACCTTAGGGTCTTCTCTGGTTACGTGTACAAATGAGGATTCTGATTTTTCTATGCCATCAGATATTTTCACCCAGGTCTTGCCATAATCCGATGTCTTGTAGACATAAGGGTCAAAATCACCCAATTGGTGGGCATCAACTGTTACATAAGCTGTTCCTGCCCGATGTCTTGAAGGTTCTATACTGGAAATAGTGCCCAATTCCGGCTTGCCTGGAATGTTGGCAGTGATGTTTTCCCAGTTTTTACCACCATCTCTGGTGATGTGCATCAATCCATCATTAGATCCGACCCAGATCAAGCCATCTTCCAAATGTGATTCTGCAATAGCAAATAGGACTGATGCATCAAAAGTCATAAGATTATCAGTAGCGATACCGCCGGATGATTGTTGATGGCTTTTATCATTTCTGGTGAGGTCAGGGCTTATGATTTTCCAGCTTTGTCCATAATCTTCTGTCATATGGACAAATTGGCTTCCCACATAAACTCGCTTATGGAAATGTGGGCTGATGAAAATAGGGAAGGACCAATGCCATCTGTATTTGAGGTCAGCAGGAGCCCAGCCATAGCCTGCTTCAGGCCATACCCTTACATCTCTTGCATGACCTGTTCTCAAATCATACACCTGGAGACCACCGTCATAGCAGCCCGACCAGACAATATTATTGTCCACAGGATCCGGAATAGCCCATCCGCTTTCGCAACCGCCTACAGCATGCCAAAGGCCCAATGGAATACTTCCCTGTCTACTGTTGCTCGGACCTCTGTAAGAATATCCGTCCTGCCTGTTTCCGTAAACATTGTAAGGCACTTGATTATCAGTCCATACATGGTACATCTGTGCATTTGGGAAGACAAATTGCTTATAGGTCTGCTGTTTGTTCCAGGTCATGCCCATTCCACCATCGTGCGCTACCAGTATTCTGTTGGCATTCAAAGGATCAACCCAAATGTCATGGTTGTCACCACCAGCACGGTATCCTGCTTGAGCGAGGGTTTTTCCTCCGTCTTTTGAAGTACTGAACCTTACAGATGCGAAATAGATTTCATCAGGATCGTCTGTGGAAACTCTTAGCCTTGTATAATAAGGTGCTCTTTCATTGATGGTATGGTTGATCATGGTCAGTTCCCAAGAGTCACCACCATCTGTGGATTTCCATAATTGAGGACTGTCCATTTCAAAAAGGGCATAAACCACGTTAGGATTGCTGTAGGAAATGGCAACAGAGGACTTGCCAACAGGGTTTTTGTCACCACCGGGCAGGCCGTTGTTTTTCATTGATTCCCAGGTTTTTCCCCCATCTTTTGTTCTGTAAATTCCTCCTCCTGGTCCTCCACTGTTAAGACCCCATGTTTTGATATCTATTGACCAAAATGCTGCAAATACAATATCGGGATTTTTGGGATTCATAGCCAGGTCAACAGCTCCAGTTCCTTCATCGACGAAAAGTACATTTTCCCAGGTTTTTCCGCCATCAATTGTTTTATATACACCTCTGTCTTTTTGTTTGCCATAAGTATGGCCCAAACCCGCTACATAAACCACATCTGGATTTCTCGGATCAACTTCAATTTGCCCTATCCTTGCAGTTTCTTTTAATCCCATGTTCTGGAATGTTTTACCGGCATCAGTGGATTTATAAATACCGTTCCCCATGGCATGTGCAGGCCTGATCAGGAATGTTTCACCTGTACCTACCCAAACCTGGTTGGGATCGCTTGGTGCCAGTGCCAAGGCGGAAACTGAAGAGATATCCTGATCATCAAAAATGGAATTCCAGGTACCGCCCCCGTCTTCGGTTTTGAACAAGCCTCCTGAAGCCATACCAACATACATGACCATATTATTGCCGGGTTCTCCTCTGACTGCAATGGTTCGGTTTCCATCTGGACCAATAAATCTAAAATCAAGTTGGTTAAAATAGGAACCATTTACTTGTTGTTGGGCAAAAGTGCTAATACTGAAAACCAATAATAGACTTAAAATCTGATAGATTTTTTTCATATCAATAGTGACTGGGTAAATGTTATTGATTACTATTTAAGAATAAAGGCTAGAAATTCTTGAATAGGTATCGTGAGCTCAAATGAAGATATGAAATGATAATTTTTAAATAAAAAAATAATCTTTTAACGGCATGAATTTCGGTTATAGCGGTCCGATATTTGTTTAAGTGTAACCAAATTATATTTTGTTTTTTAGATTAATACCCGATTGACCGAAATAATATTCTAAAAAATATTCATTTGTAACTAAATATAAAATTAAATACTTTGTTTTAGCTCTATAGTGTTTTATGTTTTCAATTAAATACAATTAATTATTCTGAAATGGTTTTATATGAAGACATTCTTTCAGAAAAAACCGGGGTTTTTTAACAGATTTACTTTTGAGCCGAAAAGTGAAAGAAAAGCAAAAGATGTCAGCATTTTGAATGCCTTTACATTTACTTTACCAGAAAAGTTTTAAGCTTCCATTAACAGGCATTTAGGGATTCTAATATTTGTTTTAATGAAATACAATTATTCTTAGAAATGGGTTTTTCCCAATAATCCATTATGGATGGATATGTTTTTGCCTTTTCTTTGTCTTCAATACTGACTGATGAGGAGACGATAATCACATGAAGCTGGGAGTGGTCTAATTCTTTATAAAGTGCATCCATTAATTCCCATCCGCTCATAACCGGCATGTTGATGTCCAATAAGATTACGAATTTATCAATCTCTTCTTGATGGGTAATAATATGTTCCAATGCTTTAACTGGCTCGGAAAAACATGCGATCATATCAGCACCGCAATCTTCTTTTAAAATGACTTTATGTAAAAGAAGAACAACCGGATCATCATCTATTATCAAAACTTTCGCTGCCATCTTACTTCCTCAAACCTTCAAATTTCTTATTGATTTCTCTGATCATTTTATCCAATTCCTCAAGCGTTTTTTCAAGTTCCAAGAATAGCTTCTCCTTACTCATTTGTAGTTCGTGATACTTTGAATAATTCATCAACATCTGAACAATTGCCATCGCTTTTGAAAGAGGCCCTCTTACGGTATGTGACTGTTGCCATGTAATATTTTTCAAAGTTTCATTTTGTGCTGCTATTTCCAACATGGCACTCTCAAGTTTTTGATTGGTATCATTTAAGTCATGGGTCCTTTGCTCTACCATTCTTTCCAGATCTTTTCCAATACGGACTTTTAAATAATATTGTACCAAAAACATGGCCAATAATAATCCAATCACAACCAATATCAATTTAAAGGTATATGTCTCGTAAAATAAAGGTAATACCTTAATATTTAAGCTATGGACTGATTCAATATTGCCCAATTCAATTGTCTTAATTTCCAGGGAATAATTACCGGGCTTCAAACTGTTAAAGATTAGCTCTTTTCTATCACTTAGGTAAATCCAGTCTTCGGAAAGATTCTTGACTCTGTAATAAAAAGCCACTTGTTCAGGATTATGGTAATTGATATTACTGAATGTTATGCCAAAGTAATCAATGTCAGCTGGAACTTCAATCACATCTTGACCAGGTAGTATATTTTTAAAACTATTACCTAATCTAAGTATGTCCCAATGAAATTTTAATTGGGAGCGATCTTCTTGAATAGATCCTGGATCAGCTATACTGATACCTTCAATAGTAGGATACCAAATCGTCCCATTTTTATCCATTGTTGCACTTGGATAAATAAGGCTGTTGGTTTCTTCATTACTCATTCCATTTTCATGGCCATAAAAATTAGAAGTTACATAAAAAAATTGATCATCGGATGATTTAAATTTGGTAAGTTCCTCTTTCGCAATCCTCTGTAAGCCAAAATTACTGCTTAGCCAAATCTTGCCATGATGATCCTCCATGATGGAGTAAATGCCGTTGGCGTTTAGGCCATTGTTTTTTGTCAGGTGTTTGAAAGATTTATTATTGTACCACAAAAGACCACCTTGAGTACCCAGCCAAAGAGATCCGTCATGATCCTCAAAAATACTGTAAATAATATTTTCACCTGGGGTCAATGGCAGATCAATATGCTCCTGAAATACGCCTCCTTTTATCCTGACCAGACCTTTACTGATTGAACCATAAAGGAGTTCACCTGATTTTGTTTCCTGAACAGTAATGTAACTGACAGCTTGTAGCTTTTCTGGTAAATTGACTTTTACTGCTTCCCCTTTATCATCAAGGTAGTATATGCCCTTATTGGCAATGGAAAACCAAACTTTGCCATCTGAAGCTTGAAAAATGGTATTGACATGCTCACCGGGAAAACCGTTCTCAGCATAGTAGTTACGCTCTATTTTATTGTTTTTTGCATTGATTAGATGCATGCCGTTTCTTGTGCCAACATAAATCTTTTCATCATCACCGCCAATAGTCACAATAGCATCACTTTGTAATCCGGTTTTGGTAGTGAATGATATGGTCTTTTCTCCATCTAGCTTGAAAAGACCATTGCTTTTTGTTCCAATCCATTTCGTACCATTTGGGGAAATGAATATTGGTCTGATGTTTTGCTTGGATAGTAGGGCATGATCAAGTTTTTGGATCGTTGATTTTCTTACAACGGCCAATCCTTTTCCTTGGGTTCCAATGAATATCATATCCTCATCTACCCATAATTTCCTGATAGAAATATCGCTTATTTCTAACAAAGGTATTTTACTGACTTTACCATCTTCTATAATCAGAAGTTCGCCTTTTTCAGTACCCCCCCAAATATTTCCCTTATCATCCACTCTAAGATTCCTGTAATCAAGAAATGCAAGATCCTTGTCAGGAATGATTGTGGTCAAGTTCTCTGACTTGTCTAAACTTAAAACCCCTGTCTTAGGCGCTCCAATATAAACTTGATCCTTTACAGTGAAAATAATCCTGGTATTTAGGTCTTTTGGTCCTATCCTGTTGTATTCAAAAGAGTCAAGGTTCATTGAATATAAACCTTCGTCAGTTCCAATAAACATTTGATTGCCTGAATTATAAAGGCTTTGAATGCTAACATCTTCTTTTGGAAGCCAATTTGGGACTTGAGCAAATTTGTCATCAATCAATTGAAATAATTGGCCGTTTTTTGTGCCTACCCATAAATTGCCTTGATGATCCTCTGTCACAGCGGTAATCCAGGAATCAGTGGTGATTTCATGGCAGTCCACTACTTTGACGATATTCTTATAAATGAAGGCTAGACTATAATCTCCTGCAGCCCAAATTCCCTTTCCTTCTACCAGGAAAAATCCATAGAATGAATTTTCAATTAATTCTGGCACATTGTCTTTATTGAAAACTTCAATATCAGAGCCATCAAACCTAGTCAGTCCTTCTTCCGTCGCCATCCAGATAAAACCTAAAGGGCCTTTTTCCAAGGCATAAACGGTATTGTGCGGAAGCCCATTGGTGTTATTCCAGAATCGGATTACATATTCTTGAGAGTCTTTTTTCAAATTGTCCTTTAACTGCTCTGAGCCTTCGTCGGCCAGGCTATCCAGGCTTTGGAAAACCATTAACAAGTATAAAGTGTAGGAAAATATATTGAATGTAACTTTCAAAATCTTAGAAGTAGTTGGTTTTTGGAGATTAAGTGAACAAAATCACATTGATTCAAATCGAGTTTTTGAGGGAGAATTTCACTATAAACAATTGCTTTTCATTAAGTTAAGTGTCTATTTATCAGGTGTTTCAAATTCTTTTTACAAATTAAGTGCCATTTATGGCTAATATTAACACATGAAGAGGATCAGATTTGGAGAGTCAAGTTTTTCTTTTGTCGAAAATCTGCTGTTAAACAAGTATTTATTGCAATTTCCCTTTCATTGAAAGGGAAATGTTTTTCATTTGACGTCATATGCCCTTTAGAAAATAATAAAACATTTTTATGAAACAATCTGTAATAAAGCGTCAATAAGCTAATTTTCCAAATACAAAAATTCAGGAAATTAATGTTGAAAAAAAACCTGCATTTATGTGCTTGTCAAGAGTAATTTTTTAAGTTTTAAAATATTTCAGAGCTTCATGTTTTTTGATAAAGTTCAAATTACGTTCAATCCAACATCTCTTAAATGCCTCCGGAAATTTGAAGTAATTTATAGTCTTGAAAGTAACACAGTATGATCCCAAGATGGATTAAAGACTTCAGGTAATAGTAAAATTCATTTAGCCTTCATAATAAAGATCATTGACCGCGAGCGAACAATACTGTCCGTGTTTTAATATATAAAATCAACAAAAATGCCCTTTTGCTGCTTTTTTTAAGGTTATGTACTTGGCATAATACTGGGTAAGTACCTATAAATCTTATAGTTTCTTACCTACTTGTTTTGTAAGGTCTGAGATTGATTGCTAAGTGCCTTTCAAGTAAGTAGGTCCATCACTGTTTAAACCATTTATTAGTCTGATTTCTTATGTGGAAAAATTATTTAAAAGTCTCATTGCGAAACCTAAGTAAGCGGAAGCTCTATTCAGGGATCAATATTTTAGGGCTTACGATAGCCATAGTAAGTTTTTTGGCAATCTCCCTTTACATTCATCATGAATGGAGTTATGATCGAATGTATTCGGATTATGACAGGATATATAAGATCAATCAGGAATTTGTTTCCGGTGCTGAAGGTCAAATGGTGAGTACAACACCTTCCAGCTTGGTACCAACTTTACTAGAAGAGGTGCCTGAGGTGGAGACAGGAACCTTGGTTTTTGACCTGAGTATATTTTCTTCTGTTTTAGTGGATGCCGGGTTGGGCAATCAGGAAGAAAACAAATTTGCCTATGCAGATCATAATTTTTTCAAAGTGTTTGACTTGACTCTGCTTACCGGAAACCCTTCATTGGTTTTGAATGAGCCTGATCAGATAGTTTTGACCGAATCGACAGCCAAAAGGTACTTTAATTCAGCTGCAGAGGCAACAGGGAAAAGCCTAAAAGTGGATGGTGCAGATTACCTAGTGACTGGTGTTATGCAGGATTTTCCTTCCAATAGTCATATAGATTTTGATTTTTTGGCATCTTTTAAGACACACAGACATGGAAGAAACCCCGAATGGTCACCTTCCAATTATTATTCCTATGTGAAATTTCAGGAAGGATTCAATCTGTCTGAGATAAAGGGGAAAATAGACCAAATTTCTGACAAATATTTTGGTGAAGCCATGAAAGCATATGGTTTTACAACCAGTTTTCATCTACAGCCTGTAACCACTATTCATGTTTCGGATAGTGCCATTTCAACAATCAAACCGACGACGGATATCCGTTACCTGTATGTTTTTGGACTGGTTGGAATACTGTTGATTTTCATCGGCATCATCAATTATGTTAATCTGGCAACGGCTGAAGCTACAGAACGGAATAAGGAAGTTGGACTGCGGAAAGTTTTGGGAGCGGGTCGTTCCCAGCTTTTTGGTCAGTTCATCTCTGAATCCTTTTTACTGACTGCCAGCAGTTTGTTGTTCAGTTTATTGGCTCTTTTTATTCTAGCATCCAATTTTGAATCCTTAACAGGAGTTCCTTTTGATTTTAACGTGCTTTTTTCGCCATTGGGAGTATTTGTCATGGCCATTATCCTGATTTTGGTCAGTCTTTTGTCTGGTTTTTATCCGGCTCTGATTTTATCCAATATGGAGCCTTTGAAGGCCCTGGGAAAAAACATCAAAATGGGAGGAGGAGCTTGGTTAAGGAAGTCTTTGGTGGTGTTTCAGTTTTTTGTCTCCATCGGTCTATTGATATCGACCATTGTAGTTAAAAATCAATTGGATTACATGCAGACCATTAATCTTGGATATGACAGGGAGGAAGTGGTGGCATTATCCTATCATTACAACATGAGAAATTCCATTAAGAGCTTTAAATCTGAAATGTTGAGAACAGGTGTAGCAAGCCAGGTAGCATTGGCAGCTGATATGCCTATCCATATAAAAGCTGGCTATAAAATATTCCCAGGAGGTGATAATGATAAAGAAATCATGATTACTGGTTATTCGGTAGACCAGGATATAGTCAAAACTCTGGGCCTGACTATCCTGGCTGGTGAGGATTTTTCAGAAAATGATATCAGCCGTACAGAGGCATATGAAAAAGGGTTTGATTTTTCTTTGATATTAAATGAATCTGCAGCTAAAGAACTTGGTTGGACCCCTGAAGATGCAATAGGTAGAAAAGTGAGTTTGGGAGAAGAAGGACTTTCAGGCATTAAGGCAGTAGTTGAGGATTTCTACTTCAATTCCCTGCACCATCATGTAGGGCCTCTAGCCATAGTTGTTGACCCTGAACAAGCAAATGTCATTCTCGCAAAATTGCCAAAAGGAAATCCGTCTGAAAATCTCAGTAAACTAGAAGTTTTATGGTCCAGTCAATATCCTGACAGACCTTTCAATTACAAGTTTGTGGATCAAGAATATGCACGCATGTACCGATCAGAGGAAAGAGTTGGGGCGATCTTTACTGTATTTGCAGGAATAGCAGTGTTTATAGCCATCATGGGTTTGTTTGGCCTGGTTTCTTATGTGGCATTAAGGCGAACAAGAGAAATCAGCATCCGAAAGGTGCTTGGGGCAAAGTTCGAAGATGTATTAAAGGTGCTTGCCGCTGATTTTTTTGCACTCTTGGCTGTATCAGCCATTCTGGCTGTTGCTTTTGGGATATGGTTCAGTAAAGAGTGGGCAAAGGGCTTTGCTTATCATTCAGATGTACCGGCCTGGGTTTACTTATCTGCAATCTTCATTGTTGCGGCGATTTCCTTTATGACCATTGGATTCAGAACTGTCAAAGTATATATACAAAATCCTGCCAAGACTTTGAAAGATGACTAGAGTCAGGAATCTTAAATTCACTCAAAGAGCATAACTTCAATAAACCCCACAATCATGTTGTTCAATTATCTGAAAATTTTCATCCGAAACCTTAAGAAAAACCCAGTTTATATTTTGATCAATATTTTGGGTTTGTCTGTCGGTATGGCGGCAAGTATTTTGATTTTCATTTTTGTCCAGCATGAGCTAAGCTATGATAATTATCATCAGCATGGTGATAGGATTTTCAGGGTTTCCCGTGCATGGTTTAACCCAAATGGCGAAGCTAATCTTCATTTGGGTCATGCAGCGCCTCCTTTCGGACCATTGCTGAAATCGGATTTTCAAGGAAAGATTGAGGAAGCAGTAAGATTGATGAATGTCAAGCTTGTCGTCAAAGAAGGGGATGATGTATTTGAAGAAAGCAAGTTCTTTTTTTCTGACCCTGAAGTATTCAAGGTGTTCTCTTGGAAATTAGTAGAAGGAGATCCATCGACAGCCCTTACATTTCCTGATGGTTTGGTTTTGACTCAATCCATGGCAAAGAAATATTTCGGGGATCAATCTGCTATGGGAGAATATATGGAAGTCAAAATTGGCTCTGCGTCTATGGATATGCAGGTTCGTGGGATCATGGAAGATGTTCCCGATAATTCTCATTTCCAATTGGATTTCTTGGCTTCCATGGAACCCGTTGTAGAGTTTTACGGAGGATATGAAGCCGTCATGAAAAATTTTGGCAGTAACAGTTTTTCAACCTATTTGCTTTTGGAAGAGGGAATTGATGCCGAGGATTTAGAAGCTGAGTTGCCAGCTTTTATTGACAGACATATACCGCCAAGTGCCCAAGGTTTTTCAGCTTCGATGGGCACCAAGCTCTTTTTGTGGCCATTGAGGGATATACATCTTTATTCCAATTTAGATTCAGAAATAGAACCTAACGGTAGTATAGAATATGTTTATATCTATAGTGCAATTGCAGTGTTCATATTGTTGATAGCCTGTATCAATTTTATGAATTTAGCGACCGCAAGGTCTGCCAAGCGTGCGATGGAGGTAGGGCTTAGAAAAGTTCTTGGCGCAGATAGGCCACTGTTAGTGAAGCAGTTCATGAGTGAAACAATATTCATGACTTTTATTGCACTTTTGCTTGCTTTAGTCATGGTGGCCTTGAGTATAAATTCTTTTGGAGATTTTACTAATAAACAATTGGAAATAAATTTTTTAGATAGTCCTTATTATATCTTAGCTTTATTGTTTTTAGTAATTGCCGTTGGCCTGATTTCAGGAAGTTATCCTTCACTTTTTTTATCAGGGTTTCAACCTGTCAAAGTACTGAAGGGTACCTATAAGATAGGTTCCATTCATGAAAAACTCAGGTCTTTTCTGGTCATTGGTCAATTTGCCATTTCAATCGTACTGATCGTAGCTGTACTCGTTGTCATTCAGCAGCTTGATTTTATGAAGGATAAAGATTTGGGTTTTGAGAAAGAAGAGATTGTAGTCTTGCCCGCATACGTAGAGTTTACAGATAATTATGAAATGTTGAGGGAAAGGCTGATTTCTAATTCGGGAGTTTCAGAAGTGTCATTAGGCAGCAGGTTGCCATCGGGTCGTCTTCTTGACGCTCAGGGGGCACAGGCAGAAGTCAGGGGTGAGCTTTCTCCTATTGATGTGAGGATTGCAGATATACATGTGAGCCATTCCTTTTTTAAGACTTTTGAAATGAAAATTGTGGCAGGAAGAGATTTTGACTATAATATGGCAAGCGATTCCACTGAGGCTTTTATTCTGAATCAGTCTGCTGTCCGGGCTATAGGTTGGGAAAATGAAGAAGAGGCCATAGACAAACAGTTCCTGTACGGTAACCGGAGAGGATATGTAGTGGGCATAGTGAAGGATTTCCATTTTGAAAGCTTACATCAGCCCATAAGCCCCATGGTTTTTTTGATTCCTCAGGACCGATTCAATGAGGTTGCCATAAAAATCAGATCAGAATCAAAAGAAGAGACTTTAGAGTTTCTAAAAGCAGAATGGCAGGCAATGAAACCTGATTTTCCTTTTAATTATTATTTTGTGGCAGACCGTTTTAATCAACAGTATGAAGCAGAGGAAAAAGTGGGAACAGTTTTCGGTTTCTTCGCAGGATTGGCCATTCTGATTTCTGTTTTGGGCTTATTTGGTCTTTCAGCCTATGCCACAGAAAGAAGGGTGAAAGAAATCGGTATCAGGAAGGTAATGGGTGCCAGTATATGGGGGATAGTGAGTTTGTTGGGTAGGGATTTTCTGAAATTGGTATTGATAGGTTTTATTTTGGCTATTCCCCTCGCGTATTTCGGGATGAATAGCTGGTTGGCTAATTTTGCCTATAAAATTTCCATTTCCTGGTCTGTTTTCTTCTTCGCGGGATTGGTAGCCACCATTATTGCTGCAGTGACTGTAAGTTCTCAATCTATCCGTGCTGCTATGATCAATCCGGTGGATGCGTTTAAGGTGGAGTAGGAGGAGCTGGATCAATGATTTATGGAGTTATAAATTGTAAATTTAATTTTGAGATTTATTAATTCAAATCACAATTATTCACAGATAAATCACCAACTTTATAGCTGCTTTTCAATATTAAATCAGCTATGGTTCTTCAATTATTACTTCTTGCAGGAGGTCTTGTACTATTGGTCAAAGGTGCTGATTGGTTGGTAGATGGCGCCTCTGTACTGGCGAAGAAAAACAAGGTCTCTGATCTTGCTATTGGTTTGACTATAGTGGCTTTTGGGACATCTGCTCCAGAGCTTGTGGTTAACGTGGTTGCTGCATCAGAAGGTTATTCAGATATAGTTTTTGGGAACATAATAGGTTCGAACAACTTCAATCTTTTTGTCATTTTGGGAATTGCCGGCATCATCACTCCACTATATGTACAATCAAGTACTGTATGGAAGGAAATCCCCTTTTCATTTTTAGCGGCCTTATTCTTATTATTCTTAGTCAATAACTATTTTTTCGGATCCTCAGGATTGCTTTCAAGATATGATGCGGCATTGCTTTTGGTCTTTTTCATTGCTTTTCTCGTATATGTAGCGACGCAACTGAAAACTGACCCCAATATTGAAGTGGTAGTAGCTAAAGATTATACCACATTGAAAATATGGGTTTTGATATTTGCAGGTTTAGGAGGTTTAGTGCTCGGAGGAAAACTAGTGGTGGATAATGCCGTCGCTATGGCACAGTCACTTGGAGTCAGTGAAAAAATAATTGGTCTTACCATTGTTGCTGCAGGTACCTCTTTACCTGAACTGGCGACTTCAGTTGTAGCGGCCATGAAACGTAATGCAGATATTGCTATTGGAAATATCGTTGGTTCCAATATTTTCAATATTTTCCTTATTCTTGGGGTTAGCGGATTAATTCGACCTTTGAACTTTCAATCTTCATTCAATACTGATATTTACCTGATAATGGGAGGGACCTTGTTTCTCTTTTTAGCCATGTTCATTGGTAAAAAACACCGATTGGACCGTTGGCAGGCATTTGTTCTACTCAGCTTTTATTTGTTATATACAGGTTATTTGGTGGGTCTGGAAATGTAAAAAGCCTAATACTTCCAAAATCAAAAAATTATTGAAAATAAATGAATTGGGTTCTTTTAATCATTGCTGGTTTATTTGAGGTGGCCTTTGCTTTTTGCCTAGGAAAGGCTAAATCGAGTTTTGGAATTGACATGTATTTTTGGTATGCAGGGTTCGTTGTGACTCTTAGCATCAGCATGGGACTTTTAATTAAAGCAACCCAATCATTACCTATTGGAACAGCCTATGCTGTTTGGACAGGTATTGGAGCAGTGGGAACAGTATTGGTTGGGATTTTTGTGTTCAAAGAACCAGCAACATTTTTAAGGATATTATTTATTACTGCATTAATAGGTTCAATTATCGGGCTTAAGGCTGTTTCTAATTGATTATCCAGCTGTTTTTTACCATATTATAAGTTGAGTTTTTCAAGCAGACTTTTATAGATGATATATTTGGAAAATGTGATAGTCCCTTTGATTGATTTTCAATTATAATAAGGAGTTGCAATTAATTTAAAAGAACAGCAACTATAAGGTAAGTTAGAGTCAGATAAACCGAATTCATTGTGCTCTCATAAAATAAATATTGCTGGAATTGAAGCTATGGATGAAGCAGTACAAAGATGCATAAAGAAAGCATATGACAATGTTGGACGATATTTGAAGTTCCAGAATTATAATTCTTTAGATAAACGATCAGTTTTATTTACAGTCTGTCTGATGACATCATCCAACTCCAAAGCAGAAGTATAGATTGACTGGAGAAAGAAGTTTGCTTCTAGGGTTTCTAATTGTTCATCCTGTAAGAGGTTGACTAACCCCATTAGCCGTGCAAGAGGTGCTCTGACCACGTGTGATTGAATCCATGCAATTTCCCTTAGCCTGGTATTTTGCTCTTCAATTGCCATCAAGTATTTTGTCGTTTCAGTCTTGTCAAATGCAAGAGCTGCGGCGCCTATGATTTTTCCCTCGACATTAATTGGTGTGATACTTACTTCGAAATACTTTTTAAAATTCTCATAATCATAGTTAAAATTTAAATTGATGGACTCACCATCAAAAACCTTTTTGAAATTATTTCTCCAAAATTCTTTTCTTTCTATTGGAAGTGGCGCCAAAAAATTGTCATCTTTTTCTAAATGAAGACCTAAATATTCATTAAAAAGTCTTTGAGACATTTTGTTTGCATAAACTATATTAAAATCTTTATCTAAAGACCAGATGCATTCTTTGGAACTTTCAATGATCAGATTAAGATTAGCACGGTTCTCTTTAAGTTGATTTTCAATTTCTTTGATAGGGGTGATATCATGAAATGATGCAAAGACCCTAAATGGTTTTTTTTCACCTATTTTAAATTCTGGTACCGAGTCGATAAGAATCCATCTGTATGCATCGATTTCGGGGGCAAAAACACCCATAATCTGGTTTTTGATCATCTTACCAGTGCGTAAGGTGACCATAGCAGGGTGTTCATTCCCTGGGAATGGGCTACCATCTAGATAAATAGCATGCCAACGTGGATCAACAGATGTTCTTCCGTGCATTTGGTCCAGGCTTAACCAAGAATTTTCTCAGCTGCTGGATTAGCTCTTATTATTTTCCCTTCACTATCATGATAAACTACCCCTTGGGCCATTGTATTGAAGAGGTTTTCAAATTCAGCTGAGCGGGATATGATTTGATTTTCATATTCCTTTCGGTCAGAAATATCCTGAAAGGTCCCGAAAATTTTTAAACAATTTCCATTTTCAAATATGGGCTTGCCGATAGTTCTTACCCATTTTTTATTTCCAGCGAATGTTTTGACTAAAAGTTCTAAGTCATAGCTTTTGCCATTTTGTATGGCATCATTATAACCTCTTGTTATTTTTTCAAGACTTTCACTTGAATCATATAGTTTAATACTTTCTTCTATCGGAGGTATTGTTTCACCTTCGAACTCCAATATTTCTTTGGTTATTTCGGTCCAAGTCTGAGTGTTATCAATAAAGTTTACTTCCCATCCCCCGATTCTTGACATTATCCCTGCTTCCTGAAGGACATCTTTAGTTCTGATCAGCTCTCTTTCAGCATCTTTTAAGTCAGTCATATTGCTGATTAGAATGATAGCTTTGTCCTTTCCAAATTTTGAAAACCGAGCAATAAAATCTTTTTTGCCTCCAATTGTTTTTAACGCATACTCCATCAAGCCAAAAGTTTCTCCTTGCTTTAATTTTACCAAAATGGAAAGAGATTCTTCAGCAATATCCTTTGGAAGAATATCCTTGAAATTTTTATGTAAAAAGAGTTCTGGTGGAAAAAGTAAATCTTCATTTTTGCCAGATATAACTTCTAAATAATTTCCATCTAAATCCACCACCATTAATATGCCCGGGATGGCATGAAAAATTGAATTTTGATAGGCGAGTTGATTTTCTATTATCTTTTGTTTTCCTCAAGTGCAATTTTGGTTTTTCTTAAATTAACGAGAGACATTACCTGCCTTGCTAATTTTTTTAATGCCTCAAGCTTTTGGTCAGAAAGTTGTTTGTGCTCATAGTCCAAAACACATAGCGTTCCAAGAGGAAGGTTGTCATCTGTTACCAAAGGGACTCCTGCATAAAAATTGAATTTTGGTCCCGTTTTAACATAAGGATTGTCTTTGAATCTTTGATCTAAGTTCAAATTGTCAAAAACTGAAATTTCCTGAGGTTGGAGGATGGCGTGGGCACAAAATGAATGTTCCCTCGGGGCATTTTCTATTTCGATGCCTACTTTTGATTTAAACCACTGTCGGTCAGTTTCTATAAATGTAATCAAGGAAACTTTAGTTTGACAAATGGTTGATGCCAATTCAGTAATGGAATCATAATCCAATTCTGGAATGGTGTCAAGAATCTTAAAAGACCTTAGATGTTTTAATCTTTCGTTTTCAAAAGGGGGAATAGGCGGGATAATCATTGGTCGGAAGCTAGCACAAAATTCATTTATTTGGTTCAATATTTTTAAATGATCGGCCCAAACCTTTTAAGATGGAATCATTTTTTATCATACCTAAATTACCAATCAAATATCAATAAATGATAGGCACTAATAATCTCTATTTGGATAAAACCCTAAGTTTGATTGATTAGTGGCAGAATTCATAAATCAGTTATTTTTAATTATTTATTCAACCTTTTCCGAATTTTCAAACTGAATATGTAAAGGGTATGAATTTGAAATTATCCCAATACTAATTTTAAAATTCAATTTCGTCCGCAAGCGAACAATGTTGTTCGGATCAAAGGTGATTCATTTCAGTCAAAAGGCCCCAAAAATGTGATTTGGGGCTTTTTTTAATGGCATGGGAATAGAGTTAAGAAAAGGGAGTAAGGGGATTAATTATTTCGGAGTTCTAAAGTGGGATTTCGAAAGATGGATGTAGGAGAATGCCAAGTAAATCCATTACAAAAAAATCTTACATCATCTTCAGTTTAAAGGTAAATCGGACTTATTGAATAAGATATGATACAGCTCAGCAATATTGATAAATTTATTGAATCGAGGTTCCATCGGGTATTCATCCTCAAGGGCATTGACCTGAATATTGAGCAGGGGGAATTTTTAACCTTGATGGGGCCTTCCGGTGTGGGTAAATCCACATTATTGAATATTATCGGTTTACTGGATGAAGATTTTGAAGGGCAGTATCTTTTTGATGGCCAATCTGTCAATGGTATGAAAGAAAAGCAAAAGTCACAGTTGCATAAATCCGAGTTTGGGTACATTTTTCAAGCCTACCACCTGATAGACGAACTTACTGTTTATGAAAATATCGAAACGCCTTTACTCTACAGGAAAGTATCTGGGAGCGAGCGCAAGAGCATTATTGCAGATCTTTTGGACCGGTTCAATATGGTGGCTAAAAAAGACCTGTTTCCTGAACAGTTATCAGGAGGGCAACAGCAATTGGTCGGCATAGCACGGGCAATAGCAGGAAGGCCGAGACTATTATTGGCAGATGAGCCTACCGGCAATCTCCATTCAGCTCAAGCTAAGGAAATCATGCAAATATTCAAAGAACTCAATCAGGAAGGTACAACTATCGTTCAGGCTACCCATGCCAGAGAAAATGCGGAATATGGTAATCGTCTGATTGAGATGGTGGACGGAAAAATCATAAATGACATTACGTTAAGATGAAAAAGTTATTGATAATATGCAGCATATTGACCTTTGCTTTCGACAGTTTGAATGCACAGGATACGCTGAAGTTAAATTTTCAAGAAGCTGTACAAATTGGACTGAGGCAGAACATTGATTACAAGAAATTAGAAAACCAACAGGAGGTGCTGAGGATTGAAAGGCTTAATGCCCAAATGTCTCACTTGCCAAAGGTAAACCTCACAAATGATAATTTCAGGCAAATTGGGCAACAATTCCAACAGGTAGAAGGGGAATTGATTGTCACCAATCAGGTCAATAATATCGTATCCGGCAGGCTCAATGCGACTATGCCGATCTTCAATGGCCTTAGGAGAATCAATGCCACACAGGCGGGTAAGCTTCTCGAAGATGCGGGTAGTCAAGCCTTAGGAAGAGCGAAAGAAACAGTTATGTTCAATGTAGCCCAATCATATCTTCAGGTCCTGCTTGATGAGCAACTGTACCTTATAGCAGAGCAGAACCTTATCAACCAACAAAATCAACTGGAACAAATTGAAGGCTTTGTAGAGGCAGGGTTAAGAACCTTATCTGATCTGTATAATCAGCAGGCAGAAGTAGCAAGATTGGAGACTGTAGCCTTGGATGCCAAGATTCAATGGGAAACCGACCTTTGGACTTTGGCTGAATTCCTGCAATTAGGGCCTAATGCTGTACCTGAACTTGAACCGGTTTCTCTTGAGAAGGTGTATCATGAGTTATTAACAATGCCATTGGATGAGTTGTATGCCACGGCAAAGATGCATAGAAAGGATCTTAAAGAGCAGCAATTAATGGAGTCAGGCAATCACAAATTATTGATGGCGGCAAAAGCTTCTTATTTTCCCCAGTTAAATGCCTTTTTCAATTACAATACTTTTTTTACCACATTGGATGAAAGAACTTTTAGCAATCAGTTTTTCACTATTTACCCACAAAGAACAGTAGGATTCAGTTTGAGCTTACCGATTTTCAACAATTTTGATAATAAGGCTACTGTAGCAAGGTCAAAAATGCAGTTTTACAATCAACAATTGGATAAATCAGCTTTAGAAAGAAAGATTTTACAAGAAGTCAAATTGGCTTATGAAAACTACCAGGCCTCAGTAAAGAGGGGAGAGGCTACACGGATACAGTTGGAAGCAGCAAGGGAAGCCCAAACCGCCATTTCGGAAAGATTCAGACTTGGGGTGAGTAATTTCGTGGATCTGGCACAGGCCAATCAACAATTGGTTACTGCACAATCTGCCGCCGCTCAGGCTAAGTATACGCTTTATTTTCAAGAGATTATGTTAAGGTTTGCCTTGGGGGAGTTGGACTTAGATTTATCAATGGATAATTAAATTCAACTATTGTAAGAAATTCAAAAATTAATCAAATGAAGATTCTAATTTACATTTTGCTGGGATTGGTATTGACCTTCAGTTTTTTCTTTTACCATGAAAATTACTTGTTTAGTCAATACACTGAAAGTTTACCTCAAAAAGACGACATGAATATACCTGTAAATGAAAAAGCTCCAGTTATTTCAAAAGATCAGATTGAAATTGAGGCTCCAGTTGAGACGGTTTGGGAAACTTTGACACGGATAAATGATTGGCCATCTTGGCAAGAAAATGTAACCGAGACATATGTTTACGATGAGGTAAAGGAAGGGACAAGATTTGATTGGAAGGCTGGAGGGCTTTCATTTAAATCAGAAATTCACACATCTAATACTAAGTCAAAGTTTGGTTGGACAGGTTCCACTATTGGAGCTTTGGCCATCCATAATTGGTTTTTTGAAGAAAAAGGCAATAGAACCATCGTCAAAGTTGAAGAAAGTCTTCAAGGTGTTTTACCGAAACTGTTTAGTAGCTATTTCCAGAATAATCTTGACAAAGGATTAGTTACAAACTTAAAGGAACTTAAATCCGCTGCTGAAAAATCATTTACTGAAAGTAAAAACCTCAATTAGCTTCTTCTACTTTCACTTTCACTTTTTTCAGTTTTTCATTATGGAGTTTTTCTATGACTCTCTTTGATTGGTGACGGTTCACAGCAGCATAAGTGGATGTATCCAGAATAGTGATCAAGCCAATATCTTTACCTTCAAGTCCTCCTTTTTTGGTCAGTAACCCTACAATATCACCTTTACTGATTTTGTGCTTTTTCCCGGCACTGAAATAAATACATGCATATTCGGATGGGGCTGGGGCAGAAAAATCCTCTTCAACTGAAATCTCTTGAATTTCCTGTTCAATGTAATCCGGCACGTATTCATCATCCGCAATTACCAAATAACTGATCCCCTCCGCATGCATTCTTGCTGTTCGTCCATTTCTGTGGACAAATGCCTCCTCTTTATGGGGGAGTTGGTAATGGATGACATGTTTGATTTCAGGGATATCCAGGCCTCTTGATGCCAGGTCAGTAGCCACAAGGATATTCACTGTGCCACTTCTGAATTTGATCAGGTTCTTTTCCCTGTCCAATTGGTCCATGCCTCCATGTAGGACAGCATGCTCAAAATCATAATCCTTCATCAAAATACTTAACCTGTCCACGGCTTCTCGGTGGTTGCAGAAAACAATAGAGGACTCCTGATCAAATTTGGAAAGTAACCTCAATAAATTCTCGCCTTTTTCCTTGTGACTGGTATACAGCACTTTGAGTTCTAAATTAGACTTTACTGTGTTATCCAGGTAATTGATTTCATGGGGATATTCAAAAGGCAAAAAGTCCGGCCATTTCTTCAAGTCAGTGGCAGAGGTAAGGAAGTGCTTTGGATTTCCGATGATAGATTCGAATATTGACTCAATTTGATCATGGAAACCCAGTTCCAATGATTTATCAAACTCATCCAAAACTACTGTTTTTACTTCTGAAAGCTCTAAAGATCCTCTTTGGATATGGTCGGCTAATCTACCCGGAGTCCCGATCACTATCGTAGCTCCTTCAGCCAAACTGTTTTGTTCAGTCCTCATGGAATGACCCCCATAGCATAAAGTTGATTTGAAGTTTGTTTTCAGTGATTTGAAAACCTGCTCAATTTGAAGGGCAAGTTCTCTTGTTGGGACTATCACCAAGCCCTGAACATGTTTTTTGTTTTCCCCTAATGATCTGATCAAGGGAAGCAGAAATGCAAGCGTTTTACCAGAACCGGTTGGGGCAAGCAAAATCAGGTTTTGATGATGATCAACCTCATTGAAAAAATCGAGCTGGATTTTGTTGAATTCCTGAAAACCGAGCTTTGCTAAAAAATTGTTGTAGTTAATTATTGTATTTGACATGCTACAAAGGTAGTCAAATAAATGTGCTAGTGACTAAATCATGCAAAAATGAAAGGTTGTGGTGTAAAGCATAAAATAAAAATGAATATTGCTATCCAAGC
This sequence comes from Fontibacter flavus, assembly GCF_042432905.1. Classification (NCBI taxonomy): domain Bacteria; kingdom Pseudomonadati; phylum Bacteroidota; class Cytophagia; order Cytophagales; family Cyclobacteriaceae; genus Fontibacter; species Fontibacter flavus. The sequence goes on along the minus strand of NZ_JBHLWI010000055.1, from coordinate 2,576 downwards.
GGTAATTTTTCTAAGTTTATCCATTTCCTGAACCCCTCTAACCTCAGGATGTTCCAAACCCATTACCCTTCCCAAAAGGAATGCAAAAAAAAGCCATCCGGAATATCCTTCTATCAATGGGAAAAACAATAATAATGCATATTGGCTAGCAGCAAGCAATAAGATGATTGACCATTTGGTTTGATTAGAAAGGTTTGCTCGCCTATAAATGATATAAAGAAATCCAATGTACAGGGGAATTGAAATCAATAGTCGGTCAATGTCTTGGAATGGATTGATTATACCAAGACCGGCATAAAACACGAAAGCGGTAAAGGCAATTAGTGAAATCTTTTTGTGGTGTTTCGGAAACAAACCAAATATCACATGGCCACCGTCTAGTTGTCCTATGGGCAAAAGATTTAGTGCTGTGAAGAAAAGGGCCAAGTAGCCGGCAAAAAGATAAGGAAAATGAATGATCTCGGACATATTGGGCATTTTCTCGGGATCTGCTAAGACCTTTTCCATCCCATAAAAAAGGAGATTATACCCCATCTCCAAGTTGATATAACCTTCTTCTTCAGAATGACCTTTGAAATCGGGATCCAAATATTCCGGATGTATTTGATAAATGTAATCCGCTTCTGGCAGGTGCGTAAAACCATACCAGAGTACCCCAAATGCAACTATAAATCCAGCCAAAGGACCTGCAACTCCAATGTCAAAAAACTTTTTCCTACTGTTTACAAAGCTTTTCATTTGGATTATAGCTCCAAAAGTACCAATAGATGGAGCTCCTAAAAAACCAAGCCAGGCAGGAATAAAATAAGGCAATGATGACTTCACCTGATGGCGAATGGAAGTCAATAAATGTCCCATTTCGTGTACAAACAAAATTCCAATAAATGGTATGGAGAAATGTGTGGATTTCAGAAAGTATTCCAATGTCAAAAAATGTTCTTCACTGGCAAGAATAGATCTACCAAATAGCCACTCACCGCCAGCTAAAGTCGTGGCAATGATCGTGAAAACCAATAAGAGCCCATGAATGAGAAATTCTCTTCTTGTATACATATGGTGGATTTAGCTCTAAATATATTACCAAATATGCTTAAATTCTTCAAATCAGGAAAAATCCTGATGTTTTGTTTTTTCATTTGCTTTAATTCAATGTTCCCTATCAGGTTTAATTTTTTAGGAAATATAATTTCTTTATGTTATAATTACATATTGAGAATTAAAAAATTATTTATGAGAAAAAGACTAATACTTTCCATTCTTTTCCTGGCCTTTTTAGGATTATCCTCTCAGGCCCAGGAAGCCCTTTTTCGGGCACAACAAATCATTTCACCTGAGATCCATGAGGACAATACAGTTACTTTCAGATTATTAGCACCTGAAGCTAAATCTGTGCAGGTGACGGGGGATTTTTTACCCACAGTGAAAATTGATACCCCTATGGGTGAGATGGATGGGCCTGGTAAAGCAGACTTCATAAAGAATGATAAGGGAGTTTGGGAGTTTAAAAGCCAAGCTCTTGGACCGGAATTATATAATTACTCTTTTATCATTGATGGTTTTACCACCATCGATCCCAACAATCCTTTTTTAATTAGGGACGTGGCCTCGGTCACCAATATTTTTATCATTGGGGGAGGACATGCAGATTTGTACAAAACAAATGATATTCCACATGGGACTGTTGCCCGCCGTTGGTATGATTCTCCTGGATTGGGCATGGACCGTAGGATCACTGTTTACACCCCGCCAGGGTATGAAAGCTCCTCTGAAAAATATCCTGTACTTTATCTTTTACATGGTGCAGGAGGGGATGAAGAAGCATGGATTTCTCTTGGACGAGCCGCTCAGATTATGGACAATTTGATTGCCCAAGGAAAAGCCAAGCCCATGATTATAGTGATGCCGAATGGCAATGTGATCCAGGATGCAGCTCCGGGTGAAGGAAGTTTGGGTTATTATAAACCCCAATTTATGGTGCCAAAGACCATGGATGGAACTTATGAAGCCAATTTTATGGATATCATCAAATTTGTTGAAAGCAATTACCGGGTAAAAGCCAACAAGGACAACCGAGCCATTGCAGGGCTTTCCATGGGTGGCTATCATACCATGCATGTTTCCAGGTATTTTCCCAATACTTTCAATTATATGGGATTGTTCTCTGCAGCCATTATGCCCAGAGAGGATGCGACCGGAAAAGTCTACAGTGATATAGACGGGACATTGAAAACCCAGATGGAAAATGGCTATAAATTATACTGGATAGCCATTGGAAAAACGGATTTCCTTTACGATGCCAATGTCGAATACCGGGAAAAATTGGATGGTATGGGTATGAAATATGAGTATGTCGAATCTGAAGGGGGACATACTTGGAGAAATTGGAGGGTATACCTTTCCGATTTTGCACCTAAACTTTTCCAATAAGTGGGAAAGTTTTACCGGGATTTAAGGGGCTGTCCGAAAAGGGCAGCCTTTTTTATGCTGCAATTTTTTGATTTTGAAAATCTAAAGTCATGATTGGGGATTTTTGATTAGATTTTTTCCTTGACACGTATAATACTGGTCGACTAATG